>CAYYMW010000273.1:0-9725 GCA_964472515.1 uncultured Verrucomicrobiota bacterium | reverse complement strand
TTACCTTCACCGATAATCCTCCGGCCATGCTGGGCTCGGCGCGGTGCAGGCTATCCTGCGGTCCGAGCAGTAGGCCCACCGGAATCAAGAACCGCCCGCCACCCCCGGAGGGGCGGCGGGCGGTTGTGGACAAACCAACCGCAGGAACTTAGTTGCGAGAACGGGCAAACTTGGCGGCGCTGCCGGTAACGGGCAGGGTGGCTGGACTCTGCGTCCCGGCGTCCGTCCACGGACCCGTGACGCTGTCGGCGACTTGCAGCGTGCCGGTAAACTCGATCACCACGTTGCCGCCGTCGCGGCGCACTTTGAGTGCCGCCGGCGGCGGCGCCTGGCCGATCAGCACCCCCGCACGATAGGCCTTGATCGAGTCCGGATCGTCGCTCCGGTTCAGCAGATGCAAGGCTTGGCCCTTCACCGAGAACAACTCGAGCATCAGCCCGGCTTCCTGATTGCGCTTGGTCTGGAACCACACGAACCGGATCGGGTAGAAGCCTGCCTCCGGGGCCACCACGTCGAAGAACTGGTTGCGCCCGTAATAACTGGGCACCCGCTCGATGCCACCCGAGTTGTCCAACAGGCTGACCACCGGATCAGCCGGCGACAGGCCCGCATTCACCTTGTGACCGCCCTCGGTGTACAATCCAAGCTTGTGATATCCGGCCTCCAAGCCAAGGTAGGTCAGGATTTCGATGACATCCCCGCCCACGACGCTGGCATTGCCGGGCAGGTTGGGAATCGGTTCATCATTGGGGAAGTTGAGGCTGGCCTGCTGGTCGGGCGCGAGTTCGTACCAGTTGATGACGCCGGGGACCACGTTGGAAACGCTCTGCCATTTGGTCCAATCCTGGGCGGCTTCGTTAATGAACTGCTGACCCGAATTCTCGTCCACCATCTGTCCGGCAAGCTGCCGCTCCGCCACCTCCGCCACGTTGCTGTGGACGCTCCAAACGCCCCCGCCCAGTTGATCCTGGCTGATTTGCGTGGTGTAGGTGACGAAGCCCGTCTTGCTCTGATCGAGGGTCTTGAGGCTCGTCAGGGTGGATAGCAGGGTGTACGGACTGATCTTGAACACGAACTCCTTCGCCTGGTTGGCCCCGCTGGCCTTCAGCGCCAGGTTGAGTTTGTGGAGACTGTCCACCGCCAGCAGCGAAGCGTGCTTTCCAGTGATGCGCGTCGTAGTGCCGACCTTCGCCACCGTGGAGGCAACCACCCCCCCGTCCAAGGTAACCTGGACTGTTTCCGGCGCGACCACCTGGTTTGCCCCATCCTGTACGACGATCTCGTATCCGTAGGCATCCCCGGCGAAGGTGTGGTCCAAGGTAAAGGTGGCGGGCGCAGCCTCTTTCAGAGTGAAAACCGCAGACTCGATCCAATCGACCGCCCAGCCATCGGAGGCGCCTTCCTGAAACGCCGAGACCGCAATCGTCTGCCCTTCCACCAAGCCCAAGGCGGTCAACGGCACGCTCACCTCGACTGAATCCCCCCCGGCTTTGTACGCAAAGTCTTTGTACAACGCCACATCCTCATTCAAGGGGTCATAGACTTCGAGACCGTTGGGGGCGCCATCCTTCCAGCCCAGCATGACGATGCGTTCGGAGCCAACCGGCCTTTGCAGCCCCGTCGGGGTGCCTTCGTATTCCGCGTTGCTCCGCCCGGTCGCCGGGTTGTTGTCCGTATCCAACAGCCAGTGATAGTAATAGCGGTTCACCTTGCCCTCGGGGGTCTGCTCGACCGTCGGCAGGGCAATCCCCGCTACGGTCATCCGCAGGAACAGGTTGCCATTCTCGACCGTGGCCTGAATGCGCTTGATATCGCCGCTCGAATCCCCCAGATCCGCCGGGTCATCCACTTGGGCCACCCCGCCCAGCGCAGCCGCTTCATTCCAGTCCTCAAAGGCCCCGTCGATCTTCATTCGCCCCGTGCTCGGCGGGTTCAGCGTCAGATTGGTCGATTCCATCCAATCCACCGACCAATCGTCGGAAGCCCCCTCTTGGAAGGCCGAAACCGCGATGGTCTGCCCCTCCGTCAACCCGAGGGCGGTCAGCGGAATGCTTGCATTCACCGAGTTGCCACGGATTTGATACGAGAAGTCCGTCACCAAGGGATGGTCCTCATCCGCCGGGTCGTAGGCCTCCACGCCGTTGGGCTTGCCGTCGCGCCAACCGATCATCACCACGCGCTCGGCCCCCACAGGCTTCACCACCCCCGTCGGGGTGCCCTCGTATTCGGCGTTGCTCCGGCCGGTCGCGGGGTTGTTGTCCGTATCCAGCATCCAGTGGTAGTAGTACCGGTTGACCTTCCCCTCAGGCGTTTGCTCCGTGGCGGGACCAACCGCCCCCTGGACCCTCATGGCCAGTTGCAGCGAATCCCCCAGCACATAGGCACTGATCCCCAGAATGTCCCCGCTGGTGTCCCCCAAGTCCTGCGGATCCGAGACCCGGGCGATCCCAACCTCCGGCCCGCTGAGCGTCAGCGTGGTGGACTCCGCCCAGTCTACCGCCCAATCGTCGGAAGCCCCCTCTTGGAAGGCCGAAACCGCGATGGTCTGGCCAAGGCTCAAGCCGAGCGCAGCCAAGGGGATGGCGGCCGAGAGCGTGTTGCCACTGGCCTCAAACGGAAAGTCTGACACCAGCGGATGGTCTTCATCCGCCGGGTCGTAGGCCTCCACGCCATTGGGTTTGCCGTCGCGCCATCCGATCATCACCACGCGCTCCGCCCCGACCGGCTTCACGACCCCCGTCGGGGTGCCCTCGTATTCCGCGTTGCTCCGGCCGGTCGCCGGGTTGTTATCGGTATCCAGCATCCAATGGTAATAGTACCGATTGACCTTCCCCTCAGGCGTTTGCTCCATGGAAGGGGCAGCCGCGCCTTGGACCGTCATGGACAGGAAAAGCGTGTCCCCCAGTACGTGCGCTCCAATGGAAGTAATGTCACCGCTGGTATCGGCCAAATCCGCCCCATCGGCGATCCTGGCGATCGGAACCTCCAGTGGCGTTAGGGTCAGATTGGCAGATTCCATCCAATCCACCGCCCAACCGTCCGAAGCGCCCTCCTGGAAGGCAGAGATCGCGATGGTCTGGCCGGCCACGAGCCCGAGTCCGGCCAGCGGAACCACCGCCTTGACGGTGTTGCCGCTGGCCTGGAACGGGAAGTTGGACACCAGCGGATGATCCTCATCCGCCGGATCGTAAGCTTCCACCCCGTTGGGTTTCCCGTCGCGCCATCCGATCATCACCACCCGTTCCGCGCCAACGGGTTTCACCACCCCCGTCGGGGTGCCCTCATATTCCGCGTTGCTCCGTCCGGTCGCCGGGTTGTTGTCGGTATCGAGCATCCAATGGTAATAGTAGCGATTCACCTTCCCGTCGGCCGTCTGCTCCATCGCAGGACACGCCGAGCCCTGAACCGACATCGTGAGCACCAGGGAATCACCCAACACATAGGCTTGAATACTGCGTACGTCCCCGCTTGGGTCCGCCAAGTCCTGAGGATCGGCGACGCGGGTGGAGTCCGCCCGGGCGCTGGCCGAAAGGCCCGACGAACCGAGCAGCAGGAGGGAGGTCAAGGCACCGGGGGCAAGCCACCGCCACCAACGGCCTGAAGGGAGTGAGCAGGGGATTGGAGAGGTTTTCATATCACGTTACGCAAGGCACTTAGGTTCGGTCACCGTCATCCGCAGCCCGGGTCACGGAAAACCACGCGAAGCCGTCGGGGTATTCCCGTGCCGGTCAGTAATGCAATTGTGAAGTAATGTTTATACTTTTCATTACCTGCCGTCAAGCCGCATGTGCGTTACAATTTGGCTCGCACCGCGACCCTCGCCTAACCCTCCCGGGCAAACGCCCCCCTCCCCTTGGCCCGATCCGTGGCTCCAACCAAGGTCCGCTCCCCCCGACATACGGACTTTCGTTGCACTGAAACCCGGTCCATGGCCGGCGGGCCATGGCCTATCCCGGGCACAAGGACGCCTGAGCGGCCCTGTGACGCGGGTTGACGCCGGGAGCAGACACCGATAACGTCAGTCCAACGATTAGGAAGCGCATGCTTGACTCGATTCGGAATCTGCTCATTTTGCAGGATCGCGACCAGAAGATAAGCCAACTCCAACAGGAGCTGGAGACGATCAGTCCCCAGCGAGCGCTGATCGAAGGCAAGTTGACCAAGGCGCAGGAGCATCTCGCCAAAGCGAAGGACCAACTCAAGCGCTTGGAGAGCGACCGCAAGCGCCTGGAGGTCGACGTCGAGGAGAAGCAGCAGTTGATTCAGAAGTACGCCCTGCAACAATTCCAGACCAAGCGAAACGAGGAGTACCGCGCCCTCGCCCACGAAATCGAAACGTGCAAGGCCGAGATCGCCAAGTTCGAGGACGGCCAACTCGAACTCATGGAACAAGCGGAACAGGTTCAGAAAGAGGCACATGCCGCCAGCCAGCTTGCCGCCCAACACAAGGCCGAAGCCGACCGCCAACTCAAGGACCTAACGGAACGCGAGGCCAACCTCAGCCAACGAATGAACGACCTCACCGCTGGTCGCGCAAGTCTGGCCCAGGCCGTGGATGAAGACCTGCGCGTTCGCTATGAACGCCTGCGGAGAAGCAAGGTCGGCCGGGTCGTCGTGGGGGTGGACCACAGTGCCTGCGGCGGTTGCCACATGAAGCTGCCCACCCAGATCGTCGTCTCGAGCCAGGGCAACCAGGAGGTCATGGTCTGTCCCAACTGCGGTCGCATCCTCTTCTACACCCCTGACATGAATCTGGCGGTCGCCGAATAGCGGGAACCGGCAGGCGCTCTTCCGCCGCCGAGGCCTTCCAGGCTAGTCAACCAGCCTGCGCGCGCCGCAAAACCGGCTCGAGTAGTAGGCCTCCCGCAGGGAGGAAATGATCACCCCGCGCCTCGTGCTGGCGTGCGCAAAGTCGTCCCGCCCCAAAGAGATTCCCACATGCGTCACGCCTTGGCGGGGCTCGGCAAAGAAGACCAAATCCCCCCGCCTCAAAGTGGCCCGCGTAACGGCGCGTCCCAAGCGGTATTGGTCGGCAGCCCGGTGAGGCAGATTCACTCGCGCCACTTCGAGGTAGATCTGGCGGGCAAAACCGGAGCAATCGATTCCGCGGCGATCCGTGCCACCGTAGCGATAGGGGGTCCCAAGCCACGATTGGATGGCGTCGCTCCAAGCCTCCCCCGGAGCCGCCGCACGCGGCGGGGACGGCCGGGCCAGGCTCCCCTGAACCAGCGGACGCGGCGCGCGGCCTGCCTGGTTTCCGGCGGTGCTGCGGTAGGCACTCGGAGCGGAGGCGCACCCGGTGAAGAAGCACACCACCAGTGCCAACCCAAGCACATTCAGCGCCCTGGAACCGCCGACCCGCCAACCCCGGCCCGCGGATTCCCCGGAACTCCGCGTTCCGCGTCGCCTTCCGCCGTCGTGCTCGTGAGGACGCATGGGCTCTGGCAGTGGTTCGATGGCGGCACCATAGCACAGTTTCCGGCTCGCGTCGAACCAGCTCCACCCGGGTTCAGATTGCCCATCCCTTCCCTGTCCACGCGGCCGTTCCGCGCTTGCAGATGGCGGAGGGATGCCCATATTAGCCCCTCATGCGCGCTTACAACGTGGTTTGGACTTGGCTGGCGGGCGGCGTCCTGGGGAGCCTCGGCGTCCTCCATGCCCAAAGCTATCCGGCAACCGCCAGCCATGAGGTGGCAGCCGACAGCTATCGCGTCGACTATTACGGCACCGTTTCGTACGGCGGCGAGGGCGACGTCACCGTTGGCGACCAGCGACTCGGGAAACTGAGCTTGCTTCATGCCCGCGCCGGCGCGGTGGCGAATTTCCAGACCAGCGATCGCTACGCCTGGCGCGCCGGGCTGGATTGGCAGCGCTTCTCCTTTGGCACGCCGAACCCGTCGCTCATGCCGAACACCCTCATCGGCACCGCCCTCAAGCTGGGCAATCAGTGGAGTTTCGCGCGCGATTGGAGCCTGCGCGTGGACCTCTCCCCGGGCATCTACAGCGATTTCGAGGAGGTTCGCTGGGATGACGTCAACCTGCCGGCCTCCGTGAGCGTCGCCTACAATGTCAGCCCCGCGCTGCAACTGATGGCGGCGGTCAGCGTGGATCCGCGCGGCGAATACCCCGTCCTCGGGGGCTTCGGCTTGCGCTGGAATTTCTCCGAGGACGGCACCCTCTACCTCATGGCCCCGAGGCCCCGGATCGAGTACGCCTTCTCCACCCATTGGGCCGGCTTCGTGGGGGCCGACTTCGTCGGGGGCACCTTCCGGGTGGCGGAGGACTTCGGACGGCGTCACGGCCGGCCCGAACTCGACAACTCGTTGCTTTCCTACCGGGAGTTCCGCGTGGGCGGCGGCCTGCGCTGGCTCTTTTCCCCGGCGCTCAACCTCACCCTCGAGGGCGGTTGGGTGCTCGACCGCCGGTTCAAGTACTTCGATCAGCACCTGATGCTCAACGGGGACGGCGCCCCATACGTCCAGGCCGTGATCGGCGGGACCTACTAGCCCGGTTTCGCGAACTGCGTCCGCTGGTCGCCGCCAGCCATGGAATCCCCCTTTGCCGGCCTGCCTCCCCTGGTGCTCGCCTCGGCTTCGCCCCGCCGCCAGGTGCTGCTGCGGGAGATGGGAATCGCCTTCGAGGTTCACCCCTCCACCGTGCCTGAGGTGCATGATCCGCGCCTGCCCGGCACCGAGGTGTGCCTGCTCAACGCCCGCGCCAAGGCCGGCGAGGTGGCCCGCCGCTTCCCCCACGCCCTCGTCCTGGGCGCGGACACGCTGGTGTGTCTGGAGAACCACCTGCTGGGCAAGCCCGCCGACCTCGTCGAGGCGGAGCGCATGCTCCTGACCCTCCAGGGCCGGCGGCACGAGGTAGTCACCGGGGTTTCGCTGGTCTGCCTCGCGCAAGGCCACCAGACCGCCTTCGCCGAAACCACGGAGGTGCTCTTCCGTCCCCTGTCGCCTGCCGCCGTGCGTGCCTACTTCCAACGCGTAAACCCGCTGGACAAGGCGGGCGCCTACGCCATCCAGGAGCACGGGGAGATGATCGTCGAGCGGATCGAGGGCTCCTACAGCAACGTCGTGGGCCTGCCGGTGGAACGCCTCCAGCGCGAGCTGGCCCGCTGGCCCGCCCGCGCTTGATGCCCGTTCCGAAGAGGGGTACGCTGCGGGTGTGGACGCGAACTCCGTGGGTGGCATGGGGCGCGCCACGTGGATAACTACCTGTCTAATCAAGCCTATGTGCGGGATTGTGGGATATGTCGGAAAGCGCGCGGCCGCGCCCCTCTTGCTGGACGGCCTGCGGCGCCTTGAATATCGCGGCTACGACAGCGCGGGCATCGCGGTCCTGCAGGAGGGCGAGCTGGTCGTTCGCAAGAAGAAAGGCAAGATCGACCAGGGTTTGGCGCCCCTGCTGCAACAGGCCCCGGTCGAGGGGGCTTGCGGGGTCGGCCATACCCGGTGGGCCACCCACGGGCCGCCCTCCGACGAGAATTCCCACCCGCATTTCGACCAGAGCGGGCGGATCGCCGTCGTTCACAACGGGGTCATCGAGAACTACGACCACCTCAAGGCGCGTTTCCTCAAAGCCGGGCATACCTTCAAGTCCTCCACCGACACCGAGGTCCTGGCGCATCTCATCGGGGACCACTATGCCCGGCTGCCGGCGGACTCCGGCGGTCTCCACCCGTTGGCCCGGGCGGTCATCGCCGCCCTGCCGGAGCTGACCGGCACCTACGGCATCGCGGTCGTGTCGCAGGACCACCCCGGCGTGGTCGTCGGCGCCCGGCGCGGCTCGCCCTTGATCGTGGGGATCGGGGAAGGCGAGCACTTCCTCGCCAGCGACGCCGCCGCCATCGTCAACCACACCCGCCAGGTCATTTACCTCAACGATTACGACGTTGTCCTCCTGACGGAGGAGCGTCTCGACGTTCAGAGCCTCAAGACGGGCGAGGCCAAGGTGCAGATCAGCCAGTTGGATTTCAGCCCCGAGGCGGCCGAACGGGGCTCGTTCCCGCACTACATGCTCAAGGAGATTTTCGAGCAGCCCCAGACGGTGCGCAACGCCCTGCGGGGCAGGCTCGACAGCGAGGAGGCCACCGCGCGGTTCGGCGGCCTCAACATGAGCCATGCCGAACTCCGGGCCGTCGACCGCATCGTCATTGCGGCCTGCGGCACCAGTTGGCATGCGGGCCTCGTGGGCGAGTATCTGCTCGAGGAAATGGCCCATCTCCCCACCGAGGTCGAGTACGCCAGCGAGTTCCGCTACCGCAACGCCCCGTTCGACAAAAACACCCTCCTCCTCACCATCACCCAGTCCGGCGAAACCGCCGACACCCTTGCCGGCTTGCGCGAGGCGCGCCGCCGTGGCCACAAGGTCCTGGGCATTTGCAACGTCGTTGGCAGCACCATCGCCCGCGAAGCCGACGGCGGCATCTACCTCCACGCAGGGCCGGAGATCGGCGTGGCCTCCACCAAGGCCTTCACCGCCCAGATCACCGTGCTCGCCCTCTTCGCCCTCTACATGGGCCGCCTGCGGATGCTCGCCAACCATCGTGGCGCCCAGTTCATCCGGGCCTTGGAAGCCCTCCCCGATCAGATCCAGCAGGTGCTCGATCAGAACGAAGCCATCCGCCAGATTGCCCTGAAATACGCCGACGCCAAGGAATGCTTCTTCCTCGGGCGTCAGTACAGCTTCCCGGTGGCCCTGGAGGGCGCCTTGAAACTGAAGGAAATCTCCTACATCCATGCCGAAGGCTATCCGGCGGCCGAAATGAAGCACGGGCCGATCGCCCTCATCGAGCCGGCCACCCCGACCGTGGTCGTCGCCCCGCTCGACAGCATGTTCGAGAAGACCCAAAGCAACCTCGAGGAAATCCGCGCCCGCCGGGGCCCTATCATCGCCGTCACCACGGAGGGCAACCCCAAGCTCGCCGGCAAGGCCGCCGACGTCATCTTCGTCCCCCCGACCATCGACGCGCTGACCCCGTTCCTCACCGTCGTACCGCTGCAATTGCTCGCGTACCACATCGCCGTCGCCCGCGGCTGCGACGTCGACAAACCCCGCAACCTGGCCAAGAGCGTCACGGTCGAGTAGGCCCGTAGTCCACTCACGCCCTGGTTCATGAACGACGTGATTGGCAAGCTTGGACTCGACGGCGCGGGTGAGGCGGAACATGACCATGCGATTGAAGCCTAATGCACCGATGACACCATGAAGCTGAGCCGGTCAATGAAGAGCATGTTGATTGGAGTTGCGGGAGGGTTTCTTGTCTTTGCCCTCCTGTGCGGTGCGCTGCTTCTGCTTGCCAGCAAAGTCCCTACCGGCCGGGACTTCACCGAGTCAAGGCAGATCCTGGATGAGTTCGTCGACATCGCGCGTTCCAACCATATCGAGCCAGGCCAAGTGTTGTCCTCGCCTGAACATGGGGCTACCGTTCTCCTGATACACACCGTCACGCTGCGGACACCAGAAGCTCGGTTACTGCAAGCGATCGCTGATGACCTCTCACGCAGACATGCGAATCGCCCTGTACGCATAGACTACGCCCCGAGGTTGGAGTGAAAGTCACGCGCCAAGCAGACAGAGGGTTGGTTCCCGGTAACGGCATAGGTGCGGCCCTCACCTTCGCGTCCGACCGGAGAATCGGATGGACGCTGGATCACACTCCAAAGTAGAGTAGGCCGGAGCCGACGGATTGAAAGGCGCGAGCCAATGACCGTCAGACT
>CAYYMW010000272.1:0-9730 GCA_964472515.1 uncultured Verrucomicrobiota bacterium | reverse complement strand
CAGGGACCCCTGACGGGGGCGATGCTCGTTGCCCTTGAGCCAGAAGAGGATCGCTGCCGCAAAGAGCAGCAGACTGATCACCGACCACGTTCGTGCCTTCATAAACCAGCCAATCTAAAGCATTTTGCCCGCCATGGCCCGGCCCTGCGGCGCGGGGCGCATGTCCGGCCTTCCGGCGTTGGAAGGCCGCCGTTTCCATCATTTAGTCACCCTTTAGCTCGGAGAAGCTCTCGACCACGAAGCGCGGTTCGTTGAGTGAACCTTCCAGGCGCAAGACGGTGCGCGTGGCATATTCCGCCCGCACTTGATAATTGGTGCAGAGTTGGTTGTACGGCCCCGCCCCGAGATAGACGGAGCCGGGCGCCTCGCGCAGCGTCTGCCCAAAGGAGTAGACCACAAACCGGGGTTCATCCCCGCGCACCAGGGACAGAATCTGCTGTGGGATGCGCTCGAGCACCGCGTCGGTCATCACGTTGTTCGGGTTCAAGTAAGGTGATCGCCGGGTCAGTTCCGGGGTCGCGAGGATTCCGCCCAGCCGGCTGAAAGCGCCTCCAAATTCATTGCGCGTGCGGTTAATCCCTTCCACGATCTCCAGCAGTTGCGGCGCGTCGGCCGCGGGCTGGATCAAGATCGAGGCATAAGCACCGTGTCCGTTCGTGCGTACCAGAGCTGCTGAGCGCGCGGAGAGGTTGGTCAACACCGGCACGCCGCTTAGTACGGCAGACCAGGCGGCCAAGTTGGTCTGGTTCACCGAGATCAGCCCGCGCACTCCGTTGTCGTTGAAGGTCGTGGTGAACAAATCCACCAGACTCCAGTCGTTGGTCGGATGCGTGCCCCAACTGCCGGACCAGCGATACCAGTTGGTGGGGTTTCCCATGCCGGACTTGAGATAGACCGTCTGCCAGGGGGTGCCGCGATGCACCCGCCCAATCCAACCCACGTTCGGGAACTTGTTGGTCGGAAAATCCCAGTCGTCCGAACCCCAAATCAGCGGGTCCTTCACGTAAGAATTGGTGACATTGTTGGTTGTCGTGCTGTAGAAATTGCCGCCCCACGGAATGTACCGGTTATTGGTCAGGCCCAGGTTCGAGTTGGTCAACGACACGGTCATCGACGATGCGAAGCGGATCTGGTTGGTGCTCATGGGATCCCCAGGCCGATTGAACGGATCGAGCAGGTCCTGAAGATGGTAGTGCACCAGCGGGTCGTTCACCTGCCAAGAGCAGTTCTGGTAGATCTTGCGGGTGGGGGTATAGCCGGTCTGGTGGGCGAGATTCGCCGCCGCTTCCCGCTGCAGCCGCTCCAGTTGGTTTGTGGCTGTCAGCGGCGTCAGCCCGCAGAACACGCGCAGGAGATCGATGCTCTTGTCCTTGTTCCGCCCTTGGGTCCAGCCGAGATTCCAATTCCGCCAGGTCGCCTCGCTGGCCACCCGAGGCTGCCCGAGCGATAGCCAGATTTGGTTCAACACGCCCTGGGTCGGCACGTTGGTTCCACCCGCCGTAACGCGGTTGGTTAGCCACATGTTCGGCAACTCAGTGGTCGTGTCGTTGCCGGTGGTGCCGCCGACCACCTGAGGGCGACCCGGCAACTCTTGAGTGATGGCGAGTTCCGCTCCCATGCCTCCCAAGGCCACGAAATCCAGCAGGCGGCCGGTCTGCCGGTCGGTGAGGGTGTAGTAGATGCGGTTGGTAACGAAGAGTTTCCAGTTCGGGATGTAGAACCCTTGATTGGGCACGAAGAATTCGTTGGTGGTCTCGGCCGTGAACGGAATGCCGAGCGTGTGGTTGGCGATCGCAGGGTTAAAGACCGAGTTGGGCAGAAACCGAATGGCTTGGTAGACCGGCCTGCTGAAGGCGTTCGCCGGCCAAGACTTGAACGAGATGTTGGTCGTGAAGGTCGAGGTCGCGGCGTAGTACGAGCGTCCAGCCGTTCCATCGGCGTTGGGAACGGCCAGGTTCTCGATGAAATCCCCGCTGACATGCAGGTCCAACTCGCGGTCGAACCGGCGGGAGTACGAGTTCCATGCTTCCACACCGAAGGTGTTCGAGATGGACAGCAGGTACATCAGGTTGGTATGGCTGGGCCCCAGATCGCTGGCTCGGTTCTTGCGCAGTTCGATCTTGCGAGCCGCTTGCGCCACGTTCTGAATCCAAACTTCGTTGAAGTTGGGCAGCCCCTTCTTGGCGCCAATGACGAACGGCACATCGTAGACCACCACCACCGCGTTGGGATTATTGATCACCTGATCGCGCAGCGCCTCGCGGTCGGTGGGGCGGCGGAGATCGAGGGGCGCGACCTGCTTGAGAATGCTGACGTTGGTCACCTCGGCATAGCCGCGGATGAAGATGTTCGTCGGCCTCCCCGAAGTGGGTTGAGCGCCATACAACGGCCGGAAGACCGTGGGGATGAACGGCCGGGCGGGGTCGCGGTTGGTGGTGGCGTCCCAGAGGTTCGCCGTCAACTGGAGGAGTCGGTGCAGGGTGGGCGAGTACTCGCTCGTGGGGGGCAGGAGGCCGAAGCGATTCGTGACGTCATGCAAAGTAACGCTGGCGTTGGTGAGTTCACGCCACACGACGATGTTGTCGATGTCGAGGTTGGTGCGGACCAGGTTGCCCCCCAAGGTGAAGAAATTCGTCACCAGCGCGAGGTTCGTGCGGTCCGTGATCGCGCTCAACTGCGACCGGAGCAATTGATGCCCCACGATCAGGAAGAAGTTCGTGGCGTCCCAGGCGTGCAGGTTGGTCGACGTGAGCGGCACCCAGTTCCCGTTCACGTAGCGGCCCACGTTGTTGTAGTTCAGGTTGATCTTCTCCCGGTTGGTGAGCCAGGAGTTGAGGAAATCCCGGCCTTGCACCCGGATGTACCGTTCCAGATCCTGCGGGGTGGTCTGCATCCGCCAGTAGTTGTCCGCCGGGGCGGATTCGGTCCCTATCTGGCCCAGTAGACGGTAGAAGGTGTAGCGGTCGTAGCTGGAGTAATTGCTCTGCACCAGCGCGGAAACGAACCGCTGCCCCACCAGGTTGGTGTCGAACAGGCGGTCGAACCCCTCGATCGCGTTGGGGTTCCGGCTGCCCGCCCAAGGCCGGTTCAGAGCGTCGTCGGGGCGGTTGTTCTGTTCATCGTAGTTGTTCGCGGGGAGGACCTGCAACGGGCCGTCCGAGTAGCCGTCCAGGTCGTCGTTGGGGAACACCCGGGCGCCGTTGGTGAAGTAACGATCCGCCGAGGCGAGCTTGGTCCGCGTGTAGGCGCCGTCGTAACGGTACTTCAGCACGCGCATGGCGTCGTAGAAGGCGGCGCCGCTCTCGGTCGGGCCGAGGCTTAGCGCGGTGTTGGTATAGCGGTAACTGCCCAGTCCATACCAGTTGGTGTTGAGGTCGCGCAGGAAGGCGGCGAGGTTGAGTTCCCACGACCCGACGCCTTGGTTGCGCGAGAAGCGCGGTTCGACCATTCGTTCGTCCAGCGGGCTGCCGGCGTGATTGTGAAGGTAGTTCCAGTCCAGAGACTTGCCCGCTGGCATGACCAGGAACGCGTAGCGGCCGACGAACCGGTTGGTGGCCGAGTGCGGGTACTCGGGATGCTGCAACACGCCAATCCACTCGGGGTCGCCGACGTAGAAGTTGCTCAGGTACATCCCGTTGGGATACCGGCGCGACTGCAGTTGGAAGGGTTGCAGGGAGACCGTGTCGAGCGCCCCGTTGGTCCGCAGGAGCCGGTAATCGTTGGGATTGTTGCGAACCACTTCGGGCAGCCACCCGTTGGGATCGAAGATGCCGTTTCGATTCAAGTCCAGGTAATGCCGGGCTTCGGTGTTGGGGCTGGTGGAGTTGGTCCGTACGAACACCGGGGCCCGCGGGTCCAGCCGCAGGTTGGACAGGTTTTGGAGCCACCACTTGTCCCAGCGCGCCGGCAGAAACCTCGGCTCGTCGCCCACGTTGGCCTCGTTGTAGGTCCGAATCGTATCGTCGAAACCCCAGGGGTTGACAAAGTTGGTCGAGACCAGCAGTTCGGTGGCGGTGAGATTGCCCCGCGTGAAGGAACGGACCACCAGTTCGCGCTGCGCGCGCGCCGAGGCGGCCTCCGCCATGAAGCGGGCGCTCGTCTGCTCATCCGACACGCTGACCGAGGTGCGCTGCCGCCGGCTCACCGCCAGAAAAGTGATCGCCATGAAAGTGACCACTGCCAGCATCACCAAGGTGATCACCAGCGCGACGCCACGTTGTCTCATTCTGTTCATTGCCGTCCTCAAATCCCGTTGCCTAGCGTTCGGAGATCAAGCCGAGTTGTCCGCCTTCCCGGATCGCAATTCGCTGGCGGAACAGATGGACCTGCCCCACGTGGTTGCTCAGGAAGCGCTCCGCGCGCACCTGCGCGTTGGCTCCCACCGCGATCGAACGCATCTGCTCCAGTGTCTTGGGCTCCAGCACCCCCAGTTCCACCTCCAGATAGGCGGGCAGGCCCGGCCCGACAAACCTCACCCGGTTCTCGGTGGTGAATTCCGGTCCGCCCAGCCAGTGTTCTTCGCGGGCATCGAAGTAGGGCAACACGCCCTTCCCAAAGCGCTCGAAAAGCAGGTTCGTGTACTGGGTGTGGTAGCGCCAGTCGATGGGCCGCCCGGCCGCGTCGAAGGTCGTCACGCGGAAATGCACCACCCCTTCCGCCACCTTCGCGAAATTAGTGGGGTTGGGCCGGATGACGGGAGCCACCGCCGCAAAGGGGAAGTTCGAGCCCAGATACTCCGCCGGGAGGTTGTTGGCGCTGCGGAAATAGCCCAGGGTGCCGACGCCGTTGGTCGCATCGTAAAGCCAGAACTCGCTCGGGCAGTAGTCCCGGTTCTCCCGTCGCAGGTAGTACACCCCGTACCGGTGGTTCGTGCGCATGGTGTTGGCCGCGAGCAACCCCTGCCGCAGCGGTTGGTACGGGTCGTTCCGCACAAACCACGCGTCATAAAGGCTGGGCGTGCGGCTTCCGCTGGGCGCCAGCCCGACGAGCAGGTTCACACAGTTCGAGGTCCCGCTGGCCGCCACTTGGGACAACTCCCGCGTGACCAGTTCCATTGCCGCGCGGCCGCCTTCGAGCACGTCCACCTGGGTGACGTTCGCGCGCAGCGCCCGTTGCGTGTGGTCGAACATCCCATACAGGGCGAAGACGATCACACTCATGATGCCCACCGCCATCATCAACTCCATTACGGAGAATGCCTGCTGGCGGCGCGACCGACTCACATTGCCGGAAAAGGATTTCATGGGAACCACGGTTCATTCCGCTGGTAGACCATCGGGCGTACGAAATACACGCGGTTGGTGGTCGGCCCGGAGCGGTTGGTCAGGCGGTCTTCCTGCAAAGTGCCCGCCACCATGGTGCGCAGGGTCTTGCGGTTGTTGCCCACCCGCACGGACTTGGGCGTCCGGTACAATGGCCATTCCACCGTGACGCTCAGTTCGTAGAAATTCGGAGCCAGCAACTGGCTGCGGATGTACTGGTTGGTGCGGTCCAGACGTTGTTGTCTGGAGAGGTCGTTCAGCGCCCGCTCATCGGTGATGTTCGTGAAGTGGGAGGGCAGCGTGGATACCGGAGTAAGCTGGGTTGTGAGCCGATAGCTGAACGCGAACTCGTTGGTGTCGGGATGATGGGGATCGGGCTTCTCCACCGCCGGGCCCGCCAGCGCGCGCACATAGGCCTGCGCCTCGAACACGTGGCTGGTGGACCATGAACTGATATTGGTCAGCCAGAGGTACTTCGGGCGCGTCAACAACCCGACGATGCCGTGGCCGTTGGTGTAGCCCAGCCCGGCTTGGAAGGGCTGCTTGAAAAGGTCTCCGCGCGTGTAGTCCCGGTGCGACACAAAGATCGCATCCACGTAGTTCGTCAACTCGTCGAGTCCTTTGGAACCGCTGCGGATCGCCTCCAGCCAGTACTGGGTCTCCTGGTTGATGATGGTGTCGTCGCGGTTCTGCCTTTGAACGTCCAAGCCGGTGGGCAGGACGCCGATGATCGCCACCAGCGCGAATGCCACCACAGCGATGCTCAGCGCGATCTCCACCATGGTGAACGCGCCCTCCGCCCGGCGGCGAAGCAGACCCCGCGTTGCGGTGGCGGTTCTGTATGCCCGTGCCGTTCTCATGTTACTTGATCGAGACGCCTTCCACGCGGGGACGGCCGCTGTTCTGGTCGATGAGGACAACCAGCAGGTTGGTCTGGGAAGTCCTCATAATGTCGACTTTCTTGTCGGGATCGAACTCCCCGGTCCCGGTGGTCGTGCGCGGGAAGAAGATGCTTCCCCGTTGAAGTTTCACCGCCTGGAACGGCGGCTTCACCTTCAGTTCGTCCCCCGTGGCACTGAAGAAGGTCAGCCGGCCCTGTCCATCGAACGCGATGTACGGCAGCCAGAGGCGCGCGTTCTGGTCGCGGGACTCCAGATCCAGCAAGGCGCGGTCCGTGTTCGGGAACGGGAACTTGCGATAGGGCAGGGGGTGCCTTCGGGTGACCTCTTCGGTCCACGCGGCGGGAGCCCAGTTCTTGGGCTCCCGGAATTCGAATTTGTCGGTGTCGAAGTAGATCCCGTCGGGCAGGGTCTTCCACGGGGTCAGATAGCGCGGGGTGTATCGGCCCGGTTGGTCGCCCACGCTGCGTTCGGCATAGAGGGCGTACCCCGTGTATTGGCGGTCCACGAGATTGGTCAATTGGCGAAGGTACTGCGCCTGGAGCGGTTGGGGAATGCCGCGCCGGATGGTGTCGAACTGAGCCCGCATGATCGGCGTGACGAACACCATGTACACCGTCTGGCGGCGGGCCATGGCGTATTGACGGGCCATGGCCAGATCGTCCATGAATTGGCCGTGGGCCGCGGAAATCGTGTTGGACTGGCTCAGGCTGCGGATCGCCGGCATGCTCGAGGCCGCCAGGATGCCGATGATGCCGATGACCACCAGCAGTTCCAGCAGGGTAAACGCGCGGTCTTTCCGGGTGCCCCGGCGAAACCGCCCCGCCTGCGCTCCGGCGTCCGGCCGTGGCTGTCTGGTGGTGGTTACGGTTTGCATGGCCCGCCTTACTTCCAACTGAGGATGTTGTCCTTGTTGAGGCCCTGGGTGGCCTTGACGTTCTCGTCCGCCCTCCCGTCCGGGCCAAACGACCACACCATCACCGTGGTGTTGGCCTCGAAATTGTTGCCTCCGCGCACTCGCTTGAGCCCGTTCAACCCCAGGTTGCCGCTCTGGAGGGAAACGGCCTCCCGCCGGTAGAAGGCGTCCATGCAGCGATTGTCGAAATTCAGATCGAGCGTCACGATGTACGGGCTGCCCCACGGGTCGCGCAGCACGCCGTCGGGCCCGAGCCCGCCGGGCTTGTAGAGGGCGGCCTTTCCGCCGCCGGGGCGGCGCTGGTAATCCAGGGTCTTGAAGCCGTCCAGGAAAGCATGTCGTTGCGGGTTCAGTGCGTGGTTGCGGTTGGCGGTGAAGCGGTCGCCACCCGCCTCATTCTTAACCGTCTCCAAGTCCTGGAGAATGGCCACCAACTCCGAGTTGTTCTCGCGGTACCTATTGATGCTCCCTTGGGGGGGCACCAGCTTGAGGGCCTTGCCGCTCTTGTCGAGCAACGACTTGTCGGTTTCCCCGCTGATCACCGTCCCGTAGGTGAAATCCGGATCGTAGGTGGAGGTGTTGTTGGGGTTCGCGTCGTCGTTGAGCGATTCCCGCGTCTTCAATGACGCCGGGAGCCGGCTGTACTGCGCGTTGTACTGGTTGATGGCCCCGATCAGCACCTGCATGTCCTTCTTGACGATCCCGATCTTGGCCTTCTCGCTCGCTTTGCCGATCGCGGGCATCAGCATGCCTGCCAGCACGCCGATAATCGCAATCACCGTCAGCATTTCGATCAGCGTAAACCCGGCGTTGCCGCCGCTTGGTGTCTTGTGTCGCATAACAGACTTCTCCGCTTCGTTTACTTCTTGGTGGCTACTTCGCTGGCCACGTTCCAGTTCGCGATCAGTCGTACCTTGCCGCCGATGGGCACCCGGCCCCACAGATCGAAGCCGGTCGGGTTGTTCGTCGGACCCGTGGAGACGTAGTACCACGGGTTCAACTGCATCGTGTACTGATCGGTCGCAAAGCCTTGCAGCGGCGGGCGGCGTTCGTCGTTCACGGCGGTGACGTTGCGCCAGGCGTTGGGCCACTTGACGGGCACGAGCAGTGCCTCGATGTCCGGTTTATGGCCGATCTCTCCCCAGTCGTCCTTCTTAAGGCTGGGCAGGTAGTGCTTGGGGCGTCGGCTGCGGTCCACGCTCAGGTCAACCGAGTTCAGCAGCCCCTCGCGGCCATAAAGCTTCCTGATGGTGGCGGACGTGATCAATTCGGTCTGGTCGACGGTGTGGTAGTTGGCGCCCTGGTTGGTGCTGATGGTGCCGATCAGCTCGTAGAACAGCGGGTTGATCGCCGGATTGATGGCGACATTCTTGTCGGGGTCGATGTGGTCGGGCGGATACTGGTTGAAATCGTTGCGGTAGCTCTCGATGGCGGTCACCAAGTTGGCGTTCGCCGTGCGGCTCCGCGCTTCCCGCATCTTCCTCGAGGCCACGCCGCCCGCCCCGGCCCCGATGCCGGCCAGGAGCGCCATGATCGATATCACCGTAAGCAGCTCAATCAGGGTGAAGCCCGCCCGGCGGGGGGCTCCCGCGGGTACTTCGGTCGCTGTTCTTTGCTCTTTCATGCAGCCCAATCGGTTTGTCACGACGAGAATCGGTTCGAGTCCGGGCCTAGCGGTCGCGCACTTCGTGTTCCAGGCGTTCGCTCAGCCATTGTTTGATCATGCTCTGGTAGTTCAGGTAGCGGCTGCGGGCCAGCCGCTTGATCTTCGCCAGCATCCGCGGGTCCATGCGCAACGTAATCGTCACCGAGTCGGAACCCTCGGAACTGCCTGCCACCGAGGACTCCATCAACCGCAGGTCCAACCGCGTGTCTGCCCAGAAGAGCGCCTCGGCCTCTTCGCCATCGAAGACCGGCACATCTTCCCAACTGGTGATCAGGTTCATCGCTTCGTCACGCGCTTACCGGCCTTGATCCAACCAGTTTGCCTCACAGAACGCAACTATTGGGCCAACATTTGCGTCACCTTCCGTTGGTAGAAGAACGCTTCCTCGTCCGTGAACGATCGCGCGAAGATCACCCGGAACTGCTTGCCGTTGGCCCGGTAGACACTGAACACCCCTACTCCGGAGGCGCTGCGCCCCAAGTTGAAAAACCGGGCTTGCAC
The DNA here is from genome assembly GCA_964472515.1 of uncultured Verrucomicrobiota bacterium. Taxonomy (GTDB): domain Bacteria; phylum Verrucomicrobiota; class Verrucomicrobiia; order Limisphaerales; family J093; genus CAYYMW01. The sequence goes on along the minus strand of CAYYMW010000272.1, from coordinate 487 downwards.
CGCGAACCGCGGCGAATCCGGCAACAACCTCACGGCGAACGGGTCCTCGAAGGACTCTTCGATATCTCGTGGTGTCAAAGAACCGTTACATTCGAAGGGCGGACTATTCCAGTCGAACTCCATACTCTGCTGACTTGTACATCATTCGCCCATGCAATGTCTTTACATTGTATTTACAACACAACGCACACCGGTGTCAAGTGGTGTTTTCCGGGACTTGGAGGTGGGAGTTCCCCCACTATTTGTCCAAGGGGGGAAATGCGGCGAATAGGGGAGAAGATCGGCGATATGAAGCACTTACGCTCAAAATCAAAGTCGGAACTTTCCCCCGTATTTGTCCATCGACCGGAAGCCTCCACAATCTGTCCAGCCGAAGTCGGAACCATGCTAACCTATTGATGGAGCGCACTTAAACCCAGGTTCCGGCTTTTCTGGGACAGATTGTGCCGAAGTCGGAACCATGGGGCGGTTTTGGGCGGTTTCGGGG
>CAYYMW010000271.1:0-9742 GCA_964472515.1 uncultured Verrucomicrobiota bacterium | reverse complement strand
TCTCCAAGAAGATGGTCATCGAACGCATCCTGCGGGAGAATCAGATCCCCGGTGCCCAGTTGCTCTCCTTCGGCGACGGGTACGTGGAGATCGAGAACACGAAGGAAGTGGGAGGTCTGGCGGTAGCCGTGGCCAGCGACGAGGCCAACAACGGCTCCGGCCAGATGGACGAATGGAAGCGCCAACGCCTCTTGGGCGTGGGCGCGGATGTGGTCATTCCCGATTACCGTGACGCCCAGGCGCTCCTGAGCTTGGTTCTGGAAAAATGAAGACGCCCGCCGCCCCTCCCCTGGACCTCTCCCGGCTGCGCGTGTTTCCCCTGGCCACCCGGCGGAGTCTGACCACCGTGGACCATGTCCTCGTCGCGCCAGAGGCTCCCCTGCCCTCCTGCCCGGAACCCGTGCAAGCGTTGGTCCGGCAATGCGCTGAGGCAATCCGCGCGGCGCGCGCGCGGGAGGCGGGAGTCATCCTGATGTATGGAGCGCACTTGCTCCGGAACGGCGCCGCGCCCACGCTGGGCGACCTGATGGCCAAGGGTTGGCTGACCCATCTGGCCACCAACGGTGCGGGGACCATTCACGATTGGGAGTACGCGTGGCTGGGCAAATCCACGGAAAGCGTGGAGGAGAACGTGGCGGGCGGCTGCTTTGGCACGTGGGACGAAACCGGCCGGAACATCCACCTGGCGCTGCTGGCGGGAGGGCTGCGGGACGAGGGTTATGGCCGCTCGCTGGGCCGGTACATCGTAGAAGACGGCACCACGCTCCCCAGCGAGGCCGAGCTGGGCGAGTCGCTGCGTGCACACCCCGATGACCCGCTCGCACCAGCCCGGTGCGATCTGCTCCAGGCCATCCGCCAGCACGGTCTCAAGGCGGGCCGACAAGAAGTAGTCCACCGCTGGAAGCACGCCTCGATTCTGGCGCAGGCCTTCCAGCACGGCGTGCCAGCCACCGTGCATCCGGGCATTGGCTACGACATCATCGCGAACCACCCCATGTTCAACGGCGCGGTGATCGGCCGTGCCGCGGCGCTCGATTTCCGCCAGATGGCCGGCAGCGTGGAAACGCTCGATGGCGGGGTGGTGCTCTCGATCGGCTCCGCCATCATGGCGCCGCAGGTGTTCGAGAAGACGCTGAGTTGCGTGAACAACCTGCGGCTGCAGGCGGGACGCCCGATAGTGTCCGGCCACCAAATCTATGTGGTGGATCTCCAGGACGGCGGCCAGTGGGATTGGACCCAGGGCGAACCGCCCAAGACCAACCCGGCCTACTACCTGCGGTTCTGCAAGAGCTTCTCGCGCATGGGCGGTGACATGCGCTACGTGCAGAGCGACAACATGGTTTTCCTGCGTCACCTTCACCACGCCCTCCAAAGCCTGTGAAACCCGAACGTTTCGACGCCATCACGGCCCGCTACCCGCAGCTCCGGCTGACGATCGCGGGAGACTTCTGCCTGGACCGCTATCTGGAGATCGATCCGACCCGCCAGGAAACGTCCATCGAGACGGGGCTGGCGGTCCACAACGTGGCCCGGGTTCGCAGCCAACCCGGCGCGGCGGGCACCATTCTTAACAACCTGCTGGCCCTGGGGGTGGGCAGCATCGCCCCGGTGGGTTTCTGCGGGGAGGATGGCGAAGGGTATGAGTTGAAGCGGGCCTTGGGCGCCTTTGCCCCGGTACGGCTGGATGGGTTTCTCCAGACCAGCGACCGGCGCACGTTTACCTATTGCAAGCCCTTGCTGATGCACTTGGGGAAAGCCCCCGAGGAACTGAACCGCCTCGACAGCAAGAACTACACGCCCACCCCGCTCGAGGTGAGTGTGGCCTTGGGCCGCTCGCTCCGCCAACTGGCGGGGGAATCGGACGGTCTGATCGTGCTCGATCAAGTGGATGTGGCGGAGACCGGAGTCGTGACGAAGGCCCTGTTGAAGACGATCGAAGGCATCGCTCAGCAGCAGCCTAAGCTCTGGATCGTGGGTGACAGCCGCCGTGGTCTGCGCGGCTTCCCGCCCATGGTCTACAAGATGAACCGTGTCGAATTAGGAGCCTTGACTGGCTCGCAACCGGCGTCGCTTGAGGCCGTGCAACAGAAGGCGCGCGAACTCGCCGCTCAAACGAAGCGGCTGGTCTTCGTCACGCTGGCCGAGCAAGGCATCGTCGGAGCCGCGCCGGATGGCACGGTGGCGCATGAGGCTTCATTGCCGTTGCGCGGCGAAATTGACATCGTGGGTGCGGGAGATTCGGTGACGGCAAACCTCACCTGCGCGCTGGCCGCCGGAGCCACGCCGGCGGAGGCCATCACCCTGGCCAACGCAGGGGCGTCCATCGTGATCCATCAACTCGGCACCACGGGCACGGCGTCGGTGGCCCAGATTCGCGAGTTGCTCTTCAACCGGTAGGACCGGCACGAGCCTCAGGAACCGATCAGCAATTCAATCAGCGAGCCTTCGCCCAGGCGCAGCGTTTGCGAGGCATTCCCGTCGCAAATAGCCACCTCCAGATAGCCGGTCGAGCCGAACACCGCCACCGGCCGCCCCCGCTCCACGGCCCCGTAGTGGGAGGCCACGGGAAAAGTGCGACGACCTGAATGGACGTTCAACGGAGCCGACACGCCCGCTGCCAGCGTCTCCGGGAGGTTGGTGATCAGGTTGCCGAAGCGATCGACGTAGAGAACCTCCCCACGCCAGCCCAGACGCGTGCGTTCCGGTTCCGGCCAAGGCAGGGCCGCCAAGGTGTCCACGCTGGGTCCCAACCGGTGGATTCTACCGCCGGAAGCCAGGTATGCGGCCGCCGGCGCGAAGACATCCCGGCCGTGGAAGGTCCGGCTCACCGTTTTCAGACCAAGGCGTGGGTTCTCGATCCGATGGGCCGCGACGACCTCCTCCCCGCGCAACGCCCACGAAAGCACGCCGTTGTCCGGCCCGACCAAGAAGCAGGTCCGGGTTTGCACGGCCACCGCCGCTCGCTGGCCGCCCACTCCGGGGTCGACCACCGCCACGTGCACACTCTGTTTCGGGAAGAACCGGCACGCTGCCATCAACGCGAAGGCTCCGGCTCGAATGGCCCCCGGCGGGATGCCGTGGCTGACATCCACGATCTGGGCCCCCGGCTGGCGTTCGAGAATCACCCCCTTCATGGTGCCCACAAACCAGTCGTCCAGGCCAAAGTCGGTCAGCAGCGTTATCACGCGCATGGCCGCAGCCTAACAGGCTGACGATCGCGGAAAAGCGCCATTTGCCGAATCCACGCGCCGTTTCGCTTCCGTGTCCCAGACAAATCAACGAATGAGTCCGCTTCGCCGTCCGATCTCTCGTGACCGAAGGAAGACGATCTGCTCCAGAGGAATGATCACGCAGCCCGGAGCGATGACCGCGAGGGACGGTTCGAGCCGCGTGCGCGACTGAGCCTGGTGCCACCAGAGACGAAGTTGATCGGCGCCGATCCGCTAAATGACGAAAGGCGGCCGCATCGGGCGGGTCCGCAAGCGATTGGCCTCGGCATCGCCGACGAACTCCGCCTTCACGAGATCGAACTTCACGTTGCGCTTGAGTTGCCCGCAGATGTCGGCGGCCAGACAGATGTGCATGGACCGGCACATGACCTCCGGATTGGCCACGGTGGGCCGGCGCGAACGGATGCACTCGAGGAAATCGCGCACATGGTTGAGCGGGCGGAGGGTGCGCGCCGTGTAGTCCGCCAGGACCTTCCGGTACTCGCGCAACAAGGCGGGCGAGGAGACATGCGGCTCGGCATAGCCATCGGCGGCGGCGGCCCATCCTTCAGGGCCGTCAAACCGCTCGCCACAAGCGCCATGCCAGTACTTGCACGGTTCCCACACCGAGCCGGCGACCCGGAAGAGCACCAGCTTCACACCGTTGGACAGGCGTGTGACGATGGTGGCATCCGGCCCGGCATACTCGAACTCAATCCAGGAAATCTTCTCCATGTCGAGCCCGGCCAAGGCTTGGGCCACCGAATGGGCGCCCCACATCGCGACGTCCGTGGCCAGATCGTAATAGTGATACCAGCCGGCGCCGTTCACATACCCGCTGTTGTAGGGCCGCCAGGGACAGGGACCGAGCCAGACGTCCCAGTCCAGTTCGTCCTTGGACGGCTCGGGCTGCTCCGGCAACCAGTCCGTACGCAGCCCGTCGCGCCAGCGGATGTCGGCGTAAACCGTATGGATGGGGCCCAATCGACCGGAACGCGCCATTTCGATGGCAAACACGTGATTCGGCTCGCTGAGGCGCTGGGCGCCGGTCTGGTAGACCCGCCCGTAGCGACGCGCGGTATCCACCACGGCCTCTCCCTGCGCCATGGTCAGACAGGCCGGCTTTTCGCAGTAGACATCCTTGCCCGCCCGCATGGCGAGGACCGAAGCCAGGGCGTGCCAGCGGTCGCCGGTGGCGATCAACACAGCGTCCACATCCTTGCGTTCGGCCAGCAACTCCCGCATATCGCCATAGGCCGCGCAGTCCTGGTTGCCGTACTTGGCGTTCACGACATTTCGGGCCGCTTCCCGTTTGCCCTTCACGACGTCGCACACGGCAACCCACTGCATCTCCGGTTCCGCCAGCATGACCCCCAGGTCGTAGGAGCCGCGGCCGCCGATGCCAATGCCGCCCATCACAATCCGTTCGCTCGGCGCCACGTTGCCGTCCCGCCCGAGGGCCGAAGCGGGAATGTAATAGGGCAACGCCACGGTGGTGGCCGCGGTGGCGGCCCGCTTCAGGAAGCGGCGCCGGGTCAGCGGCTGGTGGTTGCCCTGGTTCACCGAGGATTGCCCGTTCACTTTCGCACTCATCGTCTTCATTGGATCGCTATGATTGTCGGCGACACTGGCCCTGCATTTCGAGTCAGGGGGATCGTAAACCTTCGCGCCGGCTTTGGCCAGTCTTCCCGCAGCGGCGAGGCCCCCCTGTTCCCAGGGCGGGACACGGCTGCGCGGTCGCGGCTTGCCAAGCAGCCCGCCGGGGTGTTTGATCCACCCATAACACGAACAAAACAGTGAGCATTCTATGAATCCGCTATTCTTCAAAGAACTCAACCGCTACTTCGACCCCAACCGCGCCCGCTTGGACCTGTCTTGTGGCAGGGAAGTCGGCATCGTCGCGGGAGTGGAAACAGGCCAGTTGGCGGGCGGGCTCAAGACCCTCGAGGCCGTGGGCAAATACGCGACGGACTCCGGCGCCCGTTCGTTGATGATCACGAACTACCTGTTGAACGGCGAGGGCCACGGGGACAACGGCAAGATCGTCTTTCGGAATCCCAAGGAGGTGCGCCAGGTGCTTGACGGACTGGGCATCGTGGCTCCCACGATCAGCGCGCACTGTGCAGCGTTTGCCCACCTCAGCGCAAAATGGGGTGTCGAATATGCGGACAAGTTCGTGCCGCCCGCCGTCGTGGCCAAAGGCACCCAGTACATCGAGGACTGGTCGGAGGAATACCTGCTCGGCCTTCTGGAGACCGGCACCGCCGCGGGCATCCACATTTACGGTTGGTTCTGGGGCCTTTGGGGGCACCCGGTGCTGCATAGCGGGTACCCCTGGTTCTTCGGGTGGGACGGCATGATGGCCGCCGGCCTCCAGCGGTTCCGCGACAAGACCGCCAAAATCCGTGCGCGCGCCAACCAGTTGGGCGCCTACCTGGCCCATGAGATCCACCCCGGCACGGGCGCCATCTGCGCGCGGGATTTCGCCCTGCTCCTCATGGCGGTCGACTACGACCGCTCGATCTGCGTCTGGGGCGACCCGAGTCACTGCTGGGCCGGGGAGAAATGGACCCAACGCTTCACCAGCCCGTTCGTCGCGCCCCGGGTAGTCGGAAGCCACGCCAAGAACTTCAAGTACCTGGAAGGCGCCTCCACCCTGATGATCACCGAGGACTGGCCGCAGCGCGGACACCAGTTTTGCGGTCACGGCGAAGGGGAAGTGAACCTCGAGAGCTACACCAAGATGCTGCTGGCGATCGGTGCGGGCGACCGCTTCTGCGCCATCAACGGCGGTGACATCATGCCCATGTTCAGCGAGGCGGAGGACAGCATTCTGCCGCTCATCGCCCCCGCCCCCCATCTGCTGGGAGCCTGCAGTGCCGGCATCAAGTGGGTCAACGACCACCTCACCGGCATGTCCATGACCAGCGCCACGTTTACGGACGGCATGGCCAAGTAGCCGGAGGCAGGTGGCCGGCTCGTTACGGAACCCCGTCAGGCATGACTGAAACGTATGAATACCGCTGAGATTCGTGCCAAACTGCAGGAACTGGCGATGGCCACGCCGGTGATCGACGCGCACACGCACGTTCAGGATGACCTGACGGGGTTTACCCCCGCCATGGCCGCCGGCAACCTGGCCGGCACCCAGGCGGCGGTCAACCGCCCCCCGGCGGCGGTAGTCGAAGAAGGCCTCCGCCGCGGCCGCCTGGTGCGGCGCACGATGACCGACGCCACCCATGGCCTTTTCTACTCGTGGTTCGCCCAGGTGGCCGAAGGTGCGGACAACCGTCTGAACGAGGCCATTGCGCTGGTGGGCGGCAACTCCCCGGACGAGCGCCGCGCCGCAGGGAGATTCCTGCTGGGGCAATTGCGAGACAGCCGCTATTCCGAATATGCCGAGTGGCTCCGCTACATGTTCCGCCTCTACCGCGGCGTGCCGAAGGACATTGATCCGCTCGCTCCCGAGCACTTCGACACGGTGGCCGAGGCCATCGCCGCGGAACGTCATGATCCGGCGTTCGCCGCCGCCGTGCTGGCGAAGCACGGGATTCGCGCGTACGTGACCAGCATCGAAAACCGGGACCGGATCCCGCCGGCCCCGCCCGTCCGGCCCAAGGATGTCGACCTGGCGTATGCCACCCACCCAGAGGCGTGGAACATGTTCGATTTCAATGGTTTCTTTTGGCCGGAGCGCGCCACCGATTTCGGACTCTTCACCCAGGGTCACAAGTTCGAGGCGGAGCGCTACATCGTTCACTTGGAGGAGTACCTGGAGCGCGAACTGAGCAGCGTCGCCGCGTTGCAGGACGCCACCCGCGCCTTCTTCTGGCGCATCCTGCGCAGCCCGAAGACCAATCCCCACAGCCGGATCCTGTATGTCGATGGTTTTCAGGCCCAGAACTGGCGGTTCAGCGCCCCCTACTCCAAGGCCCGGGTGGAGTGGGTCCTGGCGCATCACCGCACGCAATGCGACGGGGAGAACCGCCGGCAGATCATGGTTTGCGTGGCCGAGGCGATGCTGGAGGCCCTGAACGAGATCGGCCAGGAGCGCAAGGAAGCCGGCTCGCGTTTCGGGGTTTGTCTCCAACTCTGCGGCGGAGCCCGCCACTTCATGGATTGGTCGCGTGAAATTCAATCCATCCCCGAGTACATACCGAACCTGCCGCAGGAGGAATACCCCGTCTGGGCGCGCTATCCGCACGTCCAATTCGAGTATATCTCCGCACACGAGCTGCTGTACAACGACATGGCCAACGCTGCCAAGCAGGTGGGCAACGTCTCCGCCGGTCCCTGGTGGCACTACTTCCGCCGGCACAAGATCGCCCGCATGGTGCGGGATCAGCTCAGCATGGGGCCCTTGCGCAGCGTCGCCTGCGGGTTTACCGACGCGCGGTTCGTCGAGATGGTCGCGGCGAAATACGTCTCCGCGCGCCTGGCCATCGCGGATGCGCTCACCGAACTCGTGGCCGACCGGTACTCGAGCCTCTACCTGGATTTTGACGGCGCGGCCGGCGTGATGAAGGAACTGCTGTTCACCAACCCAGCCGCGGTGCATTACCTGCCCGTCAGCGAATAGGCGCGTCAGCGGGTCTGCAGGAACTCCTCGACGGCCGCCAGGCGTGGGATGACGGCGGCCGAAGCCTTCAAGGCGGCGGCGGCCGAAGCGATCCGGATTCTCTGCTGCAGGGCATCTCCGCGCGCCAATCGGGCGGCATACGCACCGTGGAAGACGTCCCCGCAGCCGGTGGTGTCGACGGCCTTGACCGGAAAGGCGGGATGATGCCGGGCGTGGCCGGGAGTCTCAGAGGAAACGGTCCAGCACCCTTGCGCTCCGGCGGTGATGACCACGGCGGAGCGCCGGTCGGTCCACAGCTTCACCGCCGCCTCCGCCGCACTGGATGCCCCGGTCAACCGGCGCGCAAAACCCTCCGACAGCACCAGGTGGTCCACCCACGCCAGCACCTCGGCGAACCCCGGGGTGTCGGTGTCCTCGAAATCCGCTACGACGGGCACGCCGGCGCTGCGTGCCACCTGGGCGGCACGAAGATTGCCGCGCATGCCGTACTGATCGAGGAAGAGCACCCGGGCGGCACGAATCACCTCCTCGGACGGAAGGGTGTCATGCGCGCCAATCAGGCCGCTGGTTTCATAGAAGATGTTGCGGCTGCCGGTGTCCCGCCCCACCACGATCACCGAATGCACCACCCGCGCGGCCTCGAGGCGCGGCGCATGCGTGAGGCCGACACCCTCGCGTTGAAAATCCTCCGCCACACACCGCGAAAGGTCGTCGGTTCCCAGACAGCCGCCGAATTCACAGCGCGCCCCCAGACGCGCCGCGGTGACCAGCGCCACGCCGGTCAGCCCGCCACAGCGCCGCGAACTGCGCTCGATCCGCATCTTCTCGTCCACCGCCGGAAACGACGGGACATACAGGACATCATCCACGGCGGTGCAACCCAACCCCAGGACGTCAATGGGCTCGTTCCCGGTCCGCTGCGCGGCTGATGGCCCGGCGCTCATGTGCCGAAAGCGGGATCCGCCGCGCGGCCCTGGCAACCGCAGAGCCCGATCCACTTCTCCACTACTTGGGCGATGGCCGGTTGAATGCCGCCGAGCGCGGTGGGCAGCCAGGTTGTCTTCCCCTCGCCGTGCGCCCGGGCGTAGCCGTCGCGGAAGGCCTGGCACAGTTCGCTGGCCACGTTGATCTTCGCCATGCCCAGGGCGATGGCCTTGCGGAGGTACTCGGGTTGCGTACCCGACCCGCCATGCAACACCAGCGGCACGGCGACCCGTCGGCGGATCTGCTCCAGACGCTCGAAGTCGAAGACCGGCAGCCTAGTGTAGAGGCCGTGGGCGTTGCCGATCGAGACCGCCAGCGCATCCACGCCGGTCAACTCGGCGTAGCGCGCCGCATCTGCGGGGTCGGTCAGCGTCGAGGTCTTCCCGCCTTCCACCGTCACATCGTCCACGCGGCCGACACAGCCGATCTCGCCCTCCACCGTCACCCCCCGGGGGTGCGCCTGGCGGACCACCGCCTGGAGGGCCGCCACGTTCTCCTCGAACGGACGCGTCGAGTAATCGAGCATCACCGAGGTGTATCCCGCGGCCAGACATCGCGCCACCAACTCCGGGGAATCCCCATGGTCCAGGTGCAGCGCCGCCGGCACCCCGTATCGCGCCACCAAGCCGCGCGAGAGCTCAGCCAGGGTCTCGGGGGAGTTCAGGGGGAACTCGCCCGGGCCGCTCATCAGGATCACGGGGGACTTCAGCCGCGCCGCGACCGTCAGCACCGTTTCGGTCGTTTCAGCGTTCCAAGCACAAAAAGAAGGCACCGCATAGCCACCCTTCCAGGCGGCCTGCAGCAAGACACTCATCGGCAGGAGCTTCATAAATCAGAACCGATGTTGTCACCTCAGCCAGCAGCGCACCAGCCCGAAAGCCGGCTTGGCCTAACTGGTCGTCTCCGCCGACGACGGCTCCCGCCCCGCCAAACCCCGCACTCGACGAGGTCTCCGGGGATCTTGTTCTGC
>CAYYMW010000270.1:0-9792 GCA_964472515.1 uncultured Verrucomicrobiota bacterium | reverse complement strand
CCCCTCGCATGCGCCTGCCCGTCTGCCTTGCGCTGCTGGTCCTGCTGCTGGCTGCCAGCGGTTGCACCCGCCTGGACCGTGACACCCGCGCCCTGCGCGACAGCCTGACCCAGGCCACCGGCAGCGAGTGGCAGGAGCAGGTCGAAATCAGCGCCGGCTTCTGCACGGTCGGCTTGGTCAAGGCGGTCGTCGCGTTCACCGACGCCCCGCCCGAGGCGCGAACCGCGCTCTCCGCCCTGCGCGGGGCGGATGTCGGCGTCTACCGCCTGGAGGGAACCGCCCGGGAACCGGCGTCCCTGCCCTTCCTCGCCACCGCCGACCGCGCCATGGCCGGTCAAGGCTGGGAACGGGTAGTGGGAGTGGCGAACCGCCACGACCGCGTGGCCATCTACACCCCCGAGAAGCCTCGCTCTCCCAAGGATATGCGCTTCTGCGTGGCCGTCCTGCAGGAACGCCAGTTGGTCTTGGTCAAGGTAACCGGCAATCCCGAACCGCTGATGCGCTTGGCCCTCGCCCAAGCCGCCGACAAGGGCCGGCTGCACGCCCGGCTGCAGTTCTGATCTCCCTCGGCAGCGCGCCCCTTCGCAAGCCTCCCCCGTCGGTGCCCCGCCTCGGCGTTCGCTGGGTGCCAACCGGAGACCTCCGCCATCCGTGGTCACCCCCCTGCGTCCAGTGTGTCATCGCCCTCAACCTAGGCTGGCTTTTCCGGAGCGGTTCCGGCAGCCTGCGCCGATCATGAATGTCCGTTTGCCAAGACTCGCCTTGTTCAGCCGCGTGCTGGTGTCCACGCTGGCCCTGACCGCCGCCTTCGCGGCCGATAAGGAAACCGCAGGAGAAAAAGTGACCCGTATCGACGCCCGCATGATGCGGCAGCCGGACGTCTCCGCCAAACAGATCGCGTTCGTCTACGCCGGCGACATCTGGGTGGCGCCCAAGAAGGGCGGCGTGGCGACCCGGTTGAGCTCGCCCCATGGGGAGGAGTCGTTTCCCCGGTTTTCGCCGGACGGCACGCAGATCGCCTTCAGCGGCAATTACGACGGGAACATGGATATCTACCTGATCCCGGTGACCGGCGGGGTGCCCAAGCGGCTCACCCACCACGGCGCGCCCGACCGGGTGATCGGCTGGTACCCGGATGGCAAGAGCCTTCTCTTCGCCAGCTCGATGACCAGCGAGAAGGACCGGTTCAACAAGCTCTTCAAGGTCTCGGTCGAGGGCGGCCTGCCCGAGCCACTGCCCGTGCCGTACGGCGAATTCGGGGCCATTTCACCCGACAGCAAGCTGCTCGCCTACACCCCCATCAGCGTCGATTTCCGCACCTGGAAACGGTACCGGGGCGGCATGAACCCCGACATCTGGCTCTTCGACCTCGAGTCCCTCACCGCCAAGAACCTGACCCGGTCCGAAGCCGCCGACGCCCAGCCCATGTGGCACGCCCACACAATCTACTTTCTGTCCGACCGCGATGACCACAAGCGCGCCAACCTCTGGGCCTACGACACCCGCACCGAAAAGGTGCGCCAGATCACGCACTACAAGGAGTTCGATGTCCATTTCCCGAGCATCGGCCCCAAGGACATTGTCTTCGAGAACGCGGGGCGCCTCTACCTGCTCGATCTCGGCAACGAAAAGGCCAGGGAGGTCGAGATCCAAGTCGTCACCGACCGGGCCACCCTCAAGCCGCGCGCGCAGAACGTCTCCGGCCACATCCAGCACGCCACGGTCTCCCCGACCGGCAAGCGCGCGTTGTTCGAGGCTCGGGGCGACATCTTCTCCGTGCCGGCGGAGTTTGGCGTGGTACGTGGCGTGACCCGGACTTCCGGGATCGCGGAACGGTTCCCCGCCTGGTCGCCGGACGGCAAGCTCATCGCCTATTTCAGCGACCGCAGTGGCGAGTATGAATTGACCACCCGCAACGCCGACGGCACCGGCGAGGAACAAACCCTGACCGCCCTGGGGCCGGGTTTCCGCTACCGCCTGCACTGGTCGCCCGACAGCCGCAAGCTGGCCTTCATCGACCAGGCCATGCGCATCCAGGTCTACGACTTCGACACCAAGACCAACCGCGAAATCGACCGCCTGCTCTGGGCGTATGAGGGTGACCTGCGCGGCTTCTCCGTGAGTTGGTCCGCCGACAGCCGCTGGCTGGCGTACGCCGGGGATCTGGACAACCGCTACTCAGCGGTGATCCTCTATGACTACAAGGAAGGGAAGCGGCATCAAGTCACCGCCGGGTTCTACAACGACGAACAGCCGGTGTTCGACCCGGATGGCAAGTATCTCTACTACCGCACCAGCCGGTCATTCGGGCCGACCTACGGCGAGTTGGACAATTCGTGGATCTACGCCAACGCCACGGTGCTGGCGGCGGTTCCGCTGCGCAAGGATGTGGCTTCGCCGCTGGCTCCCCGCAACGACGAGGAAGGGGACAAGCCCAAGGATAAAGACAAAGAGAAGGACTCCAAACCCGAAGAAAAGAAGGACGAGGCCAAGAAGCCGGATGAGAAAAAGCCGGACGAACCCAAGCCCGCCGGAGAGAAGAAGGAGGAACCCAAGCAAGCCGACGAACCGGCCGCCAAGCCGGAGGAAAAGCCCGCCGACAAGGCGGACAAGAAGGACGACAAGGCCGCCGAGAAGAAAGAGGACAAGCCCAAGCCGGTGGAGATCGACCTGGACGGGTTTGAAGGCCGCGCCGTCATCCTGCCTCCCAAGGCGGGGCGCTACGACAACCTCCTGGCCATCTCCGGCAAGCTGCTCTATCGCCGCCTGCCCAGGCTGGGCTCGGCCGACGAACGCAGCCCGTTGCTGGCTTTCGAGTTCGAAAAGCGCGAGGAAAAGACCGTGCTGGACGACGTCGATTTTGCCGAACTGGCCGCCAAGCGCGAGAAGATGCTGGTCCGCAAAGGAGACGGCTATTCGATTGTCGAACCGAAGGAAGGCCAGAACATGGGCAAGCGGCTGTCCACCGGCGGCTTCGAAGCCAATATCGATCCAGTAGCCGAGTGGCGCCAGATCTTCACCGAGGCCTGGCGGCTGGAGCGTGACTACTTCTACGATCCCGGCATGCACGGGGTGGACTGGGCCGCCATGCGGGATCGCTATCGCAAGCTGCTGGACGACGCCGTGACCCGCTGGGACGTGAATTACGTCCTGGGCGAGCTGATCGGCGAGTTGAACTCCTCGCACACTTATCGGAACGGCGGAGACGTGGAATCCGGACCCTCCCGCGGCGTGGGCTACCTGGGCTGCGATTTCGCGCTCGAAAACGGGGCCTACCGCATCAAGAAGATCATCGAGGCCGGTGCGTGGGACACCGAGGTGCGCTCTCCGTTGCGCCAGCCGGGCCTCAAAGTGAACGAAGGCGACTACCTGCTGGCGGTCAACGGCGAGCCCATCGACACCACGCAGGACCCCTGGGCCGCCTTCCAGGGACTGGCCGACCGGACGGTGATACTCACGGTCAACGACAAGCCGGGGAAGGACGGCGCCCACGAGGTGCTGGTCCAGACCCTGGGAGGCGAAGGGCGCTTGCGGAACCTGGCGTGGATCGAGGCCAACCGCAAGAAGGTTGAGACGGCCAGCGGCGGCCGCATCGGCTACGTCTACGTTCCCGATACCGGGGTCAACGGCCAGAACGAGCTCTACCGCCAGTGGCGCAGCCAGATCACCCGGGATGGCCTGATCATTGACGAACGCTTCAACAGCGGCGGCCAGATTCCCGACCGCTTCATCGAACTCCTCAACCGGCCGGTGCGGAACTTCTGGGGCGTCCGCGACGGCAAGGATTGGGCGTGGCCGCCAATGGCGCACTTCGGACCCAAGGCCATGCTGGTCAACGGCTGGAGCGGCTCCGGGGGGGATTGCTTCCCGTATTACTTCAAGCAGTCGAACCTCGGCCCGCTCATCGGGTTGCGCACGTGGGGCGGGCTCATCGGCATGACCGGCGTGCCCGGGCTGATCGACGGCGGTTCCGTCACTGTCCCCACCTTCGGCATCTACGACGTGAAGGGCGAATGGATCATCGAAGGCTACGGTGTCGACCCGGACATCGAAGTGGTGGATGATCCGGCCCTGATGGCGAAGGGAGCCGACCCACAGCTCGAACGCGCCGTGGACGAGGTGATGAAAGCCATCGGGCAAAACCCGCCGCCCACCGCCAGGAAACCGGCGTATCCCAAGCGTTCCGGGTTCTGACCCGGGACTGGCCAAGCGTTGGCAACCGTCTGATTTGTGGCCCGCGCCGCCGGCCGTCCCCCCGCCGGCCGCGCGCCACTTCGTCTTGACGGATCGCCCCCCGTTCCTATCATGCCCTTTCCATTACGGACTAACCGATTTGACTATGAGCACCATTCAGCAGATTACGGCTCGCGAAATCCTTGATTCGCGGGGCAACCCCACCGTGGAAGTCGACGTCACCCTGGCCAGCGGGGCCACGGGCCGGGCGGCGGTTCCCTCGGGCGCCAGCACGGGCGAGCACGAAGCCATCGAGTTGCGCGACGGCGACAAGAAGCGGTATTGCGGCAAGGGCGTGTCCAAGGCCGTCAAGAACGTTGAGACCAAGATCCTGCCGGCGCTGGTGGGCCTGGACGCCCTGGACCAGCTCACGGTGGACCGCACCATGCTCGAACTGGACGGCACGGAGACCAAGTCCAAGCTCGGCGCCAATGCCATCCTGGCCGTCTCGATGGCCAACGCGAAGGCCGCCGCGAACCTGCTCGGCCAGCCCCTCTTCAAGTACCTCGGCGGGCCCAACGCCAAGGTTCTCCCCGTGCCCATGGCCAACGTGATCAACGGCGGTGCCCACTCCGACGCCCCGATCGATTTCCAGGAATTCATGATCATGCCCAAGGGCTTCGACACCTTCAGCTCGGGCCTCCAGGCGATCACCGAGATCTTCCACGCGCTCAAGGGCGTGCTGAAGAAGAAGGGCCTCTCCACCGCGGTCGGCGACGAAGGCGGGTTCGCGCCCAAACTGGACAGCGCCGAAGCCGCCATCGAGGCGATTCTCCAAGCGACCAAGGACGCGGGTTACAAGCCGGGCAAGCAGATCTTCCTGGCGCTGGACGTCGCCTCCTCCGAGTTCTACAACGGCAACGCCTCCTACACCTTCAAGAAGAGCAGCGGCAAGACCCTCACCGGCGATGAGCTGGTGGACTTCTACGTCGAACTCTGCGGCAAGTACCCGATCATCAGCATCGAGGACGGCTGCGCCGAAAGCGACTGGGCCAGCTGGAAGACCCTCACCGACAAGCTCGGCGACAAGGTCCAGCTCGTGGGCGACGACCTGTTCGTCACCAACGTCAAGTTCCTCCGCAAGGGCATCGACACCGGCACGGCCAACTCGATCCTCGTCAAGGTGAACCAGATTGGCTCACTGACCGAGACCTTCGACGCCGTCGAACTCGCCCAGGAGAACGACTACACCGCCGTGATCAGCCACCGCTCCGGTGAGACGGAAGACGCCACCATCTCCGACATCGCCGTGGCCACCAACGCGGGCCAGATCAAGACCGGTTCGCTCAGCCGCACCGACCGCGTGGCGAAGTACAACCAACTCCTGCGCATCGAGCAGTTGCTGGGCAAGAACGCCGTCTACGGCGGCAAGATCAAGTAACTCACTGCTCCGGCGTTGGGTCGCCGGACCGAGTTCGGTTTGGCGGCCAGCGGAGCGAAAGCCCGCTGGCCGTTTTGCTCTCCCGGGCCATCTTCAACCACCGTGTCCGCTTCCCCCCCATGAACGAGCTCCGAGTATTCATCACCCAGCGCGAAGCCAAGTGCGGCGAATGCGGCGCTGACTTGGGACCCCACGCCTGGATCACGTTGCAGGAGCCGGATCGCGCCATCTGCCTGGCCTGTGCGGAACTGGCCCACCTGGTCTACCTGCCGGCGGGCGACACCGCCCTGACCCGCCGCGCGCGCAAGCACTCCCGTCTTTCGGCCGTCGTGCTGCAATGGAGCCGCGCCCGCCAGCGGTATGAGCGCCAGGGGGTGCTCGTCGAGGAACCCGCTCTCAACCAGGCCGAACAGGAATGCGCCCTGGATGAGGTCGCCAGGGAAGCCGCTCGCATCCGGGCCGCGGAACGACGGGCGGAGATCGACGTGCGCTACGTCGCGGACTTCGCCCGGCGGATTCGGGAGGTTTTCCCCCGGATGCCCGCGGAACGCGAGCATGCCGTCGCGCGACACGCTTGTCTCAAGTACAGCGGTCGCGTGGGGCGAAGCTCGGGCGCCAAAGCGATGAATGAGGAGGCGGTGCGTCTGGCGGTCGTGGCGCATATCCGTCACGAGGAGACGGACTACGACGCACGCTTGGGCCGTGGAGTCGATCGTCACGAAGCCCGGAGCCAGGTGCAGGCGCAAGTGGAATCGGTCTTGGAGCGGTGGAGAGCTGGTTAACCGCGTCTCTCGCCAAGTCACTCCTTGTTTCAAATTCCCGCAGGTCTGCTCACTCTCGAGCTAAACCATGCCTTTCGATACACCAGTTGTGGTAGAATATGGCCATACTTGGCAGCGATTGCCATATTTTGAAATCGCTGTGTTTTTATGTTGCAATAATAGCCACACCTGTTAAAAACTCTCCACGTAAGCACAAAACCTCAAATCGGCCTGACGCGACCTATCGTCGGTTCACCTAGTTTGTGAATCGCATCATGTATAATAATCACGTCTACCGACTTGAGGCCAAACAACACATACTAAGGACGTTTCATGAGAGCATCAGCAGGTCTGCGGTGGTTGGCGTGCGGTTTGTTGGTGGTTCTGGCAACAAGCCTCCAAGCGCAGTTGATCAAACAGATCAACTTCTCGAAGGCGGAAGGGTACACCGATGGGCCATTGTGGGGGCAACCCGCAGGGGCCAGTGCGGTTTGGACGTGCGTCAGCGCCAATACCGGCGACACGTTCGTCAATGACGAGGGCAATCTCATCATTGTGCAATCGATCACCAACGAAACCCTGCGCATTCACCCGGATCATACCGGCACCGAGTTGGGCGTGATCTATTGGGCCATCCCCTTCCCCGTCCAGAAGAAGGGACCGATCACCGTCACTTGGGACTGGAAGTTCTTCGCCACCAACGAAATCCCGGCGGACTACGACCCCACGAACAACAACTACAACGCCCAGTTGCAGGGCACGGACCTGGGGTTCACGCTGAGCGACTCGGTCAACCGCCTGTTGGGCGACGATCCGGTCTATGCCGTCTTCAATGAACTCTGCACCCCCTGCCGCATGGGTGCCCGGTGCGACACCCGCAACGGCACTGGCGAATGCGACGGCGGCGGCACGTGGCTGGACGCCGGCCCCGAATACAAGGACGGCAAGCTGCTCCACATGAAGATGACGCTGTACTTTGGCGATGACAACGATCCCTTCAACAATACCTTCGATGCCTGGGCTCAACGGGAAGGGGAGGAACTCTGGCAGACGGCCGATCACAACTACTTCCGCCGCTGTCCCACTCCGGAAAACGGGATCGACTGCATCACCATGTGGATGAACAACGGCGATCTGGAAACCTACATCACCGTCGACAACATCCGCATCGTCGGGCCGAACCCGGTCGAACCGCCGACGGTCAGGATCGAAAAGAGCGGCACCAAGGTGAAACTCACCTACACCGGCACGCTCCAATCGGCGGACGTCCCGCAAGGCCCGTACAGCAATGTTGACGGGGCAAGCCCCTTGGAAATCCCCGCCGGCGGACAGGCCAAATTCTATCGCGCCACCAACTGATCTGCATCCCCCTCGTTCGGGGTTCGGTGGTTTGTGTGACGGCAAGGCGGACGCCCTCCGCCTTGCCGTTTTCTGCTGCCACGGCCCCCGGATGGCCCTCGGCGAGCGCTCCTCCTGTCGCTTGCCGCCCCAGTCCAACCCGGACGGGAGCCGCTTGCGCCGATGGGTTGATTGGGCGTAACTTCAACGCATGAGAAGTGCATTTCAAGGGCTCGCTGTCGGCTTGGTTGGATTGCTGCTGCTGGCGGGTTGCGCCACGGCTCCGGAAACGGGGCGCAAGCAACTGATTCTCATCACTCCGGCGCAGGAAACCGAAATGGGGATTGCCTCCTTCGAGCAAATGAAGAAGGAGGTGCCCATCAACCGGAATCCCTCGGTCAATGCCATGGTGCAACGGGTCGGCAAGCGGATCGCGGCCGTGGCCCAATTGTCCAACGCCCAGTGGGAGTTTGTGGTCTTCGAGAGCCCGGAGGCGAACGCCTTCTGCCTGCCCAGCGGCAAAGTGGGAGTGTATACCGGCATCCTGCCCATCACCAAGGACGAAGCGGGTCTGGCAACCGTGATCGGCCATGAAGTGGCTCATGCCGCCGCGCGTCACGGCGCGGAGCGCATGAGCGAGGCGATGGTGACGCAGCTCGGAGCCAGCGCCGTGAACTCGTACCTGGGCGGAAAGGACCCCAAGACGCAGGCGCTGGCCAACTCCGCATACGGGTTGACGGCGCAACTGGGCGTCGCCTTGCCGCACAGCCGCTCACAGGAGTCAGAGGCGGACCACGTGGGCCTCCTTTACATGGCCCGGGCGGGCTACTCCCCGGATGCGTCCGTCGCCTTCTGGGAACGCTTTGCGGCCTACAACCAGAAGGCGGGTTCCTCCACCCCTTGGTTCCTCCGCACCCATCCGCTGGATGAGAAGCGGATTCAGGACCTCAAAGGCTGGCTGCCGTCCGCCCGCGAACAATACCGCCCGCCGCAGTAGCCACGCCGCGCACGAGCGCCGGGCTCGCCGCCTCACTGCGGACTGGCCTTGCCGCGTTGCTCCCAGTGGTACTCCGAGGCGAGCACGGACAGACTGTAGATGGCGGCGGTTTCGCTCCGCAAAACCAGCGGCCCCAGCGAAATGGGCAGCGCCCCCGCCGCCCGGATCTGGTTCACCTCCGCCGGCGTGAAATCTCCCTCGGGCCCCACCCACACCGCCACGCTGGCGGGCAACCGCCCCTGCGCCCGACGGTAATCCTCCAGATAAGCGCGGGGATGCTGCGCGCCCGGCTGCAACGAGGCCAGCAAGACCAACTCTCCCGCCGGCGCGGAAGTCAGCAATTGGTCGACCCGCACCGGCGGGGAAATCGTGGGCAGCCACGGCGCGCCGGACTGCTTCATGGCGTCGGTCAGCATCAACTGCCAGCGCTCGGCCCGGCGTTCCGCCTCCCCGCCTTCGATTTGCGGCACACTCCGTTCCGAGGCCACCGTGAGGATGCGCCGCACCCCCAGCTCCGTCGCCTTCTGCAGGATCATGTCCATGCTCTTGGGCTTGGTCAGAGCCTGGATCAGGGTCACCTGGCAGGCCGGCAGCGGCAGCGCATTCCGCTGCTTGACCTCCAGCAACACCTCCTGGCGATCCACCGCCGTCACCTCGCACAGATACTCGTGCGCGGCCCCGTCCAGGACCACCACCCGCTCCCCGACCCGCACGCGCATCACCGCCGCGGCATGATGGGCCTCGGCGCCGCGCAAGGCGATTTGATGGCCGGTACACTCGTTGGGAGGGGCAAAAAAGCGATGCATGGTAAAGGCGGGTCCGGGTTCAGCTCAGAAAATCCTTCACCCGGTCAAAGAAGCTCTTGCTGCGGGGATTCACGCTCGAATCGCACAGCGCGGCGAACTCCTCGAGCTTGGCGCGCTGGGCGTTGTTCAGGCGGGTCGGCACTTCCACCGCCACCCGGACGTGCAAGTCCCCCACGCCGTAGCCTTGCACATTCCGAACCCCCCGCCCCTTCAGACGGAAAATCGTGCCCCCCTGCGTCCCGGCAGGAATCTTGATGTGGGCCGGGCCGGTCAGGG
>CAYYMW010000269.1:0-9827 GCA_964472515.1 uncultured Verrucomicrobiota bacterium | reverse complement strand
AGGCCCCGCTGGCGGAGGGCGTGGGGGGTGGCCGGTGGCACGGTGTTGCTGATGGCGGCGGTCGCCATGTGGTCCCGCCTGCAGACCATCCTGGGCGAAAGCGCGTCCTTGACCGCCCGGAGCGCCGTTTTGAGCGCGATGTTCCTCGGCTTGCTCCTCCTGGCCCTGAATTTCCGGGGGCGATACGAGCGCGTCGGAATCGACCTGGCCGCCGGGGCGGCGTGCCTGCTGCTGGCGGCGGATCTCTCCCTGCATCTGCCCAACGCGGTGCCCACCTTGCCCGCCAAGGCCATGGCGCCGCGGGCGGTGGTGTTGGACCCACCGCCGCTGGCGGGGCAGAGCCGCGCCATGCCCGCTCTGCGCGCGGTGCTCGAAGCCCAGAAACAGGCCGCTCCCGACGTGCTCAGCCAATACGCCACCTATCGCCTGGGGCTCATGTTCAGTTGTCCGCTGCTCGACCACATCCCCATGGTGGGCGGGTTCTTCCCGTTGTATTTGCGCGAAACGTCGATCTTGGAGGATCGCTTCATGCAGACGTTTCCGGCGGGCATGGCCAGTTTCCTGGGAATTACTCATACCACGGCCGCCGGCAAGTTGACGGACTGGGAGCGGCGCACGAACAGCCTGCCTTGGATCACCGGCGGCCAGGCGGTGGCGTTTGCGGAGCCCGCGGCCGCGCTCGAGGCGGTGCTCAAGCCGGATTTCGACCCACGCCACCGCGTCTACCTGCCGCCGGAGGCGCGCGGTTCTGTGGGCGCGACCAACACGGCGCGGGTGGCCATTGGCGTGAAGCGCTTCGGCGCGCACCGGGTGGAACTGAGCGCCTCGGCCGAGACCGCCTCCGTGGTGGTCATCGCGCAGTCATGGCATCGCCATTGGCGGGCGTTCGTGGATGGACAACCGGTCCCACTGTGGCGGGCCAACTTCGCCTTTCAGGCGCTGGCGGTTCCCACCGGCGACCACCAGGTGACGCTGCGCTATCGCGACCCGCGCCTCGAAGCCGGGCTCTGGCTCGGCGGATTGACGCTGCTGGCGATGGGCGCGGCCGCTTGGTGTTGGAGACGGACGGGGAGTGCCGCCTCTGCAACAGATCCGCGGCGCACCACTCCCGAGGAAAAGGCCTAGCCCCGAGTGGTTGCGGCTTGCCAGGCAGCGATTCCACTCATGCTGCGCACGGTCTTGCCTTGAAGGCTTGACGCCCGCTGCTGGCAACGCACCATGCGGGTATGAGTTCCGTGTTTCGTTGGGTTGGTTCGTTCGCCATCCTGCTAGTGCTCGTTGGGACGCGGTTGGCGGCTGAGGACGCCACGACCGAGGACCGCTGGGTCGCCGGGGCGCGCACGGGGGTAACCCTCTACGTCTCTCCGCTCGGCGACAACTCGGACGGCCGTTCCTGGGCCACCGCGTTCCGCACCATCCAGGCCGCGCTGGACGCCGTCCCCGACGCCCAGGGCGGCCACCGCATCGTCATCCGGCCCGGCACCTACGCCGAGGCCAACCTCACTCCCGCGCACAAAGGCGCGAAGGGCGCTTACAACGTCCTCGAAGGCGATTGGGACGGCCGCTTTGGCTCCGGCACGAACGGCTGGGTGGTCATCGACTCCGGCGCGCCGCTGAGCGTGGTGCGCACCGATTCCAAGGCCCCCACCGGCAACCCCACTTTCATGGTCCTCAAGGAAGGCGACGCGAACCGCGAGACCGGCCTCAAGAGCGTCGATTGGTGGGGGCCGATCAAATGCGACCCCGGCTTCTCCGCCGTGGCGTGGGACCGCTGGGTCTACCGCCGCCTCTATTCCACCGGCTCCGAGGGTGGCATCGGCTGGGACCTTACCAACCGCGCGGGTGATGAGTTCTCGGCCATCGTCGAGGATTGCGTCGGCCTTGGGCGCTTCGCGGGCACGTGCGTCATCGCCCATGTGAACCGGCCCGAGGAACCCGTCGTCTTCCGCCGTTCCTTCTTCATGTGCCTGGATGTGTGGGGCGACGCTGGCGGCGTCTACGTCCGAGCGCACAACAAGTCCATGCCGAAAACGCCCGATGCCGTGTTCGAGGACTGCACGCTCGTCGGCCCCGACAACGCGATCCAGGTCGGGTATCCGAAATTCGAGGGCTACACGCGCATCCAGTTGAAGAACTCGCGGCTCATCGTGCTCAACTTCTCCCAGCCGCACGGCACGCCCGCCACGGGGGCCATCTACAGCGACCTGCTGGGCAAGTTCCTGCACGTGGACCTTGAGAACTGCCTGGTCATGGGCTTCAAGGTCTTTGGCGCCATCAGCAACGAGACCTTCTCCTACAACCTCACCGGCACCAACCGCGCCTATGTGCAATACCGCCAACCGGTCCCGGCCGGGTTCGAGCGACTGCGGTTCTGGCCCGTCGAGGCGTTCAACGACCTGCTGCCGGCGCGGTTCACTGAGGCGGCGGGGACCGGACGCCCCCAACTCACCAAGCTTCCCTTCGCGATGCCCCGCGCGATGGAGAGCACTCCGGTGATCTACCGGGGACGGCCGCTGCTGGTCTACAACCGCCGCGACGACACCAAGAACCATACCGACGGCTACACCCGCAGCATGCACCTCTACGTTCAGGACTTGCAGACGGGACAGGAGTTGGCGGAGTTTGGCGAAGGCCACTCCTTCGCGAACGCGTACGTGCGGGACGAGGAACTGAACGTCTTCGCCAGCGAGGGTACCAACAACGACTGGTTCCAGAGCCTCTACCGCTTCGCCACCACCGATCTCACCAACTGGGTCCGCACCCCGGCCATCCCGCAGGAACCGGGCGAACACCTGTTCAACGCCTCCGTCTGCCGCGACGACCAGGGCTACGTGATGGCTTACGAGTCCGACCGACCCGTTACCTTCTGCTTCAAGTTCGCCCGCTCCAGCGATCTCGCCACGTGGACCAAGCAGGACGGCCTCATCTTCACGGGGGTAAACCGCGAGTACAGCGCCTGCCCGGTGCTCCGCTATTTTGCGCCCTATTACTACGTGATCTACCTCCACGCCGCCGTTCCCGGCCACCAGGGCTGGGTGCCGTTCCTGGCGCGGTCGAAGGATCTGGTGGATTGGGAACTCAGCCCCTACAATCCCATCCTCGAAGCCAGCGCGGGTGAAGGCGTGAACAACTCCGACGTGGACCTGTTCGAGTGGGAGGGCAAGACCTACCTCTACTACGCCACCGGGGACCAATCCACGTGGGGCAGTGTCCGTGTAGCCCAATACGCCGGTCCCATGGGCGAGTTCTACACGCGCCATTTTCCCGCCGGCGCGCCGATGCTCCGCGCGCAGGCGAAGTAGGACGCAGCCGGGAGAAGACCAGCGCGGGCAAAGTGCTGGTGACCGGCCGAGCGCAAGCAAGGGAGGTTCTTGACACTTCGGTGGGCGAGAACCAGAGTCACTCAGAGAAGCATGAAGAAGGGTAAGAAGCTCTTTGCTGACACAAATCCACCAGCCACCAGCGGTTCGTCTGAGGGTGGGCAGAAGGGGAAGCTGGATCCCCATACCGAGGCGATTCGAGAAGTCGCGGCGGATCTTCGGGAAGGCGATGGCATCGATCCGCGGCTGGAGGCCAAGCGGCGGCGCGCTCCGAGCGAACTGCGCCTTGGGTTCACACATGGCGTCCACCAACAAGAACGGCTGGCAGGCCAGATCGAGCGAACGCTTGATCTGGCGCTGCAAGAGGCGACCAACCCAGTCCTCAACGCACTGACCGTTACCGAAGTGTCGAAGGCTGGCGGTTCGTTGGCGGTGGTGCTGGTGCCACGCAATCCGGAAGACCGTTTGGACGTGTCAGCGGCGACTGAGGCTGTCAACCATGCGGCGACCATGCTTCGTCGGGAAGTGGCGGCTGCCATCACGCGGAAGGAAGTGCCCAACCTCACCTTTGTGGTCCTGCCGAACGGCGCGGAGCGGATGGGAGATTGAAGCCTGCGCTGACACCGCTTGCGCCGGGCAGCGACTGACGGGTTGCTTCACCTCCGAGTCGTCATCATGCCTCAGCCGTACATCCTGGTAGGACTGGACATCGCCGGCGATTGGAACAAGCCGCTCCTGGCCAACGCCGCCGCCATGTCGGATTGTCGCTGCGTGTTGGCTGCTTCGCCACCTCCGCCAGGGCAGGCGACCATGCCCGCTCGGGACGCGCTCTCCTGGGAAGCCGCGGTGGCGGGATGCCGCAGGATCGTCGCCTGTGAAACTGGCCGCCGCAGTGTGAGTCTATACGATTTCCAGGTTCCCCGTGAACCAACGGCCGTGGTTGTGGGCAATGAGGAACAAGGTATCCCGGCGCGCATTCTCAAGCGGGCCGACGCGGTGGTGTCCATTCCCATGTCACAAGGCGGGCTCAGCTCGATCAACGTTGCCGCCGCAGCCGCCGTCACGCTCTATGCCTTTACCCGCGATCTGGGACGAAAGCGCCGGCGCGCCAGTCCCTTGCGCCAAGCGGACGTGGATTTGCTCATTTGTGCCTCCGATGACCCCCATGAACTGGGTTCGCTGCTTCGCAGCGCGTTCGCCTTTGGCTGGCGTCGGGCTTTTGTGCATGATCCGCACCGGGTCTGGTTCACCGACGATTCGGCGACCGTGCTGGCCGGACGCGCCGCGGCCCGACGCGCCAGGAATCTGGTCGCGGTCCTGCCCGCAGACGTCCTCGAACCCGCACGCTACGACGCCGCGATGGTCTGCGACGACAGGCTCGGCGGGTCGCCAGTCTCAAGATTGTGTCTGCCGGATTGCCAGCGGTTGCTGGTAGTCTACGGGACGGGAGGAGTGACGGTACCCCACGGCATCCCGACCTTCCCGGTGGCGGTGGACCACCTCGACCGCGCGGTGGCGGCACGTTTTCGTCATAGCGGGTCGATCTTGCTCTCCGTGGTCGGCCAACTACTGAACCGATGAGCCATGGAAAAGCGGCACCGCTACACCAACAAGAACGCCCGTGACCTTGCCGTCGGGGGCATGACGATCCGGCTCTGGTCGGCGGAGGGCGCCGAAGGGCAGTCCACCATCCGGCGTTTGTTTGAGCCGCTGGCCCGCACGGGGTTCGTGCACCCGTATATGGCCCTGATGCCGGATTGGCACCCCGGCAAGGACTCCGTGATCGGCAGCGTCATTCCTTCCCGCGAGGTGCTGATGCCTTCGGTGGTAGGGGGTGACATTGGGTGCGGAGTGGCGGCTGTGCGGCTGCCCCTGCAGCAGGGCGACCTGGCTCCTGCCTTCGGGTCGATTGCCCGGCGCTTGCGAGAAGTCATTCCCGCGGGAACCGCTCACAATGCGGTCGTGACTGAGCGGGTCAGCAGCCACCCGCTGTGGGCCAAGGAGCTGCGGGCCCCCGTCTCCAACCGGACCCTTCGCAAGTTGATGCGTCAATTTGGTTCTCTGGGAGGCGGCAACCACTTCCTTGAACTGCAGCGCGATCATGAGGACCGGCTCTGGCTGATGCTTCATTCCGGCTCGCGTTACCTGGGGGTTGAGGTGCGTGACTACTATGTCGCTCAGGGAGCTCAACAGCCGGGAATCGACCACCGGCTCTACGCCCGCATTCCCTACCTGCCGAAGGGCTCGCCGCTGGCTGAGGACTACCTTGCCGACCAGCGCCTGGTGGTTGAGTTCGCGCGCGCCAGCCGCCGGGAGATGATGCATCGGGCCCTGGAGGTACTGCACGAATCCGCCCCCGCCCTGGCAGTTCCCACGCTGTTGGACGAAGTGGTGGACATCAATCACAACTATGCCGAGCAGGAGGAGCATTTTGGTGAATCACTCTTCGTCCACCGGAAGGGGGCCATTCGCATCCCCCCGGGCCGGCTGGGCTCGATTCCGGGGAGCATGGGCACGGCTTCCTATGTCGTCGAAGGCAGAGGCAACGAGCACGCGTTCGACTCTTGTTCGCATGGGGCCGGCCGGGCGATGTCCCGGGCGGAGGCTTCGCGGAAGGTCACGCCCATCGATTACCAGCGCAGCCTGGCCGGGGTGGTCTGCGCCCACACAGAGCTGTTGCTGGACGAAGCGCCCGAGGCTTACAAAGACGTTCGGGTGGTCATGCGCGGGCAGTCGGACCTCGTGAAGATCCGGTACGAGTTGACTCCGGTGCTTTCCCTGAAGGGGCGTTGAAGCTGGCTCGTTCCCAGGCAGGTGCGCCAACGAGGCCCTTCGGATACCCGACGTCGCAGATTGCGCACCGGTTTTCTCACTTGACTCCGGCTGCCGCCGCCTCTGCAATGCACCACGCTGCGCCGCGTGTTTCTCCAGCGGCACGCGCGCACGGGCATGCTATGGTAATGGTATGAAACTGAACCGCCGTGATTTTCTCAAGGCGACCGTCGCCACGACCCTGTTTGCCGCCACCCCCGCCCGCGCGGCGGTCGTGGCGGGGCGGTGCGTGCTCAAAGGCACGCCTCCACCGGAGAAACTAGTCGATCTTTCCAACTTCGCCGATGTCACCAAGGCCTATCCGGAGTTGGTGGGCAAGCTTGCCACCCGCCACTACGTCGTGGGGACGGACGGCGGTTTTGCCAACGTGTTCGTCTATATCAAAGAGGGGTTGGAGGGACGCACGTTCCCCCTGCCCGGCGAAAAGCCGGTGTTGGACCAGATCAACGCCGGATTCCACCCATACGTGCTGGGCGTGCGGGCAAACCAACCGTTCATTGCCCGCAACTCGGAACCCTACATGGACTCCGTCCACGCCCTGCCCAGGAAGGCGGCGAACAAAGAGTTCAACATCGCCCAGCCGGTCACCGGCATGATCACGCAACAGGTCTTTCCCGAGCCCGAGTTGCTCATCAAGGTGAAATGCGAAATCCATCCTTGGGAATTCGCCTTCATCAATGTAGTCGAGCATCCGTTCTTTGCGGTGACGGACAAGACCGGCGCGTTCCGCCTGCCCGAGGGCCTGGCGCCCGGCAAGTACGTGCTTGAAGCGGTGCATCCGAAAGCCGGCGCGGTGTCCAAGGAAGTCGAATTTGTGGCCGGGCAAGGCTTGTCCGCCGACTTTATCTTCGAGGTCAAACCGGCGGTGCGGGCCTGATCGGATGGCCGGCGGCCAGACCCGGACAAGACAAACCCCGCCCCAGCCGAGGCTGGGACGGGGCGAAGCGATGAACTGCCAGGAGGATTATTCGGCCGGGGCGCCCTGCGTGCTGACGGGCTTGCCGGCGGTACGGGCCAGGTAGGATTCCACGTAGATCAGGTTGTCTTCGCCCGCGCGTTTCACCACCCGGTAGAGGTTGTCCATGCTGGAGACCTCCTCGAGTTGTTCGTTGACGAACCAGTTGAGGAAGTTCTGGGTCAGGTAGTCGGACTCACCCACGGCCAGCTTGACCAAGCCGTTGACCTGGTCGGTCACGGTGCGCTCCCATTCGAGGGAGAGCTTGACGGCGTCGGCCACCGATTTGAAACCGGCCTTGGGGGCGGGGATCTTGGGGATCTCCACCGTGGCGCCGGCATCGACGAGGTACTTGACGAACTTCATCGCATGCATGCGCTCCTCGTCGGCCTGGGTGTAAAAGCGTGCCGCCAGTTCCACCAGGCCTTCGCTCGCGAAGTAAGAGGCTATCCCGACGTATTGCAGGGAAGCGCCGAATTCATTGCCGATTTGCTCGTTGATGGCCGCGGCCATCTTTTTGCTGATCATCATAAGCCAAGTTCAGTTCGTTTGCCGTCTATAGCATGCAGACCAATGCCTATCGAAACCCGGCTCAAGTTAACCCGATTGGCTGCAAATGCAAGCGGCGGCGCGGCCTTCGGAAACCCGGAGCTGGCGCCGCTAAGGATTGAGGACCACCCGCAGGCGCAGGAAACCAGTGGGTTGGGCACCGACGGCTGAGACTACGAACCTGGGCACGAACACAAAGTCCCCGCTCGGCGGGATTGGACCGGAAAGCACACCCGCGCTGGTCCAGTCCACAGGCGTCAGTTTCTCGGAGTACTCGACGGCATAGGTAATGTCAACGGGTGCGATCTTCGGGCATCGATAGGTGAGGGTGAGGTAGCATCGATCCTGCGAAATGGACTGGCTCACCTTGATAGCGTCGGTGCGATCCGGGGTGCGCGGATCGCAGCCCAGGGCGTACTCCATCAGGTTCTCCAAGCCGTCCTTGTCGGGATCGGCGTGGTCGCCGCTGATCGCGGCGTTTGCCAACTCCCCCGCTGTGAAACGGCTCTGCCGCCATTGCTGGTAAGGTGAAATCCCGGCCCCGCGGCTGCCGTCGGCGCTGGCGCTGAACTCGCCAACGTAAACGTGGTGCGTGACGGCGTAGTTGGCGTCGCTGCCATTCTGAACCACCGTGAGTTCATTTACGGTCAGCTTGGCCTGGACCTTGTAGGTGTAAACCTCGCCTGGAACGGCGCTCCAGTCCGCAAACGTGGCTGGGGCAGGACCCGGCACTTCGGCGATGAGTTGGGCCAGGGTGGGTGAGCCCGCCGGACTGCGCCAGACCTCGTAGCCGTTGGCATTGCCAACCGCCTGCCAGGCGAGTTCGACGCGGTTCGCATGCCGGCCATCCGAGGCGGTCAGCATCGACGGGGCGATTACAGCGGAGTTGTAGCGCTCAAACGCCCCCAACTCGATGCCCGGCGCAGGCGTGCCCTTGCCCGGCAACGGTCTCGGCACCCCCTCAAGGTCCGGTGAGGGAGTGTAGTTCGCGGAACCGGCATCGACACAAGGCGAGGTTTGCTGGAGGTGGAAATCGAAGACATTGGCGTTGACGAACAACGGATCCACGTTCAGATCGGTGGGATGGCTCAGCGGCCCACCCTGAAGGTAATTGACTTGGTAATCCTGGGGGTCGGTACCCAGTACGTTGCCGTACACGCAGTTGTTCACCAGCAGCGGGCTGGCCGACTGCCCAAGCCCCGAGTAGTTGAAGAGGCCGGTCTGGTTGAAGGCGATGATGTTGTTCGCCAGCACCACATTCGGCGTGCCCATCTGAATGAGACACACCCCGGCTCCCTGGAACACCATGCCCCACGGTTTGAGGAAGTTGCACTGGCTCCCCACGATGGTGTTGTTCAGCACCAGGAGCGGGCCGTCCAGCCCGCTGTCCTGGGAGACGTGGAGTCCCCCGCCCTGGGTGCCGCCGGTCCAATTGTGCGCGAGCAGATTGTTCACCACCTGCCCCGGGCAGAACATCAGGCTGATGCCGCCCCCGTTCCCCTCGGCGTAATTGCGATACAGCACATTGCGCGCAATGAGCATCCAGTCGCCATTCACCCACAGGGCATAGCGGTTGTTCTGGGCGAAGACGCCGTTGCCCGTGTTGTCGTGGATGCGGTTGTCCACGATCCACGGTTTCGAGTAGGTGAAATGGATGCCGCCGCCGTCCGAGGCGTTGTTCTTGTAGATGTCGTTGTCCTCGATGAGGGGCGTCGAGAACGTAAAGAGGATGCCGCCACCCCAGCCCTGGCCGTCGGCGGCGGCCTTGTTGTCGTGGATGAGGTTGTGCCGCACCACCGCCGTACTGCCATACAGGCCGATGCCCCCGCCTTGGGGCGAGATGTTGTTGGCGATGACGTTGTTCTCGATCGAGACCCCCGTCAGCAACCCGCTGATGCCCCCGCCCAGGTCGCTAAACTGGGTCTGCTTGCCGCCGGTGATGGTGAAGCCATCGATCGTACTGAGCAGGTAACCTCCCATCGGGCGGATGACGTAACCCGCCTGTTTGGCGTCCAGTACGGTCTCGTGGGCCGCCGGGGAACGCTCGGTTAACAGCGCTTCCGTCCCGGCAAATCCACCGTAGAGATAAACATACGGGCGCAAGGAGAGCTTGGCCTCCGCGTAGGTCCCCTGGGCGACCCAAATCTCCGCCCCACCCGCCGCTTCCGCCG
>CAYYMW010000268.1:0-9836 GCA_964472515.1 uncultured Verrucomicrobiota bacterium | reverse complement strand
AGCCCAACCCCGCCCGCCCCCGGTTCCAGGGTCGCGTGGCCGTGCTGATGGGCGCGGGCACCGTCAGCAGTTCCGAATCGTTCGCCATGATGATGAAGCAGGTCCCCGGCTGCACCTTGCTGGGCAGCCCCACGGCCGGCGCCTCGGGCAACCCGCGTCCCATCGAACTCGGCAACGGTCTGGTCCTCTACACCCCCTCCTGGCGGGACCTGCGCCTCGACGGCACCTGCCTTGAAGGCGAAGGCTTCGCGCCTGACCTCGCCGTCAAGGCCACGCCGGAGGAACTCGAAAAGGACGACCCCGTCCTCCGCGCCGCCCTCGCCCTGCTCCGCAAGCCCCAGTAAAAAAGGGCCGCCGCGCCTCGCCTCATCGCTTGCCGCCGAATCCCCCCTCGTAGTGCAGACTTCCAGCCCGCTGGTGGCGAGCGCCTCCAGCCTCGCCCTCCTGCCTCCGGTCCCTCCCTCGATATGGCCGACCGCGGGTCCGCAGGCCGCAGGCGCTCCATTCCCCTGAAGGGGCTGCGTAGGTTAGCCCAGTAACGGTGTTGCTTTTGGCAAGGAGTTTTGTGGATCTTCTTGGGGGCGCTGGTTGGCCTTACGCGGTGGCGGTGGGTGCCCGCAGGGCGGGTGAGGGCGACCAACAGCGCATCGACCATCCCGCCGACCACCAGACCGCCGCGTCCTACCACGTCTTCGCTCCCCCATCCCGCCGTCCGCAGGACCGTGCGCCGCACCGTAGCCCCACCCGCCGCAGGTATGCGTCCTCAGCGGATGCCTTCGTTCATTTGCAGCATGGTCATTTTATCCTTTTAATAAGGATGTAATAGGTCATATTCGTCTTTTATGGAAAGAGAACTGGATCAGATCATCCGGCGAAAGCTGGTTGATGCGCTTGCCGCGCCCGTGCCGGCCCATACCCGCCGCGAGGTTCATCTGCCGGGCATTAGGGGCAAGGCCCTGGCCGTCATCGGCATGCGCCGCAGCGGCAAGACCACCTTCCTGTGGCAGTGCCTCGCTGACCGCCTCAAGGCCGGCACTCCGCGTGACGCGCTCGTCTACTTCAACTTCGAGGACGAACGCCTCGCGGGGATGACCACCCGCGACCTTCAATGGGTCGTCGAAGCCTACTTCAGCCTGCACCCGGAGCGCCGCGATTCGCAGTTGGTTACCTTCTTTCTCGACGAAATCCAGGAGGTGCCGGGCTGGGAGACCTTTGTCCGTCGTGTGCTCGACACCGAGAAGGTGGACTTGTTTCTGTCAGGTTCCTCCGCCCGTCTGTTGAGTCGCGAAGTGGCCACCAGCATGCGGGGCCGGGCCATGGAAGTGCTGGTGCATCCGTTCAGTCTGCGTGAAGCCCTGCGTCATCACGAAGTGGAGCCCACGTCGGCTTGGGCCGATCTGCCCAAGGCGACCCGCTCGACGCTCGACCACCGCTTCCGCGCCTACCTTGCGGAGGGTGGATTCCCCGAATCGCAGGGCGCGGCTGCGCGCGACCGCGCCAGCCTGTTGCGCGGTTACGTGGACGTGGCCATCCTGCGCGATGTGATCGAACGGCATGGCGTGAGCAATCCCGCCGCCCTGCGTTGGTTGCTCCGCCATCTGCTGGGCAACCCTGCCGGGACCTTCAGTGTGCAAAAGTTCTTCGACGCCCTCAAGTCGCAGGGCCTGCCTGTCGGCAAGAACACGCTGCACGAGTACCTCGCCCACCTGGAGGACGCCTTCCTGGTGCGCACCGTTTCCCTGCACACCGCCTCCGAACGTCAGCGGATGGTCAACCCCCGCAAGGCCTATCCGATCGACCCCGGCCTCATCCCGCTTTATGAACGGACGGGCCGCGCCAATCTCGGCCATGCCTTGGAAACCACCGTCCTGCTCGAACTCGAACGACGCGGCTGCACAGCCGGCTACGTGCGCACCCGCGACGGCTTCGAGGTGGACTTCATGGCGCGCGACTTCGCGGGGAACGCCACCTTGATTCAGGTCTGCACCGAAGTGACCGACCCTGTCACGTATGAGCGTGAAGTTCGTGCCCTCTCGGCGGCTGCGGCTGAATACCCTGAAGCGATTCCCCTGCTGGTCACGCTCGACCCGCTGCCCCCGCATCCGGCCCTGCCCAAGCCCCTCCAATGGCAACCCGCCATTGCATGGCTGCTTGGCGACCCACTGCGGGAGTCAGGCAGGAAGCACCGTGTCAGGATGGCTGGCTGACCTCACTGGCTTGGGCTGTTCCAGGTTCCCCCTCTGCGCCATCTGCGGACAGTTTTGCGCTGCGCAGCGCCACCGTGCCCAGCGGCTCTCATCCGGTTCATCCTGTCTAGCCGCCCTCGCCCCCCTCTCGCCCACTGCAGGTGCGCCGTGCGCCGCACCGCCCGCCGCAGGCTGACCCTATCCCTCGTCGCGGAGCGACGAATTGCCGGTAGCCGTGGCGCTTCAGCCCACGGTTGTCTCGCCCATCGCTCCCCACGTCGCGGAGCGACGCCTGATCGCATTCCCGGCGTGCGCCCCCCCCGGTCCCCATTACGCTTCACGCCCTTACGCTTTACGCCATCTCGCCGACCGCAGGTCCCGACCGCAGGTCCCGGCCGCAGGTCCCCTACAACCTCGGGTCCACCGGCTCGCTCTCCAGCGCCAGCACCCCGAACACGCACTCGTGCACCCGCCGCAGCGGCTCCCGGCGGACAAACCGCTCCAACGCCTCGATCCCCAGCGCAAACTCCCGCAACGCCAGCGAACGCTTGAACGAAAGCCCCCGCGAACGCAGCCGTTCCAAGTGCTCCGGCGCGGTGTACTCGGGACCGTAAATGATGCGCAGGTACTCGCGGCCCCGGCATTTCACCGCCGGTTGCGCCAGGCCCCGCCGGCCCCTCGCCACGAAGTCGAACGGCTTCACCACCATCCCCTCGCCCCCGGCAGCCGTCATTTCCTCCCACCAGCGGATACCCGCCGCCTGGCTGGCATCATCGGTGACCTCCACCTCCAAGCACGGCGTGGCCAGCAGCAAATCCGGCGCAGCGGCGCACAAGCGGCTCAGGGCCTGCATGTGCCACCGATGATCCTTGCCCACGTGGACGCCGCCCTCGGTGGCCAGCAGGTGGAACGGTGCCAGCTTCAGGTCCGCCAGCGAGTTGACCGGCCAGCAATACTGCTGATACGCGCGCACATACTGCTGCGTCATCGTCTGGCGCTGGCGGTGCCGTTCGAGCCACTCCCCCACCTCCGCGCCGATGGCTTGCGCCTGTTCCAGGGTGGCGACCACGTCACCCAGCGCCGCGTTGGCGGCCGCCCCCACCGCGGCATACTGATCCTTCAGCAGCCCCTGCGCCTTGACCGACCACGGCATTAGTTCCGTGTCCAGGCACACCCAATCGGTCTTGAATTCATCCCAGAAGCCGGCCGAATCGAGCGCGAACCGCACCCGCGCCAGCATCCCTGCTTCGAGCCCGGCATCCTCGAAAAACCGTCGTCCGGTGCGGGTGTAACAAATCCCTGCACCGTCGCCCGCGATCCCGAAGCGTTTGGCGGCGGCCTCCTCGCTGCGGCAGACAATCACCACCGCGCGGGAACCCATGTGTTTCTGCTCGCACAACACCTTGGGAATGCCCTCGTGCCGGTAGTAGGCGAAGGCCTCCGCCGGATGCTCCAACAAGCCGGGCTCTCGGGAGGTCTCGCACGGCGACATCGTGGGCGGCAGGTAGATCAGCCACTTGGGATTGGCCGCAAACCGGCTCATCACCTCCAGCGCCGCCATGGCATTGGCTTCGCGGATGGTTACGCTCGGCTGCAGCCGCGTGGCGATGATGCGCTTGCCCAGCACATCCTCCATGTCGAGCAGATCGTCCTGCTGCTGCTGCGCCGAAAGCGTGGGGGCCTGGTTCGCCTCCGGCAGGAACGGCTTGGCCGGCTGGCAATAGGTGGCCCGGGCCGCCACGGTCACGAGTTCCTTCTCCGGATACCGCAACGCCGTGAGCCGTCCGCCGAAGACGCAGCCAGTATCGATGTTGATCGTGCGGTTCAGCCACTCCGGCTCGGGCACCGGCGTGTGCCCGTACACCACCATGGCGCGGCCCCGGTACTCCGCGGCCCAATTGCAGCGCACCGGCAAGCCAAACTCGTCCGTCTCCCCCGTGGTCTCGCCATACAGGGCGAACTCCCTCACCGCGCCGGACCCGCGCCCCTGCATCGGTTCCTTCATGCCGGCATGGGCCACCACGAGGCGGCCATCGTCCAGCACGTAATGGCTGACCAGCCGGTCGATGAACTCGGCCGCCTGCTCACGAAACTCCGGCGGCTCCCCCTCCAACTGCGCCAGCGATTCCGCCAGCCCGTGCGTCACTCTTACGTCGCGCCCGCGCAACTTGCGCAGCAGCTTCACGTCATGGTTGCCCGGCACACAGAGAGCCGTGCCCGCCGCCACCATCCCCATCACCAGCCGCAGGACCCGCACAATGCCCGGGCCGCGATCCACCAGATCGCCCAGGAAGACCACCTTGCGTCCAGCCGGCGGCGTGACGATCTCGCCCTGCTCCGTCGGTGCCACGACGTAACCCAGTTGGGTCAGCAACTCCACCAACTCCTCGTAGCAGCCGTGAACGTCCCCAATGATGTCGAACGGGCCGTGCTCGCGCTTGAGGTTGTTCCACAGTGGCTGTCGCTCGATCACCGCGGCGTCCACTTCCTCCAAGGAGCCGAGGACATGCACATGCCGGAAACCCTCTTTTTCGAGCGTCCGCAACGACCGGCGCAACTGCTGCGTCTGCTGCCGGATCACGTGCGGGCCAAAATCCCGGTCCGGCCGGGTCTGATTGCGCTCTTGGCAGAGCTTCTCCGGCAGGTTGAGCACCATCGCCACCGGCAGGCAGTGAAATTCCCGCGCCAGTTCCACCAGCGGCTTGCGCGCCTCGGGCTGGACGTTCGTGGCGTCCACCACCGTCAATCTGCCCGCCGCCAGCCGCTTGCGCGCGATGAAATGCAGCACGTCGAACGCGTCCGTGCTCGCCGACTGATCGTTCTCGTCGTCGGACACCACCCCGCGGCAGTAATCCGATGAAAGCACCTCCGTGGGCTTGAAATGCTTCCGCGCAAAGCTCGACTTGCCGGAGCCCGACGCGCCGACCAACACGACAAGCGAGAGTTCAGGGATGGTGAGGGTCATCGTGGGTTGTCTCGAGGGTAGAAGAAGTAGCCGGACACGGAGCAGACGCCCTCCCACTCCGGTGCCCGGTCTTCAAGCACTCTCGCGTCATCGATGGCTAGCGACCTGCGAACCGCGTTTGGAAAGAGCATCTTGGCATACCGAAAAGCGGACGCTTCCGACGCAGCGGCAACGTCAAAGTTGCGATAGAACCCCGGGGGGCAACGTCCCGGCTCAATTGATGAGTCCCAAATGCCGTGAATCCGCAGTCGATGGATGTACGGAAAGGTCGTTCGTCGATTCCGCAGTTCGCGAAGGAGAGTCATCGCTTCCTCGCTATGGCTTCCCGCCCTGATCGCCCGAATCGCCAACCGCATGGCCCGGCATCGATCACGTTGTCTGGATTTCAGTGCCAGTGCGCACACTAGCAGCACCTCCTCTTCCCCGGCTTCAGCGTCTTGGCTTCGTAGTCCGCGCCGAGACCGGGCGAGTTCCAGCGCCCTCTGACGGGCTGAGTCCGTATCTCCCAAGGCCAACAGCAGCCGGACTCGGTAGGCCTCTAAACGTCGCTCCAAGGGAAGGGATGGAACCTCTCGGAGCGCGGCACTTGCCTCCACATGCTTGCCCGCGCGATGGAACGCCATCGCTCGGTTCAAGTGCACCACCGCACGGTCGCATTCCTCGAGTTGCAATGCGCTTTGGTAGGCCTGCTCGGCCTCGACATAGCGCTCCGCGTCCGAATAGCAGTTGCCGAGCAACTCCCACAGAACCCAGACCTTACCAGCCTTGGCCACGCCTTCCTCGAGGACTGCTATTGCTTCGGCAAGGCTTCCCGAACGCGAGTGGGCAAGAGCTTGAATCTCAAATGCGGAGGAATGGCGCAGTTTCTTGAGTTCTCGCCCAACTTCCAACGCTTCGGAGTAACGGCGTTCATCGAGAAGGGCAAAGCCCTTCTGCATCAATCTGGTCGCACGTTGCAGGTGGTCCATGTTTACCCCACTTCAAACACCCCCATCCGCGTCGGCGCGCCTACGTCCGGGTCCTCCGAACCGACGGAGAGGAACGGAAATTGGCAGCCAACGCCCCACTTGCCGGAGCCGGACACCCTGATCAACACGACCAACGAAAGCTCTGGAATGGCAGCGCTCATAGTCTCCTGGCCGCTGCGGGTGCTTCAGTAAACTGAACGCCCATACCGCTAAAATCGGCGAGTTGCTTGGGCGGTGGCAAAAGGTCTCCACTGAAGCTCTGCCGCATAAGCAAGCCCCCCTTGGTGTACACCAAGTCGCCTTTTGGGTCCCACTCGGCCCAGTCGATAATCCCAAGGTCCAGCAGCTCCGAGAGTGAGGTATCCAGCACCCGGTACTGAATGTAGTACCATCTGCCACCGTAGTGATCGATGCCCAGAATCCTCATCTCCAAGACCAGTTTCTTCCCGGGGTGGGCTTTCCGCCACGTCTCCGGCTGCTTCGCCTTCCACGAAAAGGCGGGGTCCTTGCCGAATTCACCCCAGACCCCCCGTTGGATTTGCCTCCATCCACCCCTTTCAAGCAAGGGCTGCCAAACGGTGTCATCCTCGCCACGGCAGTCAGCTAGTGAGGTGACTCTGATCTTGCGGCAACCTGCCACAAAATCCGGATGGGGAGTGGCCTTGAGCGGAGGGTGATTGAGGTGAATCGAGTGCGAATCCAGAAACAGTCCACCCCCGTTCCAACCGTTGCCCTTCGGCCACAGCGCCAACGCCGTGAGCCAAGGCGGCTTGCTCACCGCCGTCCAAGACCGCAAAGGCTCCTTATACTTGGCTGCGAAGTAAATCAAAAGGGTACCGCCGGGCGATAGGTCACATCGACGCTCGTAGATTCGCCCCTTGAAGGAGTGGCCTGCTTCAAAGGTGTCGTCCTCCAGGTTCCATTTGATCAGCCGGAAATGGGATTTCGGGCCCCGGCGGAAAAGGACTCCTACAGGAGCTTCTCTCGCCAAGATTCCGTAAAGCGTTGTTGATGGGGCCTTCATGGCCGGACGAACACCCCCATCTGCGTCGGCGCGCCTACGGCCGGATCCTCCGGGCCGACGGAGAGAAACCGCACCTGGTAGCCGAAGCGCTGGGCAATGCCATTGGCCCAGGCCTGGAACTCCGCGCGCGTCCACTCGAACCGGTGGTCGCGGTGGCGCAGCTTGCCGGCCGGCAGGCTTTCCCAGTTCACGTTGTACTCCGCGTTGGGGGTGGTGAGCACCACCGTAGCCGGCCGGGCGTGCTCGAACAACACCCGCTCGAAGGCCGCCAACCGGGGCGGGTCCAGGTGCTCGATGACCTCTGCCACCGCTGCGGCGTCAAACCCGGCCAGCCGCGCGTCCCGGTACATGAGCGACCCGTGCAGCAGCGCGAGGCGGCGGCGTTGCAGTTCCGGCATCCGCTCCAAATGCAATCGGTCTTTGGCGATCTCCAGCGCGCGGCACGACACATCCAGCCCGGTGACCTGCTCGAACTGCCGCTCGTGGAGCAGCGCTTGCAGCAGACGGCCTTCGCCGCAACCCAGGTCCACCACCTTCCGGGCGCCGCTGGCCTTGAGCGCGGCCAGGATCGTCCCGATGCGCTGCTCGTTCAGGCTCAGCCGCTCTTCCACCTTCGCTTCCTCCTGCGCCCGTTCCTGCTGCTCCTGTTCCACCGACGGAGCCTCCTCGCTGAGCAACTGCTCCAAGGCGTCCCGGACCAGGCTGCGCCGGTAGCGCAAGTAGCGCGTGGCAATAATCTCCCGGTCGGGATGCGATCCCAGCCAGCCTTCCCCGTGCCGCAGGAGCTTGGACACCTCGTCGTCGCCCACCCAGTAGTGCTTGTCGTTGTCGAGCACCGGCAGCAACACGTAGAGATGGGTGAGCAGTTGGCGCACCGGCAGCGTCGCGGCCATGGTGACCGTGAAATAGGGGCTCTCGCCCCAGTCTGGGAATTTCGCGTCCAGCGGATGGCGCGTGGCGGTGACCTGATACCCGAGCGGCTCGAACAACCGGCGCAGGAACGCCTCGCCCCCACGGCAGGGCACGACCGAGATGCGGGCTTGCAGCGGCAACGGCTGCGTCACCAGGTCCTCCCGCTCCTTGCTCTTGCCGGACAGCGCGCTGCCAAACACCTCCGCAATCGCCACGCTCAGAAACGACGAGGCCACGTAAGGCCGGTCGTTGACGTACTGCTCCAGCGCGCGGCCTTCCCCGCCCGGGCCGCGCCGGTTGCGCACCAACCCCACGGGATCGACCTCCAGCAGCAGCGCGGCGGTGCAGCGCTCCTCGCCCGCCTCGGGAAAGAACACCCGGGCGCAGCCGAAGCTCAAGTTCACCGTGTGGACGCGCGCCGGGTGCTTGCGGAGCACGTGGCCGAGGTCCGTGGCCGGGCGGAAACTCGCGGTGATGGTCAAGAGCACGCTGGTTTGTACCGGGAATCCGCCCCCCGGACAAGCCGGGAATGCGTCCCAGCACGCTCCCCGTCCGCAGGGTAGGAGACGACGTAAGGAGTCTCTCGCTTCAAATCCGCGTCCCATCGGCGCCGAAGTCGACCTCGGAGCCACGTCCTCCCGCCAACTACCCATGGACCCTGCTATCCATCCCGCCGTCCGCAGGACCGTGCGCAGCACCCGCACTGCCCCCAGCCCTGACAGGGCTGCATAGGCTAGCCCAGGGCAGAGGCCCGCAATTCCCTGCCCGCCTCAGGCGGGCACCCGAAGCGGGCCGGACGCCCTGGGTTCGTACCCAACCTCGCCGTGCGCAGCACCTCCCCTTCGTACGGAAGGGGAGGCCGGGTGGGGATCGCGCCCAGGAGGCGGCGCGGAGCAGTGCGGCTCACCCTCTCCCGTTGCGTGGGCGCCCCAGCGCGTGCGACGGCGTTTCTCCCCAATCCAGTCCACCGGGTCCATGGACCACGGGACCGGCCGCGCCCCCCGGTCTAGGGTGCCCCCGTGAACGCGCTTCACCGCGATAAAGAATGAAACGGACCCAACCGTCCCGCTGGGCTCAGCATCGCTCCCGAGCCTCCCTTGGTGCCTTCGTGCCTTGGTGGTGCTTCCTTCACCCGCCGTCCTCAGGCCCGCCGTGGATAATATCGCCGTGCGCCGCACCTCAACCGGCCTGTAGGGCCGGGAATATGATAGCCCTGGGCAAAGGCCCGCGCGCGCCAGCGCAACCGAAGCGGGCCGAACGCCCAGGGTATTCGGCCCCAAAAGGAAACCTCCCTCTCCCATCCGATGGGAGAGGGTGCCCGCAGGGCGGGTGAGGGCCAACACCAGCGTGCCAACCATGAGCCCGCCTTTCCCATACCGCCCACTGGCATCAACCCCTCGTCGTGGCGCGATGCTTGATCGACCTCTCGCCGGGCGCACCACTGCCCGCCGCAGGCGCTTGGTCAGCACTGCAAAAACCCGGCACAAACCGCAAACCGCTGCCTCCTCCGGCCCTCCCGCCGACCCGTTTCCTGCTCTGGGGCCTCGATATCTGCAAATAGCAGCAAAAAGCAGCAAAATCGGCATCACTCTCCTGTTGCATGCGCTCCACCGCCGCTTCACGAAGTCACCTCATCCCGTGGCCATCTGCCCATCTCTGCTTGGACGCCCCCGCCGCTCCGAATCCTGCCGCCCGTCGCACTGCCCACCGCGGGTGCAAGCATCCAGCACAAACCGCAAACCGCTGCCTCCTCCGGCCCTCCCGCCGACCCGTTTCCTGCT
>CAYYMW010000267.1:0-9855 GCA_964472515.1 uncultured Verrucomicrobiota bacterium | reverse complement strand
GATATCACCCATTATCGCCGTTATTCCCCTGAAATCCCCTTTGCAGGAAACTCCATCGATGACCTCCCACCCATTGCGCATCGTCAGTGTTGCACTCAACTACGCCAACCGGACGCGCTTCAAGTGATGGAAGAAATCCTCTTTCACCCACCAGCGCACGGCCTCGCCGCCCAGACGCCGACAGACTACGGTTCCACGGATGACTTCTCTGACCCGCCAGAAGTGGCCGTCCTGCCAGTCGCGCCACACCTGACCGGCGGCTACTGTCGGAACTTGGGAGACCGGACGAAACAGGAAAAGAAACTCGTCCCGCGCCCAGCCTCGCTCACGGCATCGTCCATCCAGCGGCGCCGCGGAGACAAAGCCGCCGCAGACCCGGGTGACCCGCCAAAAGACACCCGAGCAATCCTCGCAGAGTTGTCCCACCGACACGCGAACTCCGACGGCCCGTGCGCCATCGACACGCGTGGCTGCCGACTTTCCGGCCCCATCCATAGCTCACCTTGGTTTCTGATCCGCCAACCGCAACGCTACCCGCACACCTATCACGCTGGCGCAGGAATATCCATCCCGAAATTGCCTTACGCAGCGCCGCTCCCGAGGTGACACGCCACACTTTGCGCGGCGGACCGAGACTCCAAGCCGGGAGCCTCGGCACGGCATCGTTCGGCGGCGACCGGACACCGAGGCGCAAAGGCGCAGCCGTTCGCCAGCGGCTGTGAGGATGCCGGCTCGATCTGCGGCATGGGGACCGTTGGCCGGCTTCCGCGGTCGAGCACCGGCATGGCGGCGATCAGGGCCTGCGTGTAAGGATGCTGGGGCCGTTCCAGAACGGCTTGAGTGGCGCCCAACTCGACGATTCGGCCGAGGTAAAGCACGGCGACACGTTCGCAGAGGCGGCTCACCACGGCCAGATCGTGTGCCACGAAGAGCAAGGCCAGTTGCCGGTTTGCCTTGAGGTCCAGCAGCAGGTTGACGATCTGGGCCTGAACGGAAACATCGAGCGCGCTTACTGGTTCGTCACAAATCAGGAGGCGCGGTTCGACTGCCAAGGCGCGGGCAATGCCAATGCGCTGACGTTGCCCACCACTGAACTGGTGTGGGTACTTGCCGACGGAGGCCTCATCCAAACCCACCGCTGTCAGCGCGTCCCGAATGCGTCGAGTACGCTCCGCAGCGGATCCCGCCAGCCCGTGGATGTCGATGGCCTCACCAACAATGTCGCCGATCCGCAAACGGGGGTCGAGGCTGCCATAGGGGTCCTGAAAGACCATCTGCACTCCGCGTCGGAGGCGGCGCAGCGAGGCGTTATCTGTTGGCGATACCTCCGCGCCGTCGAAGCGGATGGAACCGGCGCTCGGAGAAACGAGACCCAGGATGGCCCGGGCCAGGGTGCTCTTGCCTGAACCGCTTTCGCCGACGATGCCCAGCGCCTCGCCGGCCTTTAGGCTCAGGGAAACCCCGTCCAAGGCCGTTACGACGGGCTTCCGGCCGGCTTCGGAGGGGCCGGCCATCGGGTAGTGGACCTGCAAGGCCGCAACTTGAAGCAGGGGTTCAGCCATGGCCGGGCGTGTGGAGGGCCGCCAAGTCACTCCAGAACGGGCAGCGCACTGTGCGCGCGGCAGAAACCGTCTGCAGAACCGGTGCCTGTGTGGCGCAGGAGGCTTGGGTATGTGGGCAACGAGGATGGAATCGGCAGCCGGCTGGGTGCCGCTCCAAGGAGGGGGGGGCGCCGGGAATCGCCGGCAGCCTCCCCTGCCCTGCCCCAAAAGCCGGGATGCACGCCACCAGTGCCCGCGTGTAAGGATGCAGCGGCGCCGTCAGAAGTTCGCGCACCGGACCGGACTCCACGATCTGCCCGGCGTACATGACGGCGATCCGGTCTCCCACGCGGCTGGCCACAGCCAAGTGATGGGTGATGAAAAGCATTGCCATGTTCCGCCGTTGTTGCAGTTCGGCGAGCAAATCGAGGATCAAGGCCTGAACCGTGGTGTCGAGCGCCGTCGTGGGCTCATCCGCCACGAGCACGCGAGGCTCCGGGCCGAGCGCCATCGCGATCATCACCCGCTGCAACATGCCGCCGGAAAGCTGGTGCGGGTATTGGGCGAAGCGAGCTTCGGGGGAAGGAATCCC
Source organism: uncultured Verrucomicrobiota bacterium (assembly GCA_964472515.1). Classification (GTDB taxonomy): domain Bacteria; phylum Verrucomicrobiota; class Verrucomicrobiia; order Limisphaerales; family J093; genus CAYYMW01. Next base: position 7,722 of record CAYYMW010000267.1, on the reverse strand, counting down.
CACTTGGCGCAACAATTCCACCGCTTGACTGCGGGTGCCCAGTTCCGGGCGATGGCGTTTGAGTCCCTCGAGAATCTGCGTGCCAATCCGTTTGGCCGGGTGCAGCGCCGCCGCCGGTTCCTGAAAGACGTAGCCTACCACGCCACCGCGCAGCCGGCCCAACTCCTGCGGGGATGCCGCCAGCACCTCGGTCCCATTGACCCTGAGGGAGCCGGTTGGATAGCGCGCCCCGCGCAGCGGCACCAAGCGGGCCAGGCTCAGCGCCGTGAGCGTCTTGCCGGAACCGCTCTCACCGACGAGGCAGAGTGTCTCCCCCGCCTCGATGGTCAGGCTCAAGTCCTCCAAGGCTGGCAACGGGCCGCCGGCCGAAGGGAGCTCCAAGCTCAGATTCTCGATCTCGACCAAGGCCATGGCAGAGGCTTTCCCCGCGAGTCCACGTATTCCTCAAGGGTAAAGCAGGTACTTTTGCCGTCGGGCGCGGAAGGACTCCTCGTCCGCCCGCCAAGTGCTGATGATGCTGGCCGGGGACTTGCCTTGCGCCAGCGCCTTGCGGGTGGCATCGGTGCCATTGACCTTGTCGAACATGGAAAGGCTCTTGCCGGCCAGGAGTGCCTCACTGACCAGATTGCGTTTGCCGGCGCTCCGGACCGCGTCCAAAGCGTAGAGGTTGATGGCCGTCAGCGGGGCTTCGGCGGGGTCGGTGATGAAGATCTGCGCTCCTTGGATCGACTGTCCCTTGAAGGCGCCGTAGTAGGGCGTGTAGGTAATCGGGACGAACCGCACTCCACGCAGGCCGAAGGCATTGAGGGTGGCGCAAAACTCCCGCGCGTTCAGCCAGGGGGCCGCGAGGCACTGAAAAGGCAGGGTGTAACCCACGCCAATGCTCAGGCCGCCCAGTTCGCCGAGCATCCCGGTCGCGACCTGGTAGAGCGGGGAGTCGCCCTGCGGGACGTGTGGCGACGGCGGCACCCACGGCAGGCCCGTATCCCGCCAGGCCATGCGCCGCTGCCAGCCGGACATGGGAATCACCTTCACCTTGCATCGGTTGGTGGTCCATCCTTCCCCGTTGATCATGGCGGCCAGTTCGCCACAGGTGAGCCCGTAGACATAGGGAATGGGCCAGCGTCCCACCATCGAGCGCCAGGCGGGTTGAGCCCGCAGTCCTTCCACCCGCAGGCCGCCGAGCGGATTCGGCCGATCCAACACCATGAACTCCACCCCGGCCTCGCCGCAGGCCTCCATGGCCATGCCCATCGTGCTGATGAAGGTGTAGGAACGGCAGCCGGTGTCTTGCAGGTCGTAGACCAGGACGTCGATTCCCTGCAGCATCTTTCGCGTCGGTTTGCGGACCGGCCCCGGCCCGTATAGCGAGAAGACCGTCAGGCCGGTGCGGGGATCCTTTGCATCCGAAAACTCCTTGCCGGCGGGGATGTCCCCGTAGATGCCGTGCTCGGGAGCGAAGAGCGCGACCAAGCGCACGCCGGGAGCCCGCCGCAGCGAATCGAGGGTGGAGACGAGTTGGCGGTTGACGCCGGTCGGGTTGGTCAGCAAGGCGACGCGCTTGCCCTGCAGCGCCGCATATCCCTCCGCCGCGAGCGTCTCGTTTCCCAGCCGCACCTGGCCGTGGGCAAGGCCGGCGGTCAACCCGAGACAGGCCAGGAGCAAGAGCACTCGTGTCATGCGGGGAACCATAGTCGCCAGGCGGATCCGGGACGACAAAAAAGGGCGCGGACGTTGCCGTCCGCGCCCATGCGAAAATTCACTGCCTACACCGTGCGGATCATCGGGGGCTTCGCGAAGATGACGTGCTTGCTCGGCATGGGCGGAACGAGGGTCCGGAAGTCGCCCCACTGCATCTTCGAGGCGTCTTTGTAGAGCTGTTCCGGTCCGTACATGAACTCGGAATTGAGAATGGTCTCCCAATCCACTTCGCCACCACTGAACGCCGCTTCGCGGCCCATGATCGCCGTGAGGGTGCTATCGGTGACCTGCTTGGCCTCGTTCAACTCGGTGTCGCTGAGGATGGCGTTGATGAGATCGATGTGCTCCTGCACGTAACCGCTGCGATGCTGCTCGCGATAACGGTAACCCTGGCCGCCCTTCACGCTGATTGTGCCGCCCGGGTTGGACCAACCCTTGGTGCCGTGCACCGCTTCGCTGACGGAGGACCACTTGCGGGTGACCTGGCCGCAATAGCTGTACATGCGCGGACCGCCATCCGGGTACTCGAACTCCACTGCGAAGTTGTCCCAGATCTCGCCGGACTTCTTGTCCTCGATGAGCTGCTGCCGGGCACCCATGCCCCAGCACTTCACCGGGTGGCCCTTCATGATCCAGTTGCAGACGTCGAGGTTGTGGACGTGCTGTTCGCAGATATGGTCGCCGCAGAGCCAGATGTAGTGGTACCAGTTGGCGATCTGCTTGTGGAGGGTGGTTTCTCCCTGGTCGCCGCGATGCCAGATCGGGCCGCCGTTGACCCAGTAGGCACGGAGGGTGACGATGTCGCCAATCATGCCGTCCTGGATGCGCTTGATCGTCTGAATGTAATTGTTCTCGTGACGCCGCTGCGTGCCGGCCGCGACCTTGAGGTTCTTCTTCTTCGATTCCTCCGCGGCGGCGTACATGATCCGCGCGGTCGGGCCGTCCACGGCCACCGGCTTCTCCGTGAACACATGCACGCCCTTGTCGATGCAGGCCTTGAAATGCGGTGCCCGGAAGCCCGGAGGCGTGGCCAGAATGGCGTAATTCACGCCCGGCACCTCGAGGGCCTTCATATAGGCGTCGAAACCGGAGAAGCACTTGTCATCGGGCACGCCGAACTGCTTGCCGCGGGCCGCCTGACTCGCAAAGATGTCGGCCACCGCCACGATCTTGCCCTCGACGCCCACGACTTTGCAGGCCTCGAGGAAGTTCTCGCCGGCGCCGCCGCCACGACCACCGATGCCGAGGATCACCGCATTGAGGGGTTTCTTGGCTTGGGCTTGCACGAAGGCCGGAAGCCCCACCGCCGCAACGGTCGCGGCCAGCGAGGAGGTCTTCAGGAAGTCACGGCGCGTTACCGGCGCCTGGGAGCTTTGGGCTTTGGTTGAATTCATATAGTCTGGTTAACTGACACTCGTATCGACGGACTGGGCCGCCCAGCCATTCATGCACGCCCCTGCGGACGGCGTGTACGGCTTGGCTGCATAGTTAATCCCGCTCGACGCCGCTTGTCCAATACTTCTGCAACTCCTCGGCGGGAGGCACATTGAGCGGCCGCACCAGGCGGAACCCGACGGTTTGCGCGTCGGTCAGCCACCAGATGCTCTTGGGCAGTTGCGGATCCCGCATCTTCCAGGAGCGGTCCGAAGCCCGCCGCGCGGCGCTGCGCAGCTTGTCCGGCGTGTCATCGTACGAGCCGCCCCGCACCACGTGCGGATAGGGCGTCGTGGCCTTGTTCCACGGATTCTGGCTCATGGCGCCGACGAACTTGTCGTAGTTCGGCTCGTATTGGTCGAGACACCATTCCCAGACGTTGCCGTGAATGTCGTGCAACCCCCAGGGATTGGGCTTCTTCTTGCCCACCTTCTGGTACTTGAAATCGCCGTTCTGCTCGAACCAGCCGTACTCGGCCAGCTTCGCGGCGTCGTCGCCAAAGGAATACGCGGTGGTCGTTCCCGCGCGGCAGGCGTATTCCCACTCGGCTTCGGTCGGCAGCCGGTAGAAGTGGCCCGTCTTGGCGCTCAGCCAATGGCAGTACTTGTTGGCCGCGTGCTGGGTCATCGAGATGGCCGGATAGCCGTCCTTGCCCATGCCGAAGCTCATCTCCATGTAAGGCTTCGAGGGCCGCGTCACCGCGTCGGACACCTTGTTGACATAGTCCTCGGACGGGAAGGTCTCGCGCAGCTTCTTCTCGTCATCCGGGAACATGAAGATCTCGTACTCGTTCCACGTCACTTCGAACTTGCCCATCCAGAACGGGGAAATCTTGATCTTCTGCTGCGGACCCTCGTCCTTGCCGCGGCCGCTCTCGGCGTCGGGACTGCCCATCGTGAACTCACCGCCCGGGATGGGCATCATGTCATAGATGACCTGCGTGCCCGGGATCGCGTTGGTGTACTGCTTCATGTCCGCCTGGCCCTTGACTCCCTCCTTCTGCAGGGTTTCGACGATGTGCTTGTGGATGTCAGGCACGGTGGCGTCGTCCGAATCGGCCATCGAGGCCAGCTTCCCAAACCCGCCCAGCGCGTTGGTGGCGCCTCCAAACTGGTAGAAGGCGTAGTGGGTGGCGAACTTGCTGTAGTCGGGAGCGGTGTAGACCGCCAGTTGCTGTTCGAAGACCGCCGCGCCGAAGCAAAGCTCACCCTGCTTGAGCGCCACTGTCTGCACCGGCTTGGGTTCGCTCTTGCCGTCGAATTGCAGGATCTCCACCGCGTCGCCCTTGCCGTAAAGCACCAGCATCTGGCTGCGGCTCGCGCCCGCCAGCGGCAACACCAGACGCAACGGTTTGCCGAGGTCCAACTTCCTCGCCTCGCCCACCTGCCACTTGCCCCCCGCGACCTTGGCCGAGTTGACCTGCAGGCCGTTCTCCCCGCGCTTGTAGAACAACAGGTCCACGCTCCCCTCGCCCGAGAACTGGCCGATCGCGTATTCGGAGCCCTTGGCCAGGCCCTTGACCTCAAATTGGGTCACCGGCTTGCCCGAGGAGACGTCCTCGGCCCGGAACGTGTCCCCTTCGTCCGTGCTCCACAGGCCGATCACCAACTCAGGGCCGCCCGCTTTCACGACCAGCCGATTCGCGCGGTTGAGCTGCTCTTTGGTCTCGATCTCGGAGGCCACCTCGAAGGTGCCGTCTCCGTTGCGCAACAGCACGACCTTGTTCGGGTCGTCGTACATGCTGTTGATGTACAGATCGTCCAGCTTGGAGGCCCCTGCCCCGCCCACGTGGGCGGCGGCGGCACCGTTGGGGCCCAGCGCCTGGAACGGAACCGGAGCCGGTTTGACGGACAGCTTCGGGTTGGCCGCGTCCACCACGGTGACTAGGTTGCCGTTGGCAGCCGTGAAGGCCAGCGCGTCGGCCTTCTCGGAAACCAGCTTGCCCACCGCCACGCCCGTGACGTCCTTGACCCCGCTCACGCGGTAGTTCACCCAGGTGAAGGTGCCGGGGGTCGATTGATACCCAAGCCGGATCTTGCCGCTCGCGCGATCCACGATGACCGCGTCTTGCCGCCCGTCTCCGTCAAAATCGCCTGTCCCGAAAAACTCGCGTTCCTGCTCGTAGACCAACGAACCACCCAGCGCGGCCTGGCTCGCCAACCCGGTTCCGACCAAGGCCGCCGCGCAGGCGGCCACGAATGACCTGTTCATCATGATTTCTAAAATTGAGCGGCTACTTTTGGCAACAGCATTGAATTTGTCAATCCGTTGTACCGCCCCAATTTGACTTTGTCGGCGGCTGGTTTATTGAATCTGGCTGGCCCAAACACGCCGAAACCCCAACTTCCCGCCACGAGCAGACAGATGCGTCGGCCCACCGGGGTTGCGTTTCCAAGTTGCATCCTCCGTCCGCCAAGATGGTTACACCTTGGCCGAGGCGCCTGCCCTCCCCTGCCCTGCTGAGTCAACCGCAACCCTGCGGCCCACCCGCCAGCCCAGTGCCTAATCGCAACGCAGCGCCACCATGGGGTCGACATTCGCCGCCCGCCGCGCAGGCACCAGGCACGCGGCCAAAGCGGCCACCACCAGCACCAGCGAGCCGGTGCAGTAAGTTCCCACGTCTGTGGCGCCCACCGCGAATAGTTGGCTCTGAAGCACTTGGCTCAAGCCCCACGCTCCGAACAGCCCCAGCGCCAGACCGGGCAGCACCAACCCAAAGGCGTGCCTGAGCACATGGCCCAGCACGTTGGCGCGCTGGGCGCCCAAAGCCATGCGAATCCCCACCTCGCGCGTCCGCTGGCTGACCGTGAAGGAGATCACGCCATACACGCCGAGCGTGGCCAATAGCAAAGCGACCCCCGCAAATCCGGCATAAAGCCTCATCTGGAACCGCCGGTTGCTCATCGAGCCGTCCACCCGGGCTGCCATGGTGCGGACATCGAAGATCGGCTGATCCGGCACGGCCGCTTGGATGGCCTTCCGGACGGCGGCCACAAGCGCCTCGGGCTCCCAGCGCGAGCGCACTATCAAGTGCGACATTACGGGCAAGGGAAGCTGCCGCTGAGTCAGGTAGAACTCGGTGGTCTCGCCTTGATCCAGACTTTCCTGGCGGGTATTCCCCACCACCCCCACGATTTCCACCCACGGGAGCTGCATGTCCGGAAAGCCCAGCCGAAATCGCTTCCCCAAGGCGTCCTGGCCGGGCCAGAACTGTTCCGCCATGCGCTGGCTCACCACGCCATCCAGCGTCAGCCCGTGATAGAACTGGGGCAGGGTTTCAGGAGTCACCACGCCGCCCGGCGGCACCACGGGCTGGCGCTCGTGATCGTCAAAGGTGCGGCCCCGCAGCAACGGGATGCCCATCGCCCGGAAATAGCCTGACGTCACGAAGTGCGAGTTGGCGGACGGGAACTTGCCGGGCTCGGGCACCGGCACCCCCTCAAGATAGAAGCCCATCGTCGAGTAGTTCCAGGAAAACGGCAACGCGGTTCCGAAAGCGGCTGCCTCGACCTCCGGCAATGCGCGCACCGCGTCCAGAATCCGGTCGTTGTGGCGGAGGGCGACAAAGGGGTCCTGCTGAAACTCCGTGATCGGCGGCGACGTCACCCGCAAGGTCAAGATGCGCTCCTGCTGGAAGCCCGGGTCGACCCGCGTGAGTTGGTGCAGGCTGCGGATCAGCAATCCCGCTCCAACCAGCAGCATCAACGCCAAGGCCACCTGCCCCGCCACCAGCACGTCGCTGAGCCGGAAGCGGCCGAACCAGCAACGCCCGGTGCGCCCCTGGTTCTTCATGGCATCGACGGGATTGATGCCCGACAACTGCAAGGCGGGGGCCAGACCAAAGCCCACCCCGGTCAGCAGCGTGACGCCACCGAGGAAGAACAGCAACCGCAGGTCCAGCCCGCTGCTTTCGCCAAACACATTCCGCACCTCCCAGGGAAGCAACTGACCGATGAACTGGCATCCCCCAATGCCCGCCAGCAACCCCGCCAACCCACCCAACCCCGCCAGGAGGATGCTCTCGGCCAGCAACTGCCGGATGAGTTGCCGGCGCGAAGCTCCCAGCGCCGTGCGGATAGCCATCTCGCGTTGGCGCGAGACCGACTTGGCCAGCAGCATGTTCGCCACGTTGACGCAGGCGATCAACAGCACCGCCCCCACCGCTCCCAGCAGAAGCAGGAACTGCGTCCGCGCCCCGCCGGCGATGCGCTCCCGCATGGAGGACACGGTAATGCCGATGCCCGCGTTGACCTTGGGATATTCCTTCTGGAGACGCTGGGCAATCATATCCATCTGCGTCTGGGCGCTCGCCTTCGTGGCCCCAGGCTTGAGGCGGCCAATGACAAACGTGCCGTTGTGGTTCTCCCGCATCATCATGAACCGCGCCTCGGCCAGCGGTCCCAAAGTAACGTAGAGGTCCGCCTCGCGAATAAAACGAAACCCCGGCGGCAGAATGCCCGCCACCACCACGGACTTGCCGTCCAGCTCCAGGTTGCTTCCTATCAAGTTGGGATTCCCGCCGAAATAACGCTGCCAGCTTTCGTGCGTCAACCATGCTACCGGTGCCGCGCCGGGCCGGTCGTCCCC
>CAYYMW010000266.1:0-9855 GCA_964472515.1 uncultured Verrucomicrobiota bacterium | reverse complement strand
GCACAATAAACTCGCCCAAGTCCGACTCGACGACCTTCACCCCCGCCGCCTCGATTTCGAAGAGTTCCAACCCTTTCACCTTCGCCATCAACGCGCGGGGCGGACGCTTGTTGTCCAGCTCGCGCAGACCGTGGCAACCGTCATGGAAACTGACCTTGGCCGGGAATCTCGCCCCCAAGTCGGTCACCCCCAGGCGGTTGACAAGGAAGGAGGAAAACTCATAGCACTTCGGCGCCAGCCGGTTGGCCATCTCCTCGTAGGGTGTGCCCGCAAAGAGTTCCGGGTAGAACGTCTTTATCATGGCACCGCACGACCCCGAAGCGATGGCGACCACCTCGGCGTCCTGGAGTTGCTCCAAGACCGGGATGGCGACTTCGCGGCTCTCGTGCCAATAGCCGGTGTTGAAGGCCGGCTGCCCACAACACGCCAGCTTCTCTGGATAAATGACTTCGTGCCCCAAGCGTTCGAGGATATGCACCATGCTGATCCCCACCTTGGGGTAGCACACATCCACGAAGCAGGGGATAAACAGCGTTACTTTCATCGCGACTGCTCTGGTCGGCTGTCACGGAGCATGACGCTGGGGGTGCGGAGCGTCGAGCGCAAACGCAACCCGCAGCGCATGCGCTCTGGCGTCTAGTCGAGGCGGACGTTGAACTCAGGAGGGAGCGTTCAAGCTCTCTTCAGCCTTCAGGACAAGGCGCTTTCCCTGCGCAACCTTTGCCCACCAATCGTCGTCGGGCGCGGTCATTTGAGTCATAGAGGCCGTTTCTGCGCTCCAGTTCTCACCAGGGACTTGACAAGCCGCTCGGCAGCAGCCGAATGTCGTACCAACGCACGGTTGGTACAGTCTGCTTGGCCGACCTTACTTGTCCTATGAACCAGTCACGCACTCTTCGCCCGAGAGGGTTCACGTTGATCGAACTCCTCGTGGTCATCGCCATCATCGCCATCCTGGCCGGGATGCTGCTGCCGGCCCTTGCGAAAGCCAAAGCCAAGAGCAAGCAGACCTCCTGCGTGAACAATATGCGGCAGATGGGCATCGCCACCGCGATGTATGTGACCGACAACCGCGAGTATCCCGGATCCCTCTCGGTGGCGCGCGGCGTGTACTACGTCTGGCCTCCGCGGCTCTTTGCCATGATGGGCAATGCGCGCAAATCCTTCTGGTGTCCGGCCGCGCTGCCGGAAAGCGCGTGGGATACCAACGTCAACAAGACGCTGGGGGCCATCGGCTTCGACAACAAAAAGGACCCCTTTGGCATCAGCGATAAGACCCGCTTCTCCTACGGCATCAACGACTGGGGGCTGAGCCTCAACGCCAAACCACAGTTGGGCATGGGCGGAGACGTCGATGGAGGGTTTTATCAAGGTCCAATCAAGGAAACCACCATCGTCGCCCCCAGCCAGATGATCATGGTTGGCGACGTGCGCGCGCTCAAGAACGCGTCCCAGATCAGCTACAACGCGAATATGGACCCGACGGCCAATACCGTGGCGCACACGGAATGGCCTTCCAACCGCCACGAACGGCGCACAAACCTGCTCTTCTGCGATGGGCATGTGGAATCCCCCCTGAGGAACCCGGTAATCGATCCCAAGAAGGGCAATCCTTGGCGTTCCCGCTGGAACAACGACAACCAACCTCACGACGAGATCACTTGGACGATTACCAAAGCCTACGCGGATGAACTTGATCGCTGAGCAGTGAGCGACGCTTTACGGCCAGAATCCCGAGGCAGCACCTGGAGTGCTGAGGTCGTAGGCGGCCTCACCACGTTCGCGGCGATGGCGTACATCATCGTCGTCAACCCGGCCATCCTGGCGGCGGCCGGGATTCCCGCCGGTCCCGGCACCGTGGCGACCATTCTGGTCGCGGGTTTGGGCAGCATCGCCATGGGTTGGTACACCAACCGACCCATTGCCATTGCGCCTTACATGGGGGAGAACGCCTTCATCGCGTTCGGCTTGGCAGCCTTGGGGATCACCTGGCAGCAGCGGCTGGGGACGGTGTTTGTCAGCGGGGTGCTCCTCATCATCCTCACTCTGGCGGGGCTGCGGGCGTGGCTGGCGCAAGCCCTCAGTCCCTCGCTAAAGAGCGCGTTCGGCGTGGGCATCGGCTTGTTCCTTGCTTTCATTGGCTTGTACGAGTCCGGCTTGGTGGCCAGCGGAGCCAAAGGGCTGCCTTACGAGGCTTTGGTGCTGCCCAACTCCCACCTGCTGGGTGGCCCGGCCGTCCCCGTGAAGCTCGGTGACCTGGGCCGAACCGAGGTCTGGCTCGCGGCCGTAGGATTCGTGGTCATGAGCGTGTTGGTCTGCCGCAAGGTCAAGGGCGCGCTGCTGATTGGCATGGGCGTAACGGGCGTCGCCGGTTTGCTGCTGGGGGCGGGGAAGCTCCCCACCTCCTTCGTCGCCCTGCCCTTCACCGGTCAGTACAGTCTCGAGCCGATCGCCTTTCAGTTCGAGTTGAGCTCGATCCTTAAAGTGAGCCTGTTGCCCGTCTTTCTGACGCTCTTCCTCATGGTCTTCCTGGACACCCTGGGCACGCTGGTCGGTTTGGGTGCCGCCGGCCAGATGCTCGACGAAAAGGGCGATTTTCCGGAGATCGAGAAACCGATGCTGGTGGACGCGGGAGCCACCGTGCTGGCGGCGGCGCTGGGAACTTCCACCACCGGCGCGTACATCGAATCGGCAACCGGCATCCGCGAGGGGGCGCGCACGGGCATGGCGGCGATCGTCACCGGTCTCTGCTTCCTGGCCACCTTGTTCTTCATCCCCGCCGTCGAACCGCTCCAACAACTCAAGTTCGTCTACGCGCCAGCGCTGATGTTGGTGGGCATCCTCATGACGGAGCAGATGACCCGCATCCGCTTCGACGACTGGACCGAGGCCATGCCGGCCATCGCCACTATCGGCATGATGGTATTCACCTACAACATCGCCAACGGCCTGACCGTCGGCCTTGCCCTGCATCCCCTGCTCAAGCTGGCCGCCGGACGCGCGAAGGACCTCCACCCCGGAGGCGTCTGTCTGGGGATCGTCAGCGGAGCTTACTTTGCGTTCGGGCTGGTGCATTGACGCCATGCCCCCTCCTCGGGGCCATAGCGAGCGGTCATCCCCAATCTGGCATGTGACGTATCGCTGAAAGGCCCGGTGCCTCGGTTGGTTGCGCCGGTATGGCGCACTCGTAAACCGCTGCCCCAGCCGACAGGGAATTCACAATTGCGCCCCAGCAAGGTCCTGACTAGGATGCTGGGCCGCTGCCGCTCTTGGAGTGGTCAGGTTATGAGACATTATCTTGATTTCGAGAAACCGATCGTCGAACTCCAGCGCAAGCTGGAGGAGTTGCGGCAGCAGTCGGAATCTCAGGGACTGGACATCAATCTCAAGGACGAGATCGCGCGCATCGAACAGAAGATCGCCGACACTCGCCGGGATGTATTCACGAATCTGACCGCCTGGCAACGGGTCCAACTGGCCCGCCATCCCAAGCGTCCATTTACCCTCGACTACCTAAGCCGGACCTTTACCGATTTCGTTGAGCTGCATGGAGATCGCCTCTACTCGGATGATCGCGCGGTCGTAGGTGGCTTTGCCCGCTTGGAGGGGGAACGCGTCGTCGTCATCGGCACCCAGAAAGGGCGGGATACGAAAGAGAATATCCTGCGGAATTTCGGTTCAGCGCATCCTGAAGGTTATCGCAAAGCACTGCGACTCATGCGGTTGGCCGACAAATTCGGACTTCCCATCATCACCCTGATCGACACCGCCGGGGCGTATCCCGGCATCGGTGCCGAGGAACGCCACATCGCGGAGGCCATCGCGGTCAACCTGCGGGAGATGATGCTCTTCCAAGTGCCGATTATCGCGGTGGTACTGGGCGAAGGCGGTTCCGGCGGGGCGCTGGGGATCGGAGTGGCTGACCGCGTGTTGATCTTGGAAAACGCCTACTACTCGGTCATCAGCCCGGAAGGCTGCGCCGCCATCCTCTGGAAGGACCGCACGGCGGCCTCCAAGGCGGCCGAGGCTCTCAAGATCACCGCCAAAGACCTTTTCGAGCTCAAGTTGGTAGACGAAATCGTCCGCGAGCCGCTCGGGGGGGCTCACAACGACACCGCCGCGATGGCGGAGATCCTGAAGCACCACTTGGTCACCCATCTCAACGAGGTGCAATCGCTCTCCACCACGGACCGACTGCGCAAGCGCTACGAGAAGTTCCGTTCGTTTGGGCACTTCTGTGAGAAGCCCGCGGTGGCCTCACCGGAACTATAGCCAAGGCGCGGTCGCTGGCAGGCTCACGCTCCCTCCCGGTACCCTCGCGCGAGCATCGCGCGGTGGACCCGTTCGGCTCGTTCATAGGCCCGCAAGAACAGGAGGCCCAAGGTATTGGCCAGGGACTTGAACTCCAGAGCGCGTGAGGAACGCAACACTCTGGCTTGGCGGGCCAACTGCAACCGCCGCCACTCGTCCCCCAGCACCAAGGTGTACCGCGCCCAGAAGGCGATGGTCTCGGTCCAGATCGCCGGCAACCGCAGACGCCTTAACCCCTCCACCATCTGCGGAATCGAGGTGGTATGGACCAGCAAACTGGCGATCCACAGCCCCAAGCTGCACTTGATGAGCAGGTTGACCGCTCTGAGGCCGAAGTCAGGCTGCCGTATCCATCCCAAGGCCACCAATCCCGCCACCAGCCAAAGCCGAAGCCATCGTCCCACCAGAACCCGAAACGGGAATCCCAAGACCCCCGAGAGGACGATCAAGAGCAGGACCCAAAGTCCATGCCACAGCCACCAGTCCCGAGGCCATAGGCCAACCACAAAGACGGCCCCCACCGTCGCCAGGATCTTGTGCTGAGCGTTCATCGGCTGTCATCGCCCCCGGCCGCGACCCGCCTCCGCTGCCATAACCACCTGATCGTCAAGGCAATCCCGATTCCAGCCAGAAACACAAACGCGGTCCCGAGAAAGCCGGCAATCGAGGTCTGCAGAGCCTCCGGCGTGTCTCCTGGAACCCGGTATTCGCCGAGCGGAGTCTTCCAAAGCGACTTGGTGAGCGAGGAGAAGCCAAGTTGGTCAGCAATCCGTTCCAAGCCATCGGGTGAGGAGGAGGCCAAAGGGGCCAAGAGGAGAGCGGTCCCCAGACAGAGAGCGGCCGCGTAGCCCCACGGGAACGGGCGCGGACTGGTCGCAACCGCACTGGGGGCGGTCTGCGTTTCATAGCCAAGGTCAGGCCGCAGACGGCGCACGAACTTCAGGACCGCCACGGTAATCATCGCCTCCCCCACCCCAATGAGCGCGTGGGTAATCAACATGGCTGGTAACACCATTTTCAGAGGCGCAGTTCCGGAAAGCCCCAATTCCAAGGCACACACGCCCGAAGCCAGGACCACCGAAAACCAAGCCGCCACTCCCGCCGCCACGAGGCTTCCACGCGGGCCAGGCCAGCATCGAGCCATGATTCGCCTTACCCAGTGTCCTCCCACACAGGCGACCAAGCCCAGATTCAGGATGTTCGCCCCCAACGCGGTAACGCCGCCGTCCTGGAAGAGCAGGCATTGGACGACGAGAACCGTTGAGAGCGCGACGCAAGCCGCCGCCGGTCCAAGGAGCGCGCCTGCCAGCACCGCCCCTAACAGATGACCGGAAGTACCCCCCGCCACGGGGAAGTTGACCATCTGCCCCGCAAAGACAAACGCCGACATCACCCCCATCATGGGGATGGTGCGGTCACTCCACTGGCGGGTTACCCGGCGCGTTGCCCAAGTCAGGCCGACAAGAGCAGCGCCGTAGGTCCCCACGCAGGTCCGTGCGTCCAGAAAGCCGTCCGGTATATGCACGCCAGCATTCTCCGCCAGCCTCGTTTGCCGCGCAAGCCGCTTCGCTTCCCGCCGGGCGGCTCAGTTCGACAAGTCCCCTCGAATATAGCTGTGCAGTTGGGAGATGGTGGCGTGTTGCGCGGAGATGATCCAATGCACCAAATCCCCGATGGAGACCATTCCCACCAACGCGCCGTCCTGAACCACCGGCAAATGCCGGATGCGGTGCTCCGTCATGAGGTGCATGCACTCATCCACCGTGGTCTCCGGTTGGACGGTCAAGACTTGCCCCGAGAGGATCTCCTTCACCAACGTCTCCCGGGAAGACTTGCCCCGCAAGGCGACTTTCCGAGTGTAATCGCGCTCGGAAAGGATGCCGGTCAACCGCCCTTGGTCGAGCACCGGCAAAGCGCCCACGTTCTTCTCGGCCATCAGCGCGATTGCTTCGAAGACGCTCGTTTCCGGCGGGACAGACCAAACGGTCCTCCCCTTTTGTTCGAGGATGCTCGCCACCGTACCCAGGCTTTGGGTGGCGCTTTTGGCGGGTATGTGGGTGCTTGTCACGGCGATCTCAAATGTGGCGCCCGCCGGGACACAATAGGCTCTCGACCCGGCAAACGACGTTTAGCCAAAGAGAGTCCCGAATGCCGCGTCTGTCAAGCCGTCCGCGGATAATCGGCCTCGAAATCCGGCGCCCGACGCGAGCGGACAGTCACCAGGCACCGGCAGAGGGCAACCAGGTGAGGTCGCGCCGGCGGACGGACGGCATGGCGGCGACGGTTGCCGCTGGGTTGACGCCCCGCAGACGCCTGACTCACCGAGAGACGGGGCTCCCCACTCCTCCGGTCGCCGCCGACCTCGACGAATAAGCGAAGCGGGACAAGCAACGTGGCCGGCCATACCAAGTGTTGGCAGAACGACGAACGAGGCCGTTCAGATCGGAGCGCGTTTACTCCGGCTCCGGCAGAGTCGTGCCCTTATCGACACAAACCCCTCGCCGACTGCCCGCAAGAAACCCAAGCATGATGCGAGCGTGTTCGCCCAAGTACAGGGGTTGTGCCTCCGCCAAGGCGGCACGCAAGGACCGGTGACTGCGAAAGAGGAAATGGTAGAGCCGACGCAACTCCAGGCGTTGCTCATTGTTCAGCCCCGCCCGGCGCAGGCCCACCGTGTTCAGCCCGCAGATGCCGTTTCCGCCTCGCGCCACAGTGAACGGAGGGAGGTCTTTGCTGACGGCCGACCCGCCTTGCATCAAAGCCAGCGTGCCAACGCGCACGAATTGATGAATGAGACAATTGCCGGAGATGAACGCCCGGTCCTGAATCGTAACATGCCCGGCGAGCAAAGCGCCGTTGGCGATGATAACCCAATCCCCCACGTGCGCGTTGTGCCCCACATGAGCGTTGGCCATCAAGAAGTTGTGCGAGCCCATCACGGTATCCTCTTCGACGCGGTTGGCGCGATGCACCGTGACATGCTCTCGGAAGACGTTCTCGTCCCCAATGCGCAGCCGCGTTGGCTCGTCGTGGTACTTCAAGTCCTGGGGCGCGTCACCAATCACGCAACCGGTGTGAAACCGGTTACGGGCTCCGATGGTGGTGTGGCCGGTAAGATGCACTTGCGGACCGATCAGACACTCCGGCCCCACGGTGACGTGTTCATCGATAATCGCATAGGCTCCGACGCGAGTGGTCGGGTCTATGCTGGCCTTCGGATGGATGATGGCGGTCGGATGAATCATCTGGCAGGCGGCATTCTGCCGCAAAGGACCGACGGACGCCAGAGGTTTGG
Source organism: uncultured Verrucomicrobiota bacterium (assembly GCA_964472515.1). Taxonomy (GTDB): domain Bacteria; phylum Verrucomicrobiota; class Verrucomicrobiia; order Limisphaerales; family J093; genus CAYYMW01. The sequence continues at coordinate 2,249 of CAYYMW010000266.1, read as the reverse complement.
CTGAACCAGCTCCGATCCTGGCGGGAGGTTTGGCCGAAGTCGGGTTGACAAATCCCAACTTGGTGATAATATACGACCACTATGATCGTTAATAAAGCCCGGGTTCAGCCGAAGCGTGAATTGCCACAAGCGTCAGTTTGGCAAACATCCCGCGCTGAGACCAGCCAACTTTATAACGACTCTTCAGATCGTTTTTACCAAGCTACACCTCCCCCTCGCCAAGGCCGGGCGGCAGCACCTTTGACCGAGGCGCTGGCAAGTATCGCTGCCGAGTCGTCGAGTCTGGCGGCCTTGGATCCGCTGCATTTTGAATCCGGCGGCCGGACGGAGTCCATACTGCGATACGTCTTCGTGGGCCCTCGCGGAGGGAGCGATATGCTGCCGATCGGCATCTTCGCGGGCATCCATGGCGATGAACCTGCGGGGTCGTTTGCGTTGGTGCGCTTGGCGCAGTTGTTGGAGCAACACCCCGAAACTGCGGAAGGGTATTGCCTGTTTCTTTACCCCGTCTGCAACCCCACCGGCTTCGCACGACACACCCGGGCCAATCAACGCGGACTCGATCTCAACCGCGAATTCTGGCGGGGATCAACTCAGCCCGAGGTGACGCTCCTCGAATCCGAACTGAGGGAGCGGGCGTTTGCCGGGATCATCTCCCTGCATTCGGACGACACCAGTGAAGGGGTCTACGGCTATGCCCACGGTCCGATATTGACCGAGCACTTACTGCGGCCGGCGCTGGCGGCCGCGTCCGAACTGCTGCCCCGGAACTGGAGTGCGCGTATCGACGGATTTCCCGCAAAGGAGAGTATCATTCGGCAGGGCTACGAAGGTATCTTGTCAGCGCCACCCGAACAGTCGCCGAGGCCCTTCGAGGTGATCCTCGAAACTCCACAGCATGCCCCCCAAAGCCTCCAGGAAGCCGCGTTCGTGGCCGGTCTGAAGGTCATCTTGGAAGAGCACCGGCGCCTGATTTCCTACGCGGCGGGTCTCTAGCAGCCGTGGAGCGCTACTTGAGGTACTCCGGATTGAGCGGTTGGAGATCCTTGGGCACGAACAAACCGTCCTGACGGATCAGTTCGTCGTCGAACCAGATCTGCCCGCCGCCCCATTCGGGACGTTGAATGAGCACCATGTCCCAATGAATCGCGGAGCGATTGCCGTTATCGCATTCCTCATACGCCTGCCCCGGGGTCAGGTGGAGCGACCCGGCGATCTTCTCATCGAAGAGAATGTCGCACATCGGCTTGAGGATGTAAGGATTGAAGCCGAGGGAGAACTCGCCCACGTAACGGGCGCCGCGGTCGGTATCGAGGATCTCGTTGAGGCGGTCAGTGCAGTTGGACGTGGCTTCAACTACCTTGCCTGCCTTGAACACCAGCCGGACATTGTCGAAACGCGTGCCGGAGTAGATGGTGGGGGTATTGAACTGGATCGTCCCGTTCACCGACTCCCGGATCGGGCAGGAAAAGACCTCGCCATCGGGGATGTTGCGCAGGCCGTTGCAGCTCTTCGAGCCGATGCCCTTGATGCTGAATTCAATCTGAGTGCCGGGCCCCGTGATGCGCACGCGGTCGGCGTGGCGCAGGCGCTTCTCGAGCGGAAGCATGGCCTTGGCCATCTTGCGGTAATCAAGGGTGCAAACGTCGAAGTAGAAGTCCTCGAAGGCTTCGGTGCTCATCCCGGCGGCTTGGGCCATGCTCGGGGTGGGCCATCGCAGCACGACCCAGCGGGTCTTGTTGACGCGGTGGTTGAGCACCGGCCGCATGGTGCGGGAGTAAAGGGCTTGGAGATCGCTGGGAACGTCGGAACTCTCGCTAGCGTTGGCGCTGCCGCGCACGGCCACGTAAGCCTGCATCTTGCGCATCCGGTACAATTCCAAGTCCTTGGAGAGCGCTGAGTGGTCTTCGTTGGTGCCGCGCATGATCTCGCGGGTAACCCGGGTATGCCGCACCTCCACCACCGGGATGGCCCCCACCGCCCGGACCGCTCGCAGAAGCGAAACCGTGAATTCGTCCGGGACGTCGATCATGTCGAGCAGGACACGATCTCCTTTATGGAGGGCCATGGAGTACTCCACCAGGAGTTCGGCGAGTTTGATATAGCGCGGGTCGGTCATAAACGCGCGCTATCTAACCCGGACGCTCGAGAGTCGTCGAGTCGCAAGTGCGTCAGCCGGTCAAAATGGGCACGGCGGTTGACGAACTGGGGAGTAAGGGACTGTTGACAAAAGAGTTAACCCATTTTGC
>CAYYMW010000265.1:0-9866 GCA_964472515.1 uncultured Verrucomicrobiota bacterium | reverse complement strand
GCCCGCGCCGGATACCCTCCTGCCGCGTGTCATGGCCGTCGTCCAGGCCCGCGCCAGCCTCCCTTGGTGGCAGCAGGCCTGGCCTGCCTGGCCCCGCTGGGTGCAACGCGCCTTCCTCGTGCTCGGCTTTGCCGCCGCCTCGGCCCTGACGTGGTATCTCCCCGCAGTCTGGCCGGACGGGTTGGGTACCTCCCTGTGGAGCGAAGCGGTGTCGCTCGCCAAAGGCACGCTTTCTGCCTTCCGCTTCGCTGCCAGCATGGGCAACGCCCTCGAAGTGGCTTTGGGCCAGACGGCCCGCTACCTCGCCCTCGGTGCCGCCGCCCTTTGCCTGGGTATGTATTTCTCCTGCCTCGCGGTAGGAACCGCCTGCTACCGCCTCGCCACGAAATGACCTCACGTATGCCTATGAAACCGCTGTCCTTCCTCCCAAGACTGGCCTTGGCAGCCTGTTTGTCGCTCTCCGCCCTGAACCCGCTCCCGCTGCTCTCCCTCCGCGCCGACACCCCCGAGGCGGAAGAGGACTCCGCCCCGGCCGGGAGTTCCTCCGCGCCAGAGCTCATTCACCGCCACGAGGTGATCCAAATGGGCGGAGACGTCCTGATTCGTTCCAATGAAGTGGCCGAAATCGTGGTCGTCATCCACGGCGACGCCGTCATCGAGGGCAAGGTGAAATCGGAGGTCGTGGTCGTCGGCGGCTCCGCCAACATCAATGGCGAAGTCGGCGGGGATGCCGTGGCCGTGATGGGCGGCTTGCGGTTGGGACCCTCCGCCAGGATCGGCGGCCAGGCAGTCGGAATCGGCAGCGGACTGGACAAGGCCGCGGGCGCAAAGGTTGGCGGCGAAACCGTCGATTTCAACATTAAGCGCGTCGTGCCATTCCTGGAACCGGTCCTGGCCTGGGGCAAGAGCGGCCTGCTCTTGGGCCGCCCGCTGCCGCCGAGCGTGGGCCTGGCCTGGTGGGTTGTCGCCATCCACTTCGCCATCTACCTGATCGTCTTCCTGCTGCTGCCCAAAGCGGTGGGCAGCTGCGCCACCGCCGTGGGCGAGAAGCCCGTCATCACCTTCCTGGTCGGTTTGCTGGTTTTCCTCCTGCTTGGCCCGTTGGCCACCGTACTGGCGGCAACCGTCGTCGGTCTGCTCCTGGTCCCCTTCCTGTTCCTCGTCCTGCTCGGCGGCATTCTGCTGGGTAAGACCGCCATGTTCGAGCACCTCGGCCGCCAGATCCTCGGCCGCTTCGCCCCCACCCCGAACGCCTTCCTGTGCTTCCTCCTCGGCAACGCGCTGGTCATCCTGATCTACATGGTCCCCGTGCTGGGCTTCGTCTTCTGGGCGGTGCTCATTCCCTGGGCGCTGGGCTCTTGCGCCATGGCCGCCGTCGCGGCCTTTCCCAAGCCGCCGTCGCCGCCCACACCCGCCACTTACCTCGTGACTCCCACCCCGGCGCCGGCTGATCCCACCAGGGCTTCCTTCATCGCCCAACCGCCCCTCGCCCCGGCCGATCCCCTGACGGGCAGTGCCCAAGCCATCAGCCTCGCCCCGGCCGGCTTTTGGATCCGCTTTCTCGCCACGCTGCTCGACCTCATCCTGCTCATCTGGCTGATCCCCATGACCGAACGCTTCTTCATCTTCCTCTGGGCGGCCTATCACGTCGGGATGTGGGTCTGGAAGGGCACCACCATCGGGGGCATCGTGTGCAGCCTGCGGGTGGTCCGCACCGACGGCCGGCCGATGGACTTCACGGTGGCGTTGGTGCGCGCCTTGGCCAGCGTCTTCTCCGCCCTGCCGCTGTTCCTCGGGTTCTTCTGGGCCGGTTGGTCGCGCGAACGGCAGTCCTGGCATGACAAGATCGCCGGCACGGTCATCGTCCGCACCCCCAAGGGCATGTCGCTGCTGTAGTCGGCGGGCGAAGACAACCCGCAGAACGGCCAATGGATGGCCACTTGGCACCGTGCCTGATCCGCGCCGTAGTCTACTGGGCGGGCACCAGATAGGCGCGCGTCCACTCCGGGCGTGGTGGGAACGGCGGATACCATTGGCTGTCGGTCAACCTGATAAGCGTCGGTCCCGGCTTGATGAACTCGTAATGGCTCAGCATGGGCCCGGCATAGACCATCTTGTCGGCCCCATTGTCGATGGCAACGAGCATCATATCCACGTAGCCCACACCTTCGTGGAGCACGCCGCCTTGGCCGTCGATGTCGTCAGGCGGTGCGGTTTGAATGTCGGTCACCAGCGGGTCCGGTTTCATGCATGGCGCCGTATCGGTGTTGCCGATGAGTTGTCCGTAGTCCTTGTAGAACAAGCGGGGATACCAGCCGTCGTAGCTGGGACCGAGGTAGCCGTGGCTCTGGTCGTTCATGATCCCTTTAATGAAAAGGACTTCGTTCGTGTCAAAGGGCTGCTGGACCAGTTCCTTCTCCGCCATGTTTGCCAAAATGGCCATTTGTCTGGCAAAGTTCTCGCAAAATGCCACCCGCGCCGCCTGCAAGTCGGCGAGCCTAAAGATCACTTCTTGTCCGAGATTGTTGGTGGCGCGAATGACCGCGAACGAGTAAGGAGGCAGCCCTGTCAGCGCAACGGCAGCCTGTGCTGCCATGGCTTGCATCTGATGCCAGAACTCGGGAACCGGCTCCACAAAGCCGGCCGGGTACTCGCAGGTGACAGCCGAGGCGTAGGGCTGCTTGGCGTAAAGGACCGTGTCGTGCTTTAGCTGGGTGTAGGAGGCCAACTGAGTGTTGAGCGTCCGCATGGCCCAAGCCGCAGTCCGCATGGCTTGCGGAAAGCGGGGGTCTGTGGTGGGAGCGGACAGGACGCGCAGCGCTGAGAGCCATCGGGAGTAAATGCTGTCCGTCCAAGCGTTGGTCGAAACCCGGTCAAAAGTCGCGGCCATGGCGGTCAGGTTATGCGCGTAGGGCAGGCCATCCCGGAACGGCACGGGTGTGGCGGTATTGAGCATGCGCTCTGCCAGCAGCGGCCCAACCTGCCTATTCCCCAGCACCGCATAGGCCACATCCGTTGCGCTGGCGTACCGGCGAAGGACTCTGCCAAACCACGTCACCCCCTCGATGTCCTCGTTCCAGCGAATACGGTCGAACGTGACCTGCGCCAAAGCCCATCCGTCGAATGTGAAGCGTTGGGCGAGATGGGCGAAGCTGCGCGGCAACTGCACCTGGTTGGTGCCGAAAGGAGCGGCATAGGCGTCGCCCGCGTACAGTTGGCGGCCAAGGTCCGTCTCGAAGAGGCTCCGATACACCGCGGCCACTTGGTCCAAGCTGCTGATGTCATCCAGGGAAGCGATGCCATGGCTCTGCAGCACCGCCTCCAATTGCGCCATGTTCAGACTCTCCGCCGGCCCAACGAAGAGGCGAACCAGATCGTCGATGCCTCGCCATTTCGAAGTGGCACCCATTGCCGCGAGCCACTTCGACAGCACTATCGCGGTCCCAAACTCCCGCAAGCTCTGCGGGTCCGGTTCCTTTTTGCGCATTCGAAAATCCACTCGCGAAAGCCACATCATGGCGCGGAAGTAGCGCCCCAGTGTAGGAGTTCGTTCGTAATGCCCGCGCACGGCAAACTGGGAGAAATCCACCGGACGCGTCGCCCCAAAGAGGGGGAAACTCTCAACGTAAGCGAGCCTTTCTATGGCCGTGAAGGTATCGTAGGTCACATCGCCGGGCGGTGGTGCTTCTCCTTTCAGCAGGTAGGCAGCGACCGTCAGAAAAAATCTGGCGTCGGCGATCGAGTTGGTAAGTGGCCCACGAAGCAAGGTCTCAGGCAGGTTGTAGGTAGGACTTAACTGCACCGTGAGCAAGGACTTGAGCGCGGGTGCCAGTTGCGTCTCTTCCATCTCCTCCAGCATCCGCTGGTACGAGTAGTGCCAGGCATGGAGCACCGAGTCGGCGGAGATGAACACCGGCAGATCGTTGGCGAAGATACGGTAGTAAGCATCCCCAAACGAGTAGGTGGCAAGCCGCTCGCTGACGACGAAGCCGTTGGTGAGGAAGCAGCCAAGCTCGGCGGCGTTCAGGCGGAAGTCGTTGGGACGATGGGAGACGGCTGGATCGGCGTTAAAGTCATCCCAGAACTGCGCGGTGCGCGGGTCGAAATCGATCGCGGGTAGATGATTGGTGCTGGGTCGGTTGGCCGCGGCGAACTCAACCGGCGTCAGATGGCCCACCCGGTCGAGTTCTTCCTGGAAAATACGGGCGTAACCGTAGATGTCCGCACCATCGGGGCTGGAGTTGACCTCTTGCAGGAAGGTCTGCGCCCGAAAGAAGCGTTGTGCTGCATTGTCCTGTTCTGAACCGCCCGAAGGAGCATCGGAAATCTCCGTCCAGTTTCGCAGGTCCGAACTGGCCTCAAGGCGCACACCGTAATCCGTCCCGGCAACCGGAGCCAACGGCTTCCCCAATACTGTCACTCGGGGAGTCCCCTGCCCCCGTTGAATCTCCAACCGAAATGGCTGGGCTCGGAGCGCGACGCAGTGCAGGACGCAGATCCCCAACCAGAGCAGTCTACCCTTCATATTGTCTCCTTCCATTCGCCCAACAAACATGTTCTGCCGAGCCGTTGCAGGGATCCCTGGTCACGGCTGGCTTCAACGACTCTTCCTGTGTGACACACCACTCTGCCTTATACAAGCCGTTTTTTCAGACGTATCGCCGCGACCAGTGGACAAGGGATTAACGAGCGCTCCTCACAAGCCCTGCGGTATGCCAGGGCCTCGCTCAGAGGCGATGGCAACGCCACCATCCGAAAACGACGTTGAGGCGGGCTGTCTTGCAGTACGATGGTCTCGTGTGCAAGCGCGGTCCCAGCGTGTTGCCGGACCGACCACCGGTGAAATAGCCACCAACGTGCACGAGGTTGCAGAACCGCCGCAATCGATGCCCAACTCCGCCACCGCCGCCCTCCTCGCCGCCTCGGACATCCCGCTGGCAGAGGCCCGCGTCAACCGCCCGGGCTTCAGCTCTGGCTCAGGCGTTTGACCGGGGCTTCGTAGAGCATTTGGTGGGCCTCGCCGAGCACCTCCAGAATCCGTTGGCCGAAGGGGCTATTCCGGCAGATCGCCGACAGATCGTATTGGGCCAGGTTGCCCGCCTGCTCGCCGGGAAACCAGTGGTCCCCCTGCCCGAGCAGGTTGTAGCGCATCTTGCCCCACGCGACCAGGTCCAGCGCCTTGGCGTAGGTCCACAGGCGCAGAATCTCGAGCACGTTGATCTGCCCGGGCACATCGACGAACTGGGGAATGCCCTCGAACCAACGCCGCAGCCACTCCTCTCCCAACTGGTCAAGGAGTTCGTTCTGCAACCGCTGTTCGATGGGGGCCAGGGTCTCGGCAATGTGCCCGTAGTGCTGCAATGCCTGGACGTGCTCGTCGAAATCCGTCGGACGCGCCGCCCCACAGCTCAAGGTATGCACCTCGGGACGCGCCAGGCAGTAGAGGTCGTTGAACTGCATCGGCGTCAGCGGCGCGCACAACCGCACCAGCTTGGCCGGGGGCGCATAGAGCTTCCCGCCTTTGTCGCTGGGGCTGATGATGAACACCCCCATGTCCTGACGCGCCGCCTCGGCCACCGCCGGCCAGTTCAGGTCGTTGACGAAATACCAGTGCAGGTTGACGTAGTCGAATTCCCCGCTGCGCACCGCTTCGAGGATGACATCCGTGGTGGCATGGGTGGAGAAGCCCACAAACCGGACCCGGCCTTCCCGCTGCCAGCGCCGGGCCACCTCCAGACACCCGCCCTTGCGGAGGGTCCACTCCAAGTGCTCGCGTTGGTTGATCCCGTGGAAGGCGAACAGATCGACGGCATCCAGCCCGAGATACCGCATGGACTGGTCGAAGGTCTGCTGGAACTCGGCGGGATCGGCGAACGGCGCCACCTTGGTCTGCACGATGAGCTTCTCCCGCGGCAAACGGCGCAGCACCGGACCCAACTGCATCTCCGAAGTGCCGTACCCGCGTGCGGTCTCGACATGGTTGATCCCCAAGGCGAGGGCGCGATGGATGGTGGCCTCGAGATTGGCTTGGCCCTCCGCCGGGATGGCCGAGGGGGCGAGGTCTTTCCAGGAATGCTGGTAGCGCATGCCCCCGCAGGAGATCACGGGCATGCTCAATTCCGTCCGGCCAAAGCGACGATAGAACATGGCCTCAACTTGCCAGACAACCCCTGTTCACGCAACGGCGGCAGCACCCGCGGGCGAGTCCGGCGTGCCGGCCTTCAAGGCCCTACTTGGCCGGCTTGGGGACGAAGGTCACCTCCAGGTCCAAGGTGACGGCCAGCGGTTCCGACGGCCCGGAGAGGACGTTCAGCACCCGGTAGGGCAACTTCACAGTCTCCGTGCCGCTGGCGTTCCTTCTTTGGCTCTACCACCCCTGCCCGCCAGCAGTCCTCGTCAGGCTCCGCCACCCTCACCGGGAGCCCACCATCAGGCTGGGCTCGGGGCCATCCTGCCGCCCCAGTAGTGAGCGAAGAAGACGAGTCGGCGCGCCAGTTATCCGCCAACCGTGCAGCCTCTTCCTCCTTGGTTGTCGCCGATTCACTGAAGACCGTGCGCTTTTCCTATTGCATTCCCATAGGAGAGCGTGTACGCTCCGACTCATGAGCAACAAACCGGATGTCTGGCAAGGCACATTGGCTCTGATGGTCTTGAAGACGCTCGAACGGGCTGGTTCGTTGCATGGCTACGGCATCGCACGGCAAATCGAGCGGACCAGCGCCGATCTGCTGTCGGTCAACTACGGCACGCTCTACCCGGCTTTGCTCAAGCTGGAGCAGGAGGGGTATATCGCCTCGGAATGGGGCGTCTCCGACAGCAATCGGAGGGCGAAGTATTACCAGTTGACCCGCGCCGGCCGAAGGCAGCTCGAAACCGCAACCCAGGAATGGGAGCAAATGACCGCCATCCTGGCCCGATTCCTGAGCCCCAAGGAGGGCATGGTATGAGCAGACTGCGCGGATGGATACAGCGGGTGAGCGGCTTATTCCACCGGCAGCGCCTGGACCGCGAACTCGACGAGGAGCTCCAGAGCCACCTCCAGATGCACTGCGAAGACAATCTTCGAGCGGGCATGGAGCCCGGGGAGGCACGGCGTCAAGCGCTGCTTCAGTTGGGAGGCATCGAGGCCATCAAGGAAGCCTATCGCGATCAGCGTGGACTGCCGGCGTTGGAAACCGCGTGGCAGGACGTGCGCTTTGCGGTTCGCGGGCTCCTCAAGAACCCCGGCTTCAGCACCGCGGTTCTCGTGACCCTCGGGTTGGGGATCGGCGCGAACACGGCCATCTTCAGCATCGCGAACGAGGTCTTGCTCCGCTCCTTGCCCTACCCGGACTCCGGGCGATTGGTCATGATCAAGAAGGACTGGAAGCCCTTCTGGGCGCCCAACGGGGAGGTGACGTCCTTTGCGGACCCGGTCGAAATCCAGGCTTGGCAGGAACAGAATCAAGTCCTTTCCCAACTGGCCGCCTATCTGCCCGAAGGGGCGACCCTGACCGGCGGCGGTGAGGCCGAACTGGTGAAGACCGAGAAGGTGTCGGCCTCGTTCTTGCCCACTTTCGGCGTGGTGCCCGTATTGGGCAGAGGCTTCCTGCCCGAGGAGGACCGGCCGGGTGCCGCGCCGGCGGCCCTCCTGGGTTATGGCCTATGGCAGCGCCGGTTTGGCGGAGACGCTCAGATCGTAGGCCAGGCCATCTGGCTCAATGAAACCTCTTATACGGTCATCGGCGTGTTGCCCCCGGCATTCAAGTTCATCGATCCCATCGACGTGCTGGTGCCGCTCGGGTGGGGCAAAGGCTCGCACGGCTTTGCCAATGTCATCGGCCGGCTCAAACCGGGTGTGAGCGTGGAACAGGCCCGCACCGGGCTGGATCTGATCTATCGACAAGTCAGGGATTCGGACGCGAACTTCCAGAAGTTCCGCGACCTGAGCGCGCCGGGCCGGGTGGTTTTGGTGGAAATGCGCGAAGCGGTGGTCGGTCACGCCAGGCTCAGCCTGCTCTGCTACCTCGGCGCCGTCGGCTTCGTCCTGCTGATTGCTTGCGCCAACATCGCCAACCTCCTGCTGGCGCGCGGCGCGCGGCGGCGCAAGGAAATCGCGGTCCGAATCGCACTTGGGGCCGGCCAGCTGCGAATAATGCGGCAGGTTCTGACGGAAAGTGTCCTGCTTGCACTGCCCGGCGGCCTGCTGGGTTTGCTGGCCGGGCTCTGGGCCAAAGGCCTGCTCCGTCCGTTGCTCGGGAACCTCCCAGACCTGCAACCGGCCCGCTTGGATCTCCGGGTGCTGGCCTTCACTCTCTCGCTCACCCTGCTCACGGGATTGCTCTTTGGCCTGGCCCCCGCCTTGGAGGCCTCGCGCGTCTCGCCCAATGACTCTCTCAAGGACGGAGCCCGCGGCGGGGGCTCGCATCGGCACCGGTTGAGCCATCTGCTGGTGATCTCGGAAGTGACCCTGGCGCTGGTCCTCCTGTTGGGGGCGGGCTTGCTGGCCAAGAGTTTCGTTCGGCTGCGAAAGGTGGACTTGGGCTTCCAGCCGGAGCGCATCCTCAGTCTGCGGATCAATCTGAGCAAGTCCAAGTACCCTGACGCGCGCTCCCAAGCCGCCTATTTCGAGCAGGTCCTCGAACGCATCCGCAGGCTGCCCGGGGTGGAAACCGCGGGCCTGGACGCCTCGCTCCCTTTGAGCGGCCACAACGTCCTCGTGAGCCAGATGAGCGATGACGGAAAGCCGCCCGATGTGCTTCCCATTGGCGTTGTCAACGCCGACTACTTCCGGACAATGGGTATTCCATTGAAAAAGGGCCGGCTATTCACCGATGAAGACCGCGCCGGCAAGCCGAAAGTCGCGCTGGTCAATGAGAGCTTTGCCCGCAGCCGGTTTCCCGGCCAGGATCCGGTGGGCAAGGAAGTCCTTGGCGCCACGATCGTCGGGGTGGTCGGAAACGTACGGGCGGGCGGACCGACGGGCCCGCCCAGTTCCCTCGCCTATTTCTCTTATCTCCAATCCGGCGGCGAGAGCATGAGTCTGGCGGTCCGCACCCGGAGCAATCCGATGCCACTCTCCGGAGCGATCCGCAGCCAAATCGTTGACCTCGATCCGGACCAGCCCGTCCACGGCCTCGCGACACTCGATCAGCGCTTGGCGGACACGGTGGCGCCGCAACGAGTGAACATGATGCTGTCCGGGGTGCTGGGGGTGGTGGCGCTTGCCTTGGTGGCCGTCGGCATCTACGGGGTTCTCTCCTTCTCGGTGGCGCAGCGCACGCATGAAATCGGTGTGCGAGTGGCCCTGGGCGCGCAGACAGGCGATGTGCTCGGGTTGGTGATCGGCCAGGGCCTCAAGCTGGCGCTGGCGGGCGTATTCCTGGGGCTGGTCGCGGGGAGCTGGCTGACGCGCTTTCTTTCCAGCATGCTCTGGGACGTGCGTCCCTTCGATCCCTGGACGTTCGCGGGGGTGAGTTTGTTTTTGGCGGCTATCAGCGCCTTGGCCTGCTACCTCCCGGCCCGAAGAGCCGCCCGCCTCGATCCCATGAGCGCGCTCAGATGCGATTAAGACAGGCCTCCTCATTGCCGGAATTTCGGCGTCTCGCACCGTGCCCGGTCAAAAGTGAATGGAACTGTGGTCTTTTCGGTCACGCAGGAACAACCCGAAACAAGCTGGAAACCCGTCCGCCTCACTCTGGCGGCGCACCCTTTCCAGGTAGCATGGAGGCATGGTGGTGGCCTCTTCCGCGAGTGTAGTGTCCCCGAAACGACTATCCGTGTGAAATCCGCTGTTTCCGGCCATTTCCCGATGACACCGGCTTTGGATGTGTCTAGCAGCCTGTCGGGCTTAGGAGAAGGGATTTGAAGGGGGGTATGGCCGTATC
>CAYYMW010000264.1:1920-9868 GCA_964472515.1 uncultured Verrucomicrobiota bacterium | reverse complement strand
ACGTGGTCCTGATGGACTGCCAGATGCCCGAGATGGATGGCTTCGAAGCCACCGCGCATATCCGCAAGACCCATTTGGGAAAACGCCCGCTCCGCATCATCGCGATGACCGCGAATGCCATGCAGGGCGACCGCGAACGCTGTTTGGAAATCGGTATGGACGACTATATCTCAAAGCCGGTGCGCCTCGAGGAACTGCGCGCCGTCCTGGAACGCAACCAACCCGCCGCGCCGGCCCAGCCGGCGGCCGACCAACCGCCTCCGGAACTGCTGCGGATCAATCCCGCCAAGCTGGCGGAACTGCGCGAACTGGCCATGGACGAAGCCGACGACCCCGCCCGCGAGTTCATCGAGCTCTACCTGCAGGATACGCCCGAAGTCCTGGCCCAACTGCAAACCGCCATCGAGCAGGGCGAGCCGGAGCAGACCCAGCGGGCCGCCCACTCGCTCAAGGGCAGCAGCCGCAACCTGGGCGCCGACCGCGTGGCGGCCTTGTGCCAACGGATGGAGGAACGCGCCAAACAGCGCCGTCTCGAGGGCATGTCCGAGCTGCTGGCCGCCATCCAATCCGAATTCACCGCCACCTCACGGGAACTCGAGGCGGAGCTCCAGGCCGCCGCCGCGTAACGAAGCTCCTTCTTTCCAACCGGCGCTCGAAACGACGTTTCGGGCGCCGTTTGCGTTGGCGGGCAGCCCAGCAGTCCGACCGGTGACGGGCTGCTCAAGCCACCCGGTTGACGGTCTTGGCGAGCCGGTGCTTCAGCAGGTGGGTCAGCGCCTTGACCGCCAGCTCCAGAAACAGGAAAGGCTTCGAGATAAGGTCGTTCCCCCCGCTCATGATCGACTTGGCCCGGCTCTCGAAATCCGAATGCCCCGTGACAAAAACCGCCGGGATGCGCGCGTTGGCGGGGAGGGTCCGCAATTTGGCGCACAGCTCGAATCCGCTCATGCCAGGCATCTCGACGTCCAGGATCGCGAGATCGAAGGAAGTCTCGGCCAGGAGCCGGGCGGCCTCGAGAGGATCGCCAACGCTCGTGTGCCGCAGGCCCGCCTTGTCGAGCGCGAAGGTGGCCGCCCGCCGCGACAGCGGATCGTCGTCCACCACCAGGGTCAGGGTATCCGCCAGGCTCCCCGACTCCGCCGCCACCCCCTGTTCCAGCATGCCTGCCAGGAGGTCCACCGCCTGCGCCACGGTGCGCAGCGTTGAAGGATTGATGTTCTTGGGTTTGCCGTGCAGTTCATGCACCAGCGCTTCCAGCGCGCCCGCCAAGTGACTCAACTGCGAAAAGCCGACCATCCCCGCGTTGCTGGTCAATTGCCGCGCCTGGCGGCCCAACTCTTGGAGCTTCGAGACCCGTTCCTCCTCGCTGGCGCCGCGCGTGCAGCCGTGAAGCAGCGTCCGAAACACACTTACGTACTGCGGGGCCTCTTGCAGAAAACTCTTGCGCAATTCGATCTGCAGCCCGTCCTCCGTCGAGATGGGCGCGGGTGACGGCGGCGCGGGACTGGGCGCGGCGCCGGACGCCCCCCCGGCCGGCGGCGCCGGGGGCGGAGGTGAAAAGATCCGCTCGATGATCTGCAGGAACTGCTTCGGCGGGCAGTCGGACTTGGAAAGGCACTTGGTCGCGCCAGCCTTCCACGCTTCCTGAATCTGGCTGCTCAGGTAGGAGTTGGAGAACACCACGATCGGCAGCCCGGTCAGTTCCGGGCGGGCGCGAATCAGTTTGATCAGCTCGAGGCCGGTGATCTTGGGCAGCATCAGATCGAGGATCACCAGGTCGGGCTTGAAGGCATCGAGCATGTCCCGGCCCAACTGGCCGTCGCCGGCGAGTTCCACCGCGTAACCCTCGGTGAGAAACTTGTTGCGATAGATGTTCCCTACCAGCGGATCGTCTTCAATGAGCAGTATGCGCTTCATGGGTGCCGGGACAAAATCACGCGCCGAGCGCCGGGAGCCGCCGGGCCAGAAACTCGCGAATCCGGGCGGACTCCCGGACCACCTCGCTCAGGCCGGCCGGGGCGCCGGTAAGATTCTGTTCGTGGCCCATCTTCTCGAGCGTCCGCAGGGCCGGGACCACCGCCACCATGCCGCAGGTGGCGCTACTGCCGGCAAAGGTGTGGGCGACTCGCTTCACCTCCGCCGCAGCCTGGCACCGCACCGCTTGCGTAAGTGCCTCAAGGTGCCCGGCCGCCTGGGTCAGATACATCTGCGCGAGCTCCAGGAGCGCCGCCTCGTCCCCCGCGGAGAAGTCCGTGAGGCGCTCCATGTCCACCGGCGGTTCGGCGGCCGCGGAGCCGGTTGCGTCCGGAGCTGGCGGGGCCGGCTGGGGCGCGGTCGACGTCCCCTTCTGCCGTCGCTCGATGTAGCTCTCGATCGCCTTGGTCAATTCCTCGGCCCGCACCGGTTTGGTGATGTACTCGTCCATGCCCGCCTCGAGGCAACGCTCCCGGTCCCCCACCATCGCGCTGGCGGTCATGGCCACAATGAAGGCCGGCAGCGGGGGCGCCGGGTTGGCGCCGCGCTCCTGCTCCCGAATGCGCGTCGTCGCCTCCAAACCGTCCATCACCGGCATCTGCACGTCCATCAGCACCACGTCGTAGGGCGCCCGTTTGAAGGCCTCCACCGCTTCCTGACCGTTGCCGGCGACGTCCGCGGTGAAACCCATGCGCTGCAACAGCCGGATGCCCACCTTCTGGTTCACCGTGTTGTCGTCCACCAAGAGCACGCGGAGGGGGCACCGCTGGCCCAACAGGCCGGCGGCCGGCGCGGGCGCCGGCGCGGCCGCAGGTTGGCTCGCGGCCGGCCCCTCGGGCTTCCCGCGCAACTGCGTCAGGAGGGCGCGAAACTGGGCCGGCTTGACCGGCTTGGCCAAGGTCGCGGCACAGACCGCCTGCACCTCCGCTGCCAACGGGGGTGACCCCAGGGCCACCAACAGCACGACCGGCAAGGCTCTCTTCCCCGGCACGGCGCGAATCCGGCGCGCGAGCTCCAGGGTTTCCGACCCGATCGAGTCCTGATCGAGCAGGACCGCATGCAGCGGCGCGGCGGTGGCGGCGGCTTGGACCGCCTCCGAACCGTTGGACGCCTCCAGAATCCTCACCCCCCAGCGCCGCGCCTGCAGCGCCAGCATGCGCCGGTTCGAGGCATGCTCGTCCACCACCAGCAGTTGCGTTCCTTCGATGAGCGAATTGTCCTCGGCGGCGGCGTCGGCCGAAGGGGCCGCGGTGCGCAGGTACACCACAAAATGGAAACGAGAGCCCACGCCTTCGGTGCTGTCCACCCACATGCGCCCCCCCATCAGTTGCACCAGTCGCGCGCTGATGGCCAACCCCAGGCCGCTGCCGCCAAAATGGCGGGCGGTGGAGGCATCCACCTGGCTGAACGGCTTGAAGAGCCGGCTCAGACGCGAGGCCGGGATGCCAATCCCCGTGTCCCGCACCACGAAGTGATAAGCCTCGCTCCCGCTGGGCGCAGGCGTGTCGGATGCGGCATTTTCCGCCGGGCGCGAACCCGCGGGATGGCCTCGCGTGACTTCCAGCACCACCTCGCCCTTCTGGGTGAACTTGATGGCGTTCCCGAGCAAGTTGATCAGCACCTGCCGCAGGCGGGTGATGTCGCCGCCCAGCATGGGGGGGATGGCATCCTCGACCGTGTAGGCCAGATTCACGTGCTTCTCCCCGGCCTTGGTGGCGAAGAGATCGAACGCCTCCTGAATGCAGACACGCGGGTTGAAGGGCTGGTCTTCAAGCTCGATCTTGCCCGATTCGATCTTCGAGAAGTCGAGGATGTCGTTGATGATCGAAAGCAGGGCCTCCCCGCTGCCCCGGATCGTTTCCACCAGTTCGCGCTGCTCCGGGTTGAGCGGCGTCTCGCGCAGCAGACCGGCCATGGCGATGACCCCGTTCATCGGGGTGCGGATTTCATGGCTCATGTTGGCCAGAAACTCGCTCTTGGCCCGGTTGGCTTGTTCGGCGGCGAGGCGGGCAGCCTCGAACTCCTGGTTCGCCTTCAGCAGGGCATCCTGCAGCAGCCGGCCGCGCAGCGTCGCGGACAACCGCGCGCGCAATTCGGCCAGCTCGAACGGCTTGGTCACGTAGTCCGCCGCCCCGAGCCGGAAGCCCTTCAGCTTGTCATCGGTGCTGTTCCAGGCGGTGAGCACGATGACCGGAATGTCGGAGATGGCGGGGGACTCCTTGAAGCGGCGCAGCAGCTCGAAACCGTCGATCTCCGGCAGCCCCAAGTCGAGCAGCACGACGTCGAAATGATGGCGCAGCGCCAGATCGAGGGCGGCCAGACCGGACTGCACGTGCGTCAAGCCCCAGGGCAGGGCCTCGAGACCCGCCCGCAGCAGGCCGCCCACCTCGGGGTCGTCGTCGATCAGCAGGATGCTGGCTTCCGATTGTTCCGGCGGGTTGATGGTTGGGGCGCGCATGGTTCCTCCTCACTTGGCTGGCGCCCGGCCTGGTTCGAGCTCGCGCTCCAGCAGACCGCACACCGTTTGAAACTCGGCCACGACCTCGGCGACCATCGCCGGGAGCTCGCTCAATTCGCCCGCCTTGGCGGCCTGTTCGAGCCGGGCGTTGAGCTGGGAAAGCCGTTGGGCGCCCAGGTTGCCGGCACTGCCTTTGAGACTGTGCGCGGCGGCCTGCACCCCGGGGGCGTCCTTGCGCTGCGCGCCCACCACGATGCGCTCCAGCACCGGCTTGGTCTCGCGCAAAAACAACTCGACCAGTTCGCGCAGCGGGTCGGGATCGTCCGGCGTATTCAACGCGCGCAGATTGCGGATGGCCTCCAGATCCAGCGTCGGCGAATCGTCCGGCGGAAGTGCCGCCGCCGCGGCCGGCGCCGGGGCGCCGGGCGCGCCGCACCGTTCGAACGCCCGCTCCAGGGCGGCCTCGAGCTCCGCGAGGCGCACCGGTTTGCTCACGTAGTCATCCATGCCCGCGGCCAGGCATTCCTCGCGGTCGCCCTGCATCGCGTTGGCGGTCATCGCGATGACATAAACGCGCCCGCTCTCCGGGCCAACGCCGGCGGCCAGTTCGGACTGCCGCAGCCGCCGGGCGGTCTCGTAACCGTCCATCTCGGGCATCTGGCAATCCAACAGGAGCACGTCGTAAGGCAGCTGTCCCAGGGCTTCGAGCGCCTCCTTCCCGTTGCCCACCGCCTCGCCGCGATAGCCCAGTTTGCGCAGTTGGCGCAACGCCAGCTTCTGGTTCACCACGTTATCCTCGGCCACCAGCACGCGGCCGCCCCGCAGGCTGGCCGCCGCCCGCCCGGCCTCCGGGCCGGACCACGCGGGCGTTCCGCCGGGCCCGGACGGGCCGGCGGGCGCCATGGTCAACGCTCGCGCCAACGCCTCCCGCAAACGGCTCTGCTTGACCGGCTTCACGAGACAGGCCCGGATGCCGGCCGCCTGCATGGCGGCGGGATCCATGCGGTTGCCCATCGAAGTCAGCATCACCATCGTGGGCGGATGCGCGAGCCCGACGCTCTGGATCTGCTCCGCCAGCATCAAGCCGTCCATCACCGGCATCTGCATGTCGAGGATCGCCAGCTCGAACGGAGTCCCGGCCCGGTCGGAGTCGTGCAGCAGCTCCAGCGCCTCGCGGGCGCCGGTGGCTTCCGCCACCCGCATCCCGGCCCGCTCCAATTGGTGGCGCAGAATCGTCCGATTGGTGGCGTTGTCATCGACCACCAGCGCGCGCCGGCCGCCGATGATGTCCTCGTGGGAAACCCCGCCCGACGGGGGGGGAACCTTGGACTTGCCCAGCACGGCGGTAAACCAGAACACGGAGCCTTTGCCCAACTGGCTTTCCACCCCGATCTGCCCGTGCATGAGTTCCACGATCTGCTTCGAGATGGCCAGTCCCAGGCCGGTGCCGCCATACTTGCGGGTGGTGGAGCCGTCCGCCTGGCTGAACGCGCTGAAAATGCGCCGCTGCCCTTCGGGGCTGATCCCGATCCCGGTATCCCGGACCTCGCACCGGATGGTCACCGCATCCCCGCTTTCCCCCGCACGGCTGAAATGCACCAGGACCTCCCCCTTCTCCGTGAACTTGAGGGCGTTGCCCAGCAGATTCGTGATGACCTGCCGGATGCGCCCGGGATCGCCGCGCACCATGTGCGGCAGTTCCGGGTCCAGCCAGCACGCCAGCTCGAGCTGGCGTTTGTAGGCGGTCTCGCTGAGCAGTTCCACCGCGCCCTCGACAATCTCGTGCAGATCGAAATCGATCACCTCGAGCGTCATCCGGCCGGCCTCGATCTTCGAGAAATCGAGGATATCGTTGATGATGTTCAACAGCGCCTCGGCGCTGTTGCGCACCGTCTCCGCAAAATCCTGTTGTTCCGCGTTGAGTCCGGTCTCCAGCAACAATCCGGTCATGCCGATGATCGCGTTCATCGGCGTCCGGATTTCGTGGCTCATGTTCGCCAGGAATTCAGACTTCAGCCGGGTGCTCTCCAAAGCCGCGTCCCTCGCCTTGGCCAGTTCCTGCTCCGCCTCGATCAGCGCGGTGATGTCCTTGGAGATGCCGAACGTGCCGGCGATCGCTCCTTGCTTGTCCCGGAACGGCAGCTTCGACGTGAGCGCGTAACACACCCGCCCGTCCGGCATCGTCTCCTTTTCGGTGTAGCCGATGACGGGCTGGCCGGTGCGCAGGATGCGCTGTTCGTCCTCGAAAGCCTGTTGCGCGTGCTCCCGGGTGAAAAAGGCGAAGTCGTCCTTGCCCTGCACTTCTTCCGGATCCTCCACTCCAAAACGCCGCGCCATGGCCCGGCTGGCACGGATGAACTTCGAGTTTGCGTCCTTGAAGTAGATGGCGTCCGGCACGCTGTCCAGCAACGCGCGCAGCAGATCCCGTTCGTACGCGAGGTCGTCCTCGATCCGGCGCCGCTCCGTCACATCCCAGAAGATGCCCTGGATGCCGATCACCTTGCCGGTGGCATCGTAGAGCGGCGTCTTGAGGACATGCACGTAGAGCTTCTCGCCGTTCGGCTTCATGTGCGCCTCGACGATGTCGGTCACCACCAAGGCCTCCATCACCCGGCGGTCGTCGCACTGGTATTTCTCCGCCAGTTCAGCGGGATAGAAGTCGAAATCGGTCTTGCCCAGAATCTCTTCCGCCGACTTCCCCAGTGTCTGGCAGAAAAGCCGGTTGGCGAAGGTAAACCGGCCCGCCCGGTCCTTGCGGAAAATATTCTGCGGCAGCTGTTCCACCAGGGAATGGTAGAGCACTTCGGAGTCGCGGAGCGCCTCCTCCGCACGCTTGCGTTCGGTAATGTCCTCGATGGTGCCTTCGAAGTGGAGGAGCCGCCCGTCGAGCCCGCTCATCGCCTTGGCGTTCTCGGAAATCCAGATGATGGCGCCGTCTTTCCGGTACGCCTGCGATTCGAACCGGGTCACCTGGCCATCGGTGCTCAGCCGCCGCAGGAACTCCTCCCGCCGCCCCGGCTTGACGTAGAATTCGTGGCCCGGCTGGCTGGCGGCAACGATGAACTCCTCGGGGGATTCGTACCCAAAGATGCGCGCCAGCATCTGGTTCGCGGAGAGGATGGTGCCGTCAGGGGCGGTCTGGAAGATGCCCTCGGCCACGTTCTCGAAGATGCTGCGGTACTTCGCCTCCGCCACCCGCAGGGCGCTTTCCACCTGCTCGTGGTCTTCGATGCTCTGTTCCAGCCGGCGCAGATTGCGCCGCAACTCCAGTTGGGACACCACCTGGCGGCTCAGAATCGCCAGGGCCTCCTTTTGAGACTCCGTTAGTTGGCGCGGGACTTGGTCCAGGACACACAGCCCTCCCACCGGTTGCCCGGAGGGAGACAGGAGCGGCATGCCGGCAAAAAAGCGCAACGGCGGGTCCGCGTGGGCAAGCGGATGGCCGGCATACTCGGGCCGCAGGCTCAGGTCCTCCACCACGCAGAGGTCCGGCTGAAGAATCGCCTGGGAACACAG
>CAYYMW010000264.1:0-1910 GCA_964472515.1 uncultured Verrucomicrobiota bacterium | reverse complement strand
TAGGGAATCCCCAGGCGCGCCTTGAGCCACACCCGCTGCTCCTCCACAAAGCCGATGAAGGCGGCGGAGGTCCGGCACACCTGCGCCGCGAGCTTGACCAAATCGTCGAACGCCGCCTCCGGCGGGGTGTCGACAATTGCGTACTCCCGCAGGTCTCTCAGGCGTTCTTGCTCAACCAAGGGCAAGCTCGAACTCATAGAATCAATGGTAGGCAACCCGAACCGCAGCACAAGCCATCTCTTTCCCTCTGCATGTCGCTCCCAAACCCCGAAGCGGCAGGCTGACGTTCACGCGAGTCACCCCAGCAGCCGGTCAATCCGCCGGCCGTGCTTCCGCTTGCCGGCCAACCGGACCGAGGCCCCGCCTCCCCTTCACTCCCCGACATGCCTGTCCTCGGCACACGAATCCCACCTCCCCGTCGTCCGGGGAGCAACGTCCAGTCGTCCGTGTGACCGAAAGCAGCGAAGGCACTCAACTACCTTGCCATCGGCATTCCCAGCCAGACACTTAAGCGGCGGCCAGGTCCCGGGCGGTTTGGCGCGCGGCAGGCAACTCCGCCAGCCAAGCCGCCACCTGCTCCCGCGCGGCCCGCATCTTGGGATAGCGAATCTCGCGGTAGCCCGTCACCTCCATCGGCAGTCGGAGGATCGTGACGAAGAGCGCGTACCGCTGGGGATCGGCGACCATCTGCGGGAATAGCGACAAAAGCCCGAAATACCATTCCCGGAACTCCCGCTCCTCCCGGTGCCATTCGGGAAGCCAGCGCCGCAGGAAACGCATGCCGCCCACCATCCGCAGCATCCAATCCCGCGACTTCATATCCCAAGCCATCGTCCGGCCCAGGAGCGCCAACTGCGGACGATTCAGGTGCCGGTAGCTCAGCCGGTCGCCCCGCTCCGTATCGATGTCGAACCGGGCGGCGTCCCGGCGGCGCTTCTCCTCGCTCGTCAGGAGATGGGCAACGTAGATTTCGTCCTTGATTGCCATCACCCGGTGCAACCCCCAAATGGCCGCCTTGGTCGCCGCAAACCCTTGTTCCGCAAGGTCCAATGAGTGGATCTGCTTGACCGCATCGGCATAGCGCCTGGCATAGGCAAGATCCTCGAACTGGATCAAATCGTAAACCCGGGTGGCGAAATCGCGCAGACTCTCCGGCTCGAGCCTGAGCTGCCCGGCCGCGTGCTCCACCAGTTGCTGGTATTGGCTGGCAAGGCGCTCGCCGCCCCGCCGCGTGCTGCGCAGGATGCCCGCCTTGTCATGCACCACCGCCGGATACGTGCGCGGCTCCTGATACAGGCCGGCCGCTTCCGTCACCGCAGGGAAATCCGCCACCACCAGGCGGCCAAGCCGGAAAGCCTGCACGTTCTGCCGTGCCGTGGCCCCCAGGCTCGCTTCGATGGCCCACTCGAGCGTTTCGACCGAGAAGGGCAGCAGCCCGCGCTGGCAGGCGATGCCCAGCATCATGCTGTTCACATAGAGCTGCGTCCCAAAGAACCGCTCCGACAGGCGGGCCAGATCGCAACCGAAATAGGCCTCCTCGCAAGTATGCGCGCGCAGCTGTTGCTCCAACTGCTCCACTTGGAAATCGTTCTGGCCCAACAGGCTCAGGACCGTCGGGGTCTTGTGGGTATTCACCACCACCGCCGTCCGGGCGCGGCTGCCCACCATCTGGTTCGTCGTCGGGTCCAAGGCCCGCACCGCCTCCAACAGATCCAACCCGATGATCAGGTCGGCCTTCCCGTAAGGGATGATGTTCGAGCTGTACGCCGCTTCGGGCGGCAGGACGGTGACCATCGAGTAGACCCCGCCGTTGCGGATGGCCAGCCCCTTCTTGTCGCAGAACAAGACCCCGTGCCCCTCGTGATGCGCGGCGCGCACCAGGATCGCTGTCGCCGTGCCGATCCCCCCCC
>CAYYMW010000263.1:0-9878 GCA_964472515.1 uncultured Verrucomicrobiota bacterium | reverse complement strand
GCGGGGGGCGGGGTGTCAACGCGCGTCGGCGGCGACGGTCCGGACGCGCGTGGTTGCGGCTGGACGGAGGCGGTCCGGCAGACGCATACTCAAGCCGGGTCATTAACGGTCGATATACCTCTCTGAGGTTCCTAGATCATGCCTTAACAACCCGGACCGGACGCTCGCATAGGACTTGACCAAAGCCCACTACTCCAGCCTGCCAACATGAAGCGCATCGCCATCCTAACCGCCGGCGGGGACACCCCCGCGCTCAATGCCACCATCCATGGCGCCGTCACCCGCGCCAACGACCTGCGGATCGAGGTGGTCGGTTTGATCAAGGGATTCAACTCCCTGTTCAACGCCCAGGTGCCGCACGTGCTGCTCAATCCGCTGTTTCAACCGATCCCCGAGTTGGACCCCACCACCGGCGGGACCCTGCTGGGGGCATCACGGGATTACCTGAACCCCGATGACACGAAGTCGCTCGACGAAATCGCCCTGCGGCTGGACCGCTTGAAGATCGAGGGACTGGTGTGCATCGGCGGCGATGGCACCCTCAACGGCATGCAACCCCTGGCGGAACGACTGCCGACCGTGCTGGCCCCGAAAACGATCGACAACGACCTCGGCCTGAATTACCGCAACGAGCCCGACGAATGGCAACGCAAGCCCAATGCCACCGGTGGCTTCGATTACACGCGCGGTCCTTCCCGCACGGTATTCGATCTGCAGCAGATGGTCAACTACACCACTCCGGGCTACGCCACGGCGGTGTATGTGTCGGTGAGCGGCGTGCGTCGCGTCCGCACCACGGCCGAGAGCCATCGCCGCATCGCCATCGTCGAGGTCATGGGGCGGCACTCCGGCTACATCGCGCTGGGCGCGACCTATGGGCAGCCAGACATCGTCTTGCTCCCCGAATACCACCTGGACGTGGAGATGCTGACCGAGCGGGTCAAGGAGATCTACGATTTGCAGAAGAACGTGGTGATCGTGTGCGGGGAGGGCATCACGGATCAAGACGGCAATGTGCTGGGCGCGGAAAAGGCCTCCACCGATCCCGCGGGCAACAAGCTCCTCACCGGCGCGGCCGAAGCACTGCGGAACATGCTGGTCGAGAAGATCGGCGACGATTATTTCAAGACGCGGCGGCGCGCCAACACCGCCAAGGAAGCGATCTTCACTCGTAAAGTCGGCCATAGCCAACGGGGCGGACGGCCGATCTTGTTCGACCGATTTATTGCGGCGCAGTTGGGCGGCAAGGCGGTAGACGTGCTGGCGGACGGCCAGAGCAATGCCGTGTCGATCATGCAGTGGAACAACAAGAACGGGTTCCACGTCTCGAGCTTCCCGGGCAACGCGTTCCGTGACCGCTGGGGGCTCATCCACGCCCGCGCAATCCATCCTTCGTTTTACGACCCGATGCTGATGAAGCCGTCGCGGGTGGGGATCGAGTACCTGATGAACATGTTCAACGGGGCGATTGGCGCGGACGACTCCGAAGCCACCCGGACCCGCACGTTCGCCTCGGGCAACCTCACCGAGCCCTACCACTCGGTGAACACGGACATCGCCAAGCGCATCCGGTATCTGAGCTAGGCAGTCTCCAGGGGAGCGTCTTGGCGCAGCGGCTCCAGCCAGGTTGGCGGGCCGGATTTGTTCGCGACCGCTGAAGGGTTGGTCATCCTCCTTGGGGCGGTATAACAACCCGGCACACGTGGGGCGAGGAGCCAACGGTTCCGTTGGGGACCTCAGGGCTGCTGACGGCGGGTCACTGATGTGGCCTGTTACTTGGTGCTTCGCAAACGATAGAAGCGGGTTCCCTCCGAGATCGGGACAACGGCGTGACAAGTGCCGTCAGCCCAATCGATCGTCGCGTCCGTTGGAGTCCACTGCGGCGGCGTCCACTGCCCGGTCCATTCCAGCAGGAACTCCGCGTTCCCCGAGGCAGACCAGGATAACGCCAAGCTCTGTTTGTCGTTCAAGGTTGCCTTCAACGACGGCCCGGTGGCAAGGGCCGGGGCAAGACCGGTGTGCCTGGCGTTATTGCCTGCCATTGGCCAGGGTGCCTCAGCCGGTGGGCTGCCCCCGACGATCGCGTACACCCTCCCGTCGGATGAGCCAATATACACCGTGCCATCCGCCCCAATAGTCGGCGAAGCCAGGATCGGCTTCCCGGTCATGAACTCCCATTTCTTGGCACCGCTGGCGCCTTCCAGTGCGTAGACCTTTTGGTCAAGCGATCCGACGTACACGGTGCCGTCGGCCGCAAGTGCGGGCGACGATCGCACGTCACCGCCAGTCGTGAACGCCCATCGCTTTGCGCCGTTCGCCCCGTCGAGCGCGTAGAGCTTGTTGTCGTTCGACCCGACATACACCGTGCCGTCAGGTCCGACGGCCGCAGAGGATCTGACTTCGCCGCCTGTCCGAAATTCCCATTTGTTCGTGCCGGTGGCAGCATCAACCGCATAGAGCTTGGAATCGGCGGCGCCGACCAGGAGTGTCCGCGCTGTTCCCATGGCCAGGGACGAAGCAACTTGACCGTTCAGTCGGCATTCCCACAACTTCGCCCCGCTGGTCCCCTCCAGCGCGTACACGTAGGAACCTGAGGCCGCATAGACCAGCCCATCCGCCACGATGGCCGAGGCGAGAGCCGTGCCCGACGGAAGCATGCGGAACACCCACTTTTCCGTGCCGACGGCCTCGTCGAGCGCGTATACCTTCGAGTCTCCCGAGACAACATAGAGCGTGCCGTCCTCCCCGAGGGCCGCAGCGGAACCGACAATGTTGCCCGTCTTGAATTCCCACCGCTTGCCCCCCGTCGCTCCGTTCAGCGCGTAGATCTTGTAGTCGGACGCTCCGAGGTAGGCCGTGCCATCCTTACCGACTGTCACATACGAGCCAGCGAGGCCCGCTGCCCTGAAGATCCATTCCCTCAAACCGGTGGCGGCCTCCAGCGCATAGGTGTTGTAGCCTGCGGTGACGTAGAGTGACCCGTCGGATCCCAGTGCCGGCGCGAAGTCGAAGGCCGCGCCCAAGTAGCTGGCCCACCGGAGCTCACCAGGGTTGGGAGACCGCAGCGAGAGCCGGGCTTCGGCCGAGACGGGGCCGCCTGCTTCGGATGTAACGACGACGCGGTAGACTCCGGCATCCTCGGCCCGCAGCTCAGCGACGCGCAGGCGGCAAGACCGTGAGCCGGTAAAGCGCTCCGTGTCGACTAGGTCGATGCCATCGCGCTGCCACTGATACCTAAGCGGGCCGCTCCCACCCGCAAGAACACTCAGCGTCGTGGTCCATCCCAAGGCAACCTCCTGATCGACCGGCGGCGTCAGGACACGGGGAGCGCCAGCAAACTCGGCGCTACCCTGTCGGCGCGCGTTGCGACCTTGCATCGGCCAAGGCGTTTCCGCCAAGGGTGCCGTTCCCTCGATCGCATAGATTCGCCCATCATTCGAGCCCACATACAGCGTGCCATCCGGTCCTACAACCGGAGAAGATTTCACGCCTCCGCCGGTTGCAGAAGCCCATCGTATCGAACCAGTGGCGCCGTCCAGCGCATACACGTTGGAGTCCATCGAACCCACGTACACGGTCCCGTCGGCCACGAGCACCGGAGATGCGTAGACATCCCCCTGGGTCGGAAACTCCCATAGCTTGGCACCCGATGCCCCGTTGAGAGCATATACCTTATCATCGAGCGATCCGAAATAGACTGTGCCGTCCGCTCCAATCGCCGGGGAGGAATAGACACTGTTAGCAGCAAGGAACTCCCATTGCATCGTCCAAGTATTGCAGTCGAAGGCCCTGACTTTGCGTCCCATACCGACATAAATCCTCCCACTGGCACCGACAGCAGGGGAGCTCAAGACGGTATTGTCCAAGAGAGTGTCCCATATTCGCGCGCCCGTGCTGCCGTCCAAGGCGAGCAGGCTGTTTCCCCCGACATAGACGGTTGCGTTTGCTGCAACCACAGGTGAACCGGTGACGGTGCCGAAGGCTTGCATCTCCCATCTGGTGATTCCGGTCGCCGCCTCCAAAGCCATGACCGTCCCAGCTTCTAAACTCACGTAGACGAGGTCATTGGCCCCCAGCGCGGGTGCGGCGCCAGGGCAGGCCTTTGTTCTGACCTGCCACTTGATCGCCCCCGTGGCTCCGTCAAGCGCGTAGAGCCTTCCCTCCTGCGATGAAGGATCAACACCACCGACATAGACTGTGCCATCGAGGCCCAAAGCGGCAGACGAGCCAGCCGGATTCCCGGTTGGAAAACTCCACACCTCATGCCCGGTGGTGGTGTCCAACGCGTACAACGTCCCGTCCTGAGAGCCCACGTATACTATTCCGAGTGAACCAAGCGCAGGCAGGGAAGAGACCGGTCCTCCGGTTTGAGTTGTCCATTTCAGATTACCAGGAGCACCCAGAAGACAGGCACAGGTCAGGAAGGCGATTGCTCCGGTTGTAGTTCGGCATACTCGTTTCATGGTCGTGTCAGACTTCAAACCGTCCTCTAAAAAGGCGACCGCAAATGCGGACCAATTCCCGGCAGACCGACAGGCTCATGCTTGCCAGCAGGCCAGCTCCAAACGCAACCGGGTTTGTCCGATTACCTCGGCTTATTGGTACTGGCCCAGTAGACGACGCTCCTTTTCTTGCGTCAAGCCCCGAATTGTCTCATGCGATTCGCTGATCATCCGTCGTTTTACGACCCGATGCTGATGAAGCCGTCGCGGGTGGGGATCGAGTACCTGATGAACATGTTCAACGGGGCGATTGGCGCGGACGATTCCGAAGCCACCCGGACCCGCACGTTCGCCTCGGGCAACCTCACCGAGCCGTACCACTCGGTGAACACGGACATCGCCAAGCGCATCCGGGATCTGGGCTAACCGGCCCAGGCTGGGACCTCAGCCTGCCACCAACAACTTCGCCGGTTCCTGTGAAAACCCGGGAACCGGCTTTTCGTTGGGTCAGGCCGGGTGCTGGCAGATGGAAGAGCACCCGCGCGCCGCTTATTGAAACAACTGCGGCGTGAACTCGATGAGGTAGTCGCGCCAGTTCAGCCAGGTGTGACCGCCCTCGGATTCGGCGTAGACGGCGTTGAAACCGTGCTTCTTGAGGAGTTCCACGCTCTTGCGCGAGGTTTCGATGAGGAAGTCGTCCTTGCCAGTCTTGAGCCAGAGGAGTTTCAGGCCTGGTTTGAGCTTCGGGTCGTCGAGGGCCTTCAGGTTGCGCTCTTCCCAGGTGGGGCCGGTGGGGGCGTTGGTGGCGCCGCGCGCGGGGAACATGCCGAAGATTCCCGAACTGAACACACCCAGGTAACCGAACTTGTCGAGGTTCGGGATGCCGATGTTGAGCGTCTGCCCGCCGCCCATGGAGAGGCCGGCCATGGCGCGGTGCGGTCGGTCGGTGAGGACGCGGTAGTGCGACTCGACATAGGGCATGATGTCGCCCAGGAAGTCGTTGGCAAACTCGTCCACGTTGGCGGCCGGGCGCGGGCCGCCAAAGGAGGCGCGGGTATGCCCCGCCGGCATGACCACCACCATCGGCTTGGCCTTCTTCGCGGCGATCAGGTTGTCCAGGATGAACCCGGCGCGGCCGACGGAGGTCCAGGCTTCGTCGCAGTCGCCAGCGCCATGGAGGAGATAGAACACGGGATACTTGCCCTTGCCCGCCTCATAGCCGGGCGGCGTGTAAATGTGCATCCGGCGGAAGCGCTGCAAGGTGCTCGAATAATAGGTCACCGCCGCCACGGCCCCGTGCGGCACATTCTTGGTGTCCATGAACTCCGAGCCGGGCACGGTGACGAGGCTCCAGAGGTTGTTGTTGGACTCGCTCAGGGCGGCGCTGCGCGGGTCCACGACCGCGACGCCATCCACATTAAAGGTGTAGCGGTAGGCGCCAGGCTCGAGCGGGCCGAGGGTGACCTCCCAGACGTCATTGGTGCCCTTGGTCAGCGTCGCGCCCTGGCTGTTGGGAATGTCGCCAGCGTTCAGGCGGACGGCCTCGGCCTTCGGGGCATGGAGGCGGAAGGTGACGCGGCGGTCAGCCGCAACCTCCGGCGAGGCGAATTGCGGCGGCCGGTTGCCTTGCGCGAAGCCGGACGGGGCCAGCGAGAGCGCCGCCAGCAGTGCGGCGATGAGCAACGAGGGGGAGAAGGCGGATCGGTTCATGGTGTGCGTCTTTGGACTGGTCCCTTGGTGCCACGCTGGGGCAGGGGAGTCAAGCGGCGCGTTGGGACGCACCACGGGGCGAACCGGTTGGCAGCAGGTTCGGGCGCCGCCTGCGCCGCCGAACCCGCACCACTCGAGGGGCAACCCGCAGGGGGGCTAATGGAGCTGGACTACCGGGGCCTTTTCGACGGCCTGACGGATGGCCTGCTTGAACTCCTCGACGCCTTCGCCGAGCTCGGCGGACATGGTCAGGACCGGAGTCTTGCGGACGCGGCGCTTGAAGGCGGCGAGGTTCTTGGCCGCTGCCGGTTCGTCCATCTTGTTGGCCACGACCAAGCGGGGGCGCTCCAACAGACCCGGGTCATACAGCTCGAGTTCGCGAAGGACCTGCTGGTGGTCGTCCCAAGGAGTTCGCCCGTCGGTGGCCGCCATATCGAGGAGCACGACCAGGACGCGGCAGCGCTCGATATGTCGTAGAAAGGCATGGCCGAGGCCGACGTTTTGATGCGCGCCTTCGATGAGGCCGGGGACGTCGCAAACGGTCAGCCGGTGCCAGTCAGCGTACTCGACAATGCCGATCTGCGGATGGAGGGTGGTGAAAGGATAGGGGGCGATCTTCGGACGGGCCTTGCTGATGGCGGTCAGCAGGGTGGACTTGCCCGCATTGGGAAAACCGACCAAACCCACCTCGGCAATCATCCGCAGCTCAAAGAGATAATCGCCCTCGCCGCCTGGCTCGCCGGGTTGGGCAAAGCGGGGCGCCTGACGCCGGGCGGTGGCAAAGTTGCGGTTGCCCAACCCACCCCGGCCGCCCTGGCACAGGACGAACTGCTGGCCGTGCTCGACTATATCGGCCACCAGCGTGGCCCCGTCGCGGTTGGGCTTGGTGGCGGGTTTCGCGTCCGGTTCCTCGGCGGAGAAATCGATCTCCATGGCGCGCACGCCGGCGGAGGTACGCAGAAGGGGCCGGCGCGAAGGGGAAGCCGGGAGCACAGCCGGGGGCTCGGGGGTGGATTCCTCCTCGGCCTCCGCGCCCGGCGCCTTGGACGGCCCCAAGCCCCAAACCAGGGTCCCGCACGGCACCTTGACCACCAAGTCCTTGCCGGCATGTCCATCCATGCCCTTGCCCAGACCGCTCTGGCCTTTTTCGGCGAGGAGACGGGGTTGGAAGTACTGGGCGATGAGGTTGTTGATATCGCGGTCGCCCTGCAGGATCACGCTGCCGCCTCGACCGCCATTGCCGCCGCTGGGCCCGCCCTTGGGCCGGTACGCCTCACGCTGGAACGCAATGCAACCCGCGCCGCCGTGGCCGGCCCGGGCGTAGACTTTGATTTCGTCGATAAACATGCGATGGAGGCGCGGGGGTAGTCCCGCCAACAAAAAAGGGCGAGGCTAAAGACCTCGCCCTTGTGACAAAAGGATCGTGCTAGTTGGCAGCTGGTGCGGCGGCGGCGTCCACGTTGACGCGCTTGCCGTCCTTGTCGAAGCGGACCTTGCCGTCGATTTCGGCATAGAGAGTCCAATCGCGGCCGACGCCGACGTTCTGGCCGGCGACGAACTTGGTGCCACGCTGGCGGACGAGGATGCTGCCCGCGGTGACGGCCTGGCCGCCGAATTCCTTGACGCCGAGACGCTTGCCTGCGCTGTCGCGCCCGTTGCGGCTACTGCCGCCACCTTTCTTGTGTGCCATAACCTAAATGCTTAAAGCTTGATTTCCTTCACCTTGACCACCGTCAGTTCCTGCCGGTGACCGACCTTGCGGTGATACCCCTTGCGCCGCTTCATCTTGAAGGCGATTTTCTTGGTGCCGCGTTTGTGTTCAACGACATCCGCCACGACAGTGGCGCCAGCGACGGTCGGAGTCCCCACGGACAAGGCCCCCTCATTGTTGACCAGCAGCACCCGGTCGAAGGTGACGGGTTGCCCCGCCTCGGTCGCCAAGCGCTCGATTTCGAGAACGTCTCCGGCGGCCACCCGGTACTGTTTGCTGCCTGTTTCTACGACTGCGTACATAAATGCCTATGTCGAAAGGCCGTGAATAAAACCACAATCCCGGGCGGGTGTCAACGACTTGTCGGAGAATTTCGGCAGTCTGCCGGCCAGGCCGGTGGGAGCGGGGAATCGACCCGGCGGAGCACGAGGGCCAGGTTATCCGCCAAGTTCATGGCGCCCAAGGCCCATTCGGTGAGCCGGTAGGCGGCCAAAACCGGTTTGAGCCATGGATTCTGCTTGGCGGCGGTGGTGCGCTTGAGCAACTCCGCGCGTTCGCGGTTGGGTACGTCCGCCGTGTCTCCCCGGCGCCCATCCTGCCAGATCACCACCGGGTTGAAGTTGGTGGACCGCAGGCGCAGGGGGGCGAAGCGCGGCGTGACCAACCGCCGCAGCGTTGCCCGGGAGAAGTAGTTCAGGTGCTGGGGATAAACATACCGGTAGCGCGCCCCGAGCAGGCGCATGGCCAGCGCATCCAGATTTGGCACGACGATGAAGCAGAAACCGTTGGGCCTGAGCAGGGACCATGCCCTTTCGAGGAAACGCCGCGGCTCGGCCAGGTGCTCGAGCACGGCCCAAAAGGTGACGGCGTCGAAGCGTTGTTCCCCAAAGTCTTGCGCGAGGAAATCGCCCCGGACTACGGACACGCCCCGCGACTCGGCGTAGTCCAGTGGGGGGCCGCTGGCGTCGGTGCCGAGAATCTGGTATTGGCCGGGAAACCGCCGGTTGAGCTGGTACAGGAAGGCACCCGAGGAGCAACCGACGTCCAGCACGGCCCCGGTGGTGCAGTACCGCCGGAAGAGCTTGAGCTCGCGTTGGAAACGCACGTCCGCGTAGTCACTCTCCAGCTTGGCGGGAGAGAGGTAGTAGTCGGTGCCTGCAGCGTCGTAGTACTCGCCGGTGGCGAATGGGCGGGGGACCGGGTTCACGTAGACCATGCCACAACCGACGCACCGGACCAGGCGCATGCCCGCCTTTTCCAAGTAGGGCTGCGCTTCGACTGCACCGCAAACCGGGCAAGCGCGGGTGAGTTCAGCGGGGTTCATTCAGGCGGGTGGCGACGCTTCCAGAATCCGAGGGGCGGTGGCAGGTTGCGCGGCGAGGGGCGAGGGACATAGTGGGCGGAGTCCTGATGGGGATGAATCTGGAAAGTCCGGTCTCCCTGGGGGCGGGGAGACGCCAGCAGACGCGCTGACCACGGAGCCCGGGCAACGAACCAGCGCCGCCCGGCGGACGCAGGCGCTTCCGGCCATGTCCGCCCACGGACATCGCCTCGCCGGACCTGGTCCAGGTCCCTGCAAATGGGCATCATACAGTTCACGCCGACCCGCTCGAATGTCCTGCTCGCCGCAAGGGGCGTCAACTGGGGAAATGCGCACCGGATCGATGCCGCGCGCGCCGAGGCGCTGGGGGCGGTTTGGCGCACGGTCCTGCGGACGGCGGGATTGCGGATGGCGATAGGCGGTACGCCTGCGCAGGGCGCTCCTGCGGAGGGCAACATTGCGGAGGGCGGGCGTTTGGCCCGTTGGTCGGAGATGGACGGTCCAAGCCCAACGGGCTTGCGGCCCCCAGCCCAACGTTGGCTCGAC
Source organism: uncultured Verrucomicrobiota bacterium (assembly GCA_964472515.1). Lineage (GTDB taxonomy): Bacteria > Verrucomicrobiota > Verrucomicrobiia > Limisphaerales > J093 > CAYYMW01. The sequence goes on along the minus strand of CAYYMW010000263.1, from coordinate 148 downwards.
CACGAGCCTACGTTGGGTCAGCAGCCCCCCATGACGATCAACCCGGAACGGGTTGTGGCTCTCCTAGACTCGGGCTGCGACGGAATCGATTGCCATGCGAGGGGGGGAAGGACACAACCCCATGCGGGGTTGGATCGGTGGCGGCGGG
>CAYYMW010000262.1:0-9940 GCA_964472515.1 uncultured Verrucomicrobiota bacterium | reverse complement strand
GTCTTACGCCCAGCCCCCCGACCTCAGGCCCCCCCCCGGCACGGGTCGTCTTGTCCAGCCTTGGGGGGAGACCGTGACACACTCCGAGTGACGCCATCATGGGACGACCCCTGGCATCTCCTTGGCACTGGCCGCGCGGCGCCGCAGAACCCGCTCCCGCCTCCCGTTTTGGGAACGTGGACCGGGGCAAGTCAGCCGTCAGGAATGAAACCGGGCAGGTGGTGGCTGATTTCCTTCCCGCGAACGGAACCGGGAGGCCGAGCCGGAACCCAACGATTTCTCCGTGAGGCCGGGTCCGATGGCGCAGGACGCGGGCCTGACGCCTCGCGGAGAGGAGTCGTGCTCAGCGACACAATCGCGTTGGCCAGCGGGACTCGGGGGCGTTAGACTGTCTCCACTGTGGCGCGCACGCCTTACATTGAACTCGGCACCGGCCGGCAGACAACCCGCCTGAACATCCTCTACGAGGACCGGTCGGTCATGGCCATCGACAAGCCTGCCGGTTGGTTGCTGGTGCCGCACTCCTGGCAGAGGACTTCGCGGAATCTGGCGGCGGCGATCACTTCGTCGATTGCCCACGGCGACTTCTGGGCGCGGTCGCGTAATCTGAAGTTCTTGCGCCACGTGCATCGCCTGGATGGAGATACGAGCGGCGTTCTGTTGATGGTCAAGAGTCTGGGGGCGGTGAATAGTTACGGTGACCTCTTCGAATCGCGCCGCATGACCAAGACGTACCTGGCGGTGGTGCATGGATGCCCCAAGGCGGCCGCATGGGTGTGCCGGGCGAGCCTGGGACCGGACCCGCGCCAGATTGGCCGCGTCGTGGTGGATGAGAAAGGGGGAAAGGAAGCCGAGACGGCCTTCCGGATGGTGGCTACGGCGGGGCAATGGTCCGTCGTCGAGGCCCGGCCATACACCGGTCGGACCCACCAGATACGGGTGCATCTGCTCGCCGCCGGCCACGCGGTGGTGGGAGACGAGCTTTACGGGCCCGACGCGGGAGCGGCCGGCGAGATTGGCCGGCGGGAGCGGGCGGATTATCCGCTCGGTCTGCGGGCGGTCGGACTCGAATACGAGGATCCCTTTCTGAGGCGGCCGGTGCGGATTGCGGCGCCGGTGGAGGCGTTCCTGGCGGCGTTTGGCATGGAATCGCCGGTGCGTCTTGAGCGTGGGGCACCCGGCCAGCGTGGCGGGCCGCGCCCGACCCCGCCGGCAAGCGGGACTGGACAACGAAGGAGCAAGCCCTAGATTCGGCGCATGCGAAGACCGCAAAGCGCACTCAAGCCACCGCCGGTGAAACCGGAAACCTGGACGGCCCTCATGCAGGCCACCTCGGAGTTTTGCGCCATGCAGCCGTGGCGCCACATGTGGGATTGCGACATGCTGGGCATCGAGGACGAAGCCACGGGCAACGTCCGCCTGGCCTGCGTGCTGGGCCGCAATCGCGAGTGTTTCGGGTTGGTGGTGTACCGGGGCGTGGAGGGAGTGCGCAGCGTGCTGCAAATGGCGGCGGAAGAACCGGATATTCGCGGCTTGGACCCGATGTTCATGCAGGATTGCGCCCGCTTCTACCTTAACAGCAGCACCGAGATCGACCCGGGAGACCGCGCCCACCTGAAGACTCACGGATACCGGCCACACGCCCGCAAGGGACAGGTATACCCTTCCTTTCGCGCCCACAGCCCGGGCTACTATCCCTGGCATTTCACGCAGGCTGAAGCCGAGACCTTTCTGGCCGACATGCGGCGCGTCATGGCCTTTGCCCCGCTGCTCAGGGAGCAGCCCTCGCTTTCCGATCACCGGCCGCCGGGCACGTACGCGTTTTTTCCTCGCGGAGCCTGGGAGCCCGGCCGGGTATTGAAACCGGAGGATCTGCGCTGGCTGCCGGTCAAGGTGCCGCCGACCCCCGAGCCGGTGCCGTTGCCGCTGTCAGGGACCCTCGCCCCGCAGTTGGTGAAGCTCCCCCAGGACAGCAAGCTGGCATGGGAGACGGACGCTTTCTTCTCCGATTTCACCATCTCCGACCGGGAGCGGCCGTATTTTGGCAAACTCGGCATTGTCACCGATGCCCAGACCGGCATGGTGCTGGGATTTGCTCTGCACGGATGCGACGAAACGATCTGGGAGACGGGAAGGAACGCCCTCACGGAGGCCATGCAGAAAACCGGCAAGCGTCCGGGGGCGATTCATTGCTCGAATCCCTACTTGCTGGAGTCCCTCAAAGGAGTGGCGGAGACCTGCGGGATCAAGCTCAAGTTCGCGCCTGCGTTGCCCGGCCTTGAGGAGGCCCGGATCGCGCTCGAGGGCGCCCTGCGCAGTGGCATGATTTAGGACGCGGGAACCGTTGGCTGGGCGCGACCACGGCCCGGTTTGGGCTTGCCACCCGCGCGGAGCCGGGGTTGGGTTGGCAGATGCGTTTGTCGACCGCCCTGCTTGCCGTCCTGCTCGCCTTGGCCACCCTGGCTGTTCCGTGTGCCGGCGCCCCGGTGCGCTATGCCATCGTTGGCCTGGTCCACGACCACGCCCGCGGCTTCATTCCCTCAGCCAGCACCCGGCAGGATGTCCAGTTGGCCGCCATTGTCGAACCGGACCGCGAATTGGCCGCCCGGTACGCCAGGGACTATAAACTCGATACCAACCTCTTCTATGCGAGCCTGGAAGAAATGCTCGCCAAGGCCGACATCCAGGCGGTGGCCACTTTTACCAGCACCTACGATCACCGGCGGGTGGTGGAAGCCTGTGCGGCCAAGGGCATCCACGTGATGATGGAGAAGCCCCTGGCGGTGAGCATGGAACACGCCCGCGCCATCGCCGCCGCCGCGCGCAAAGGAGGCATTCAGGTGGTGGTGAACTACGAGACCACCTGGTACCCCGCCAACCACGCGGCGTACGCGCTGGTTCACGAGAAAAAGGAGATCGGCGAACCTCGCAAGATCGTGGTCCACGACGGGCATCAAGGCCCCAAGGAGATCGGCTGCTCGGCGGCGTTCTTGGAATGGCTCACCGATCCGGTCCTGAACGGCGGCGGCGCGCTCGCGGATTTTGGCTGCTACGGCGCCGACCTGATCACCTGGCTGATGCTGGGCGAACGCCCCACTTCGGTCTTCGCCGTGACCCAGCAGATCAAGCCCGAAGTCTACCCCAAAGTCGACGATGAGGCGACGATTGTCCTCACCTATCCGCACGCGCAGGGGATCATCCAGGCTTCATGGAACTGGCCCTACAACCGCAAGGACATGGAGGTCTACGGACGTACCGGATATGTGCTGGTGCCGGAGCAGAATCGCCTCCGTTTGCGCACCGCCAAGACCGCTGAAGCGGACGCGCCGGTGCCGCCTTTGGCTGCGCCCAACACAGATCCGCTCTCCTACCTCGCGGCCGTGGTGCGTGGTGAGCTTCGTCCTTCCGGTCTTTCTTCGCTGGAGGTCAACTTGATCGCCACGGAGATCCTCGATGCCGCCCGCGAATCCGCCCGCACCGGCCGACGCGTGGAATTGCCTCCGGCAGCCGGACGATAAGCCGTTGGCAGACCCAGACCGAACTGAACCGTCCTGGGGTTCAAGACCTCCGCCCGCCCGCTACTTCGCGCCGGTCGAAGCGAAAAGCAGAATCAGGCCGCCGAGGACGATCCGGTACCAGCCGAACGCGACGAAGGTGTGGGTCTCGACGAACTTGAGCAGCCATTTCACCGCGCCGAAGGCCGTGATCGCCGCGACCACGCTCCCCAGGGCGATCATGCCCCAGTGCTCGGGTTGCGCCGGCGGATGGCGCAGCGCGCCCAGCATTTCCACCGCCCCGGCCGCCACCAACGTGGGCACGCCGAGGAGGAAGGCGAACTCCGTCGCCGGGGTCCGTCCCAAGCCCATGACCAGCGCGATCAGGATCGTGATGCCCGAGCGCGAGGTGCCGGGGAAGACCGCCGCCACCAGTTGGGCCAAGCCCATCGCGACCGCCATGGCCCACGTGATCTCCAGTTTGGGGTTCTTGCCTTTCAACCACCTTTCGACCACCAGAAACAGCACCCCTCCCACCAGCGTGGCGATGGCGACCGGGGCCACGGTCTTCGGCAGCTTGAAGTGCAGCAGCTTAAGAACAACCCCACCCGCCAACGTAATCCCCAACGCCAAGCCCAGCTTCAGGGTGTAATCGCGCACTTCTTTGTCACGCCAGCGGGTGACCATCTCCCGCAGCCGTTGGTGAAACACCGCGATGACCGCGACCACGGCCGCCGACTGGATGCCCACGTTGAAGGCGTCGCTTTGCTCCGGCAGCCAATGCTGAAACAGCAGCAGATGACCGGTTGAGGAAACCGGCAGAAATTCAGTGATGCCCTCGACAATGCCGAGGATGATGACCGCAAGCCATTCAGGCATGCGGCGTTTCTCTCACAAGGCCGTGCCTTGGCAAGCATCAAATCGCATCACATTTCATCCCGCAAGTAGGCGTCCGCGCCAGGATGAGCCGCAACGCAGGCCGGGCCGGCGCTGGCGCAACACCGGGCTGGCCAAATTCGCCGGGCGACAGTAGGCTGCGGCAATGATCGTCTGACCTATGAAATCCCAACCATTCCTGCCGATCCTTGGATTTCCCCTGCTGCTTGCCGTCACGCTGGTCCTGTGCGGCTGCGTCTCGTTTGCCGCCGGGGATGCCCCTTCCGGCACCCCCCAACAATGGCGCGCCGAGCATCGGCTGATCGATCTGCACCAACACATCACCATGACGCCGGCCTTCGTCGAGCGCGCGGTGCGGATCATGGATTCCGTAGGCTTGGGCGTGGCGGTGAACCTCAGCGGCGGCGCCGTGACCAAGGCCGACGGGGGCACTTCGGAGTTCGAACGCAACAAGGCCCTGGCGGACGAGCGTGCCCCGGGCCGGTTCGTTACCTACTTCAGCCTCGACTATGCCGGGTGGGGCGCGCCGGATTTCAGCGAACGCGCGGTGCGGCAGGTCGAAGAGGCCTTCCGCCTCGGGGCCGCGGGACTGAAGGAGTACAAGCGCCTGGGCCTCTACCTGAAGGATGGACAGGGCAAGCTCATCCGCGTGGACGATCCGAAGCTCGACCCCGTGTGGAAACGCTGTGGTGAGTTGGGCCTGCCGGTATCCATCCACGTGGCCGATCCCAAGGCCTTCTGGCTGCCGTTCGATGACAAAAATGAGCGCTGGAAGGAGCTTAAAGATCACAAGAATTGGTGGTTTGGGGATCAGGATCGTTATCCTGCGTGGAAGGAGTTGCTGGAGGCGCTGAACCGCGTCGTCGCACGTCATCCGGCGACCACCTTCGTGTGCGTCCACTTCGCCAATAACGCCGAGGAACTCGACTGGGTGGACGCTTCGCTTTCCCGGTACCCCAACATGATGGCAGACCTTGCGGCGCGCATTCCGGAGATTGGGCGGCACGATCCCGCCCAAGTCCGGGCGCTTTTCACCAAGCACCAGGATCGCATCCTCCTTGCCACCGACTTCATGGTGGACGAGCGACTAATCCTCGGCAGCAGCGGCAACGAACCTCCTCCCACCGACCGCGATGCACAGGTCTTTTACGAGAAGCACTGGCGTTGGCTGGAAACCAACGACCGCGATTGGCCGCACATGACGCCCATTCAAGGCGATTGGAACATCAGTTCGATCGGCCTGCCCAACGACGTGCTGCGCAAGATTTACTTCGACAACGCCCGCCGTCTGCTGGCCCGCTCTCTTCCCGCGCCCGTGCTCAAGGCTGTCCGCATCGACGCGGATCTGAAGCTGGACGGCAACCTCGACAAACCCGCTTGGGCCAAGGCTGCCCCCGCCTATCTCGACTCCGAGACGCGAACCGGCCAGGCGCGGCCCGAGGTCAGTACGCGCGTCCGTGCCATCTGGTCGGACCAGTTCCTCTACCTCGCCTACGAGGCGCCGTACACCACGCTCACGGTCTTCGAGCCCGTCTCGGCCACCAAACGGCTTGGGCTGTGGGACAAGGATGTGGTGGAGGCGTTCATCGGCAGCGATTGGGAGAACATCAACCATTACACCGAGTACGAGGTGGCGCCCACCAACGAACGGTTGGATGTGCGGCTTCGCCGGCCGGACAGCGATTTCGAGTGGAACAGCCATTTCGAGTCCGCGGTGAAGGTGGACGCCACCCGGCACGTCTGGATCGCCGAGGTGCGGATTCCCTGGGCCGCCATCGGGGGCGGTCGCCCCGGGGCCGCCAAACGTTACCGGCTCAACCTCTACCGCTGTGACCGCGCGAACAAGGCGTTTCTCGCCTGGCGTCCCACTCTCAACGGAAGCTTCCACGTGCCCGAGCGCTTCGGGGTGCTCGAACTCATGGGTGAAGCACGGTAGCAGCGGGCGACGACTTAGCCGGACGCCCAGGCCCAAGTGGCGGGGGTGCCCTGTCCACAGACTTCCCAGCCGGAGGCGGGGGAGACCTACAATACGACTTACGGTGATTCCGCGAGGCGCTCGGTCTGATGTGGATTTGCTGCGGTTACCTGGAGCGTCAGTACCCCCCCGGGTTACATGCCCATGATCTGGTAGCCGCAGTCGGCATAGAGTACTTGGCCGGTGATCGCGGCGGCGCCGTCGCTGGCCAGGAAGGTGCCCGTGGCGCCCAACTCATCGAGGGTGACGTTACGCTTGAGCGGGGAGTGAGTCTCGTAGTGCCGGATCATGTCGTTAAAGCCCGCGATACCACGGGCGGCGAGCGTGTTGACCGGGCCGGCGCTGATGCAATTGACGCGGATCTTCTGCGGACCCAGGTCATACGCCAGGTAACGCGTGCAGGCTTCGAGCGAGGCTTTGGCCACCCCCATGATGTTGTAGTGCGGCACCACCTTTTCGGCCCCGTAGTAACTCAGGCCCAGAATGCTCCCGCCTTCGGTCATCAGCGGTTCCGCGGCGCGCGCCAAGGCGACCAGGGAGTAGGCGCTGACATCGTGCGCGATGCGGAAGGCCTCGCGCGAGGTGTTGACGAACCGGCCCTCGAGGGCGTCCCGGGGCGCGAACGCTACCGAGTGCAAGAGCAGGTGGAGCTTGCCGTAGGCCATCTGCACCTCGCCAAACACGCGGGTAATGTCGGCATCGCGAGTAACGTCGCAAGGAAGAATCAGGGTGTCGGCGCCGAAGCTGCCCGCCAGTTCCTCGACATTATCCTTGAGCCGCTCGCCTTGATACGTGAAGGCGAGGCGTGCGCCAGCTTGGTGCCAAGCTTGGGCGATGGCCCAGGCGATAGAGCGCTTATTGGCGACACCGAAGACAATTCCGAGTTTGCCTGCTAATAGTGACATGCAAGTTTGGTCATCTAGACGGAGCCTACCAGTAGGCCCAAACCGGGGCCGTGGCAAGGGCGGAATGCGGAGGCCAGCCGGCAAAGCACCCTGGGTTTAGACTCGTAAGTCATTGGTCTCCAGATAACAAAGCAGAATGAACCCGGCTTGCGTTTCAACCCGTCAGGAGCGGTCATTTCGGCCTATGGGGCGCTGCTCACGGGACCAGGCACCGAGCCATCCCAGTAACTGACGATGCGGAAACGCTCAAAGGACGGGGTCAAACCGAGCCTGACCCGCAGGCGTCTCCCGGCGGCATTGGTAAGGCTCAGCCAACTGCAGGCAGTGCCGTCGCCGAAGGGAGGGGGGCTCATCGCCAAGTTGGACGTTCGACACCCTGGCGGGGGAGGCAAGAAACATGGAAAGGCTCCGCGTGAAGGCCCGATCCCCGTTCACCAAACGCGGGGAGTTGGTGGCAGCGATCAACTCCTGGCCGACCATGCGGGTCTGGGCGGTAACGTAGGCACGGTGTTGGTGCCTTCCGTGAACCATGGCCACGAGCAAGCCCACCGCAGTCAAGAGCGCCAGCGGACTGATGATCTGCCATTTGTTCATTGATCGAACCGCGATGCCAGGAGGGGAAAGTGGCTCAATGTCCGGCCCTTGCCCATCCGCCGTCGCCAGGGCTATTTCTCAGACACCAGGATTACACTGTGGATCTCCAGTCTGGGCAGCGTGAGGCGGGTCTCCCCGTTGGCATGCTTGAAGGGCAGGGGTGTTCCGCCGGGTTCCAGCGTGATCCTGGCGGGCTTGGCGCGAAGACGGAGGGTGAGGTCGAGCGGGCCAACTGGCGGGATGGAGTCGTGCAGCGGGGCCTCGGTATTGGCATGTGGGCCGGCGGTGTTCACCAAGTTGATGGCGAGTTTGCCGCCGATGCGGTTCACCGCCACATCCACGTCGGACGAGCCTTTGACGTCGACGAGCGGTTTGGGGAAGAGTTCGCGAGCGAGATCGTTAAGCCAGCCGCGCGCGGCTTCCGAGCGGTCGCCGAGGTAGCCTTGGCTGAAGGCGAAGTAGGTGGCCGCGATCCGGCCCTTGCCGAGGGTGGTCACCGAGGCGGCGGGCTGCGAGGGCGAACTCGCATCGTTGGCAGTGTGAAGTCGGCCGACGACGCGGGCCTTGGGATCGAGCTTCGCGGTCTGGCTCGATCCCCTGGTGGGGGTCAAGGCGCCCGCGCGGGCGAGGAAACGCGGTTGATCCTCCGGCTTGCCTTCCAAGGTGACGCCCAGTTCTCCGGCGAACAGGGCGGCGGTGCGCGGTCCCACCAACAGCAGGTTGCCACCGGCGGCAGCGTAGTTGACCAACTCCTGCTTGAAGGCCGGTTCGAGGTAGTCCGTCTCCGGCACCACGATGAGCGGATACTCGGTCATGCGGTTGCTGAGGTTGTGTTCGCTCAGGATCTCGACTGACCACTGGCTCTCCAGCAACGACTGCAAGGTGCCGCGCAGACGGGAGAGATCGCGCGGGAAGAGACCGTTGCTTTCGCGGTAATGCGCGGCGGTCGAATAGAGGAAGGCCACCTGCGGCACCGGCAAGGCGCGGTGGCACGCTGCCTGCCGGGCGCGGCAAAACTTGGCGACCTCGGCCATGATGGGCATGAACTCAGTGCGTATGGACCCGTCCCGCTTCTGGGTGAAGTAGGCTTGGAAGCCACCTCCGAGGGAAAGCACCGCCGCCGCCTCGCGCATCAATTGCGGGGCGGACTTCTGGTTCGAGCGGCCCTGGGCTCCCTTGGTGACGAAGCTCCACGCCATCAGGTCCCAAGGCTTGCCTTGCCGGGCGAGATACCGCGCCGAGAACCGGGCGGAGTTGACGCTGTCTTCGGGCGAGTAATCGCCGGAGATCCAGTCCACTGGCGCAGAGACCACCTCGGGCATGTGGTCAGTGAACGCCCAATTGCTGCACAACTGCATTTCCGGATTCGTCCGCTTCACCTCGGCGAGGTAGTGGCGGAGGTACTTCCGGTAAGCCTCGCGGTTGAACTGGAGAAACTCGTACCAATGGGCGTCACCCGGCTTGCGGGGAACGGAATCGATCCCGGTCGCCTGGCGGAAGGCCTTGAGCGAGGCGTCGCCGAAGTCGGGTGCGGAGGCCCAGCACTCGCCGTCCACCCAGGCGCCGTCGACGCCGTAATCCCCCGCCAGTTCACGCAATTGAGGAATGAGCAACCGGTCCGCGTAGGGGCTGAAGAAGGAGGTGGCGTTGCCGTTGACTTTGCCGTCGGCGTTGATGACGCCCCAGTCCGGATGGAGGCGGATGGCCTCGGAATCCCACACCCCCGAGTAGTGCATGTAGAGGCCCACGCCGCGTTCGGCGGTCACCTGCCGCCAGAGGCGCAACGGATCGCCCACAAAGCCCGGGGCCTGGTTGCCGGCCTTGGTGGGGTAGCTCGACAGCCCGGGATGGCCCTTGCAGTCGGTCTGCACGTAATCCGGCCGAACCTGATCGAGCACGGTCTCGATCATCTCGCGGGTGGTGTTCTTGCCGATCTCCTTGCAGTCGGGTCCGGCGTGGAAATCGAAGTGGATCCCGAGGAAACTCTCCGCACGGGTGAGGCGGCGCGGGGTGGGGGGATTATCGGCGGCGGTGGCATTCGTGGCCGCCAGGGCGGCGAGCAGGCTGAGGCGGAT
>CAYYMW010000261.1:0-9997 GCA_964472515.1 uncultured Verrucomicrobiota bacterium | reverse complement strand
CCTTCGAATCCCAAAACCACTACCCCCCGGATTCCCTCCGCTTTTGCCGTCCTCCTTTTCGAAGCAAGCCCAATGCCCACAGTATCAAGAGAAGACGGAGCAAGCACTGAAGCACTGATACGTGGGATAGGACCATTGACATTCCGACTTGGGTCGCCCTATTTTCGCTCACCCAGACGGGGGTGCCCTGTTAAGCACCTCAGTGGACCCATAACCTAAGAACGGAGCGCATGAAGACGAAGCATGAATCCCACCTGCGGAGCGTCAAAGTTGGCCAAGCAGCGATTTTGAAACGGAGTCTGCGAGGATTGGATGGTTCCACCGCAGACGGCGTCCATCCGGCGGATCATGGCGCGCAGCGCCAATCGATGCGTGGCGGTTCCTGGTGGTGGCTCGGGTTGGTGTTCCTGCTGGGGTTTCCGCGTATTCAGGCGGCGGTTATCATCAACACCTTGGGATCGGCTTCCCCGGCCCAGATCAACAAGTCCGGGAACGCCTCGACAGGCACGTTCGATGCTGTGATGTTCGACTTGGAAGGATCCAGCGCGAGCGTGGATTCGGTGACTCTATCGCTGAAGAGTAACGTGGGGACCATGACGTGGATTGCCGGGGTGTTTAGCTCCCCGCTCGCCGGCACTGCCCCCACCGCGTTCGTAGGCGACCTTGGCACCGTCAGCCTCAGTTCGACCACGTTCGGCAGCGTCGCCTTCACGCCGCCCAGCGCGATCAGTCTGGCAGCCGATAAGCGCTATTGGATAGTCTACGGCAACACCACGCTCAACCAGGGAGCGTACCAACAAACGACCTCCCCGTCCGACACCGTCGGCAACCCTTCGATCACCGTGTTCCCCGCGACGGGCACGATCGGCCGCTGGCGCTCCGTGGGGCAAAACACCCTTGACCTGACCACGCTCAGCGGGATTACCCTTGCCGGCGGAAGCACTTCGACCGACGTCGCCCCGCTGTTCAAAGTCGACGGTTCTTTGACGGCAGTACCCGAGCCGTCATCGTCACTGGTGGCGCTGGTTCTGTGTGGTTTGGCCGCCGTAACCCGGCGCTTGGTGCGGCCATAGGCTGCATGCCGGACGGCAACGGGTTGGACCTCCGATGGCCGATCCAGGCAAGTGTCGGCGGGGAGAAACCGACCACGAGGCCTGGCCCACGTCGTAGGGGTCAGTCCTCACTGGTGACACTCCTTCCGCCATTTCGCTGGCTTCCCACAGGGCCCTGCGCAGGGCGGACCGGGTTGCCGGTGGTTCCATCGGGTCGCGGGAAGACCGTCACCGTCGCCCTGAGCTGGGAGCAGTTTGCCCGGTTGCAGCAAGCCATAGCCAGCCAGCGCCAAGTCGAAACGCTGCTGGCGCGGATGCACCGACAAAGCTTGGCCTACATGTGGAAGAAGCTGCCCAGCACCTCCCGTCGGAAGTCACTAAGCCAAAAGACATTAGGGCTTAACTAACCGCCATTCTGAACCGACCCCGCTTTCGCCCCGCTTTTTCGCGACCATGGTCGCTGTGCCGCCTCCCGCACCGTCATCGTTCGTTTGCCCTTGTAGTGGTCGCACCAGACACCCCCCACGAGCTTGCGAAACTCGGTGGCCGCGTCAGCGCGGGGCGCTCTTGCACCGCTATCTTGACCGACTGCGGATGCAGCGGCAATGAACAGCAACGTGGCCACCTACAGGGCGCTCTGGGGACAAGGCGTGGCCCGAAAGCAATGGAGTCTGGTCATGGTTGCTTGATACCGCGTGGGATTGGAACAAACCAGGCCCACACGCCCAGTGCAGCGCTGAGCGCGGCATAGGCGAGAAAGGCGGGATTGTACGAACCCGTGGTTACATGGACTTGGGCCAGGATACGTGGCCCAAAGGCGCCGGCCACGATGCACAGGCCCTGGGCGACGCCTTGGATCTTGCCGAGGTGCGCCTGGCCGTAGGCATGACTCCAAATGGAAAAGAATATCACCGTGATCAATGCTCCGGCGATTCCCATCGTGGCGGCATACACGATCACACCGGTCTGGGATGAGATGTTCGCCAGGAGCACCAGCGCGCCGGTCAGCATTGCCATCGCGAGCCACATCAGCTTTCCCAGCGAGCAGCGCATTCCTGCCCAGCCTCCGACAAAGCTGGCGACGAGACCCGCCGCCGTCTGAATCACCAGAACCAGATCGCGCGTTTGCGCGCCAAACCCGCGCTCCTGGAGGATGGACTCGTAGAACAACATGATGCCACCGATGAGCATTCCAAAGAGTGCCGACGACAAACCGAACAGCCAAAAGGCCGGAGTTCTCAACGCTTCGTTGCACGTCATTCCCTGCACTTGGGTGTCGGCGTCCTTGTTGAACTCCCCGGAGAGGCCCACGGCCTCAGGAGTTGCCCGCACGGCGATCCAGCTCAGAGGCGCGACGCCAAAGAGGATCACGCAGCCGAAAGTCTGCCAGGCATGACGCCACCCGTACTTGGGAATTGCCGCGCCAAACGCCGCAAAGGCGATAATGAAGCCGATCACCACCAGGATGGAATAAATGCCCATCGCAAGGCTGATGCGACGGCCAAACCACTTCCCGACCAGCGCCATGCTGGCCACCGAAAGGGCGCTCTGCCCGAGAATACTTGCGCTGATGGTTGCAACCCACAACTGTCCGATGCTCGTCGCGCGGCTCAGAACGATGACGGCCAACCCCAATGGAATCAGAATGAACGTCAGCACCACGCGGGAGCCGAAGCGGTCAATCAATCTGCCCGTTGGAAAGACGAACAGCGCCCCAATCAGGGCCGCGCAGAGAGCAATCGTGGACCAGTGCAGTTTGTCGGTGTGCAAATCCTTGAGCAAAGACTCGGTGATCAGCCCCAGGCCCTGGTCGCTGCCCGCGAGCGTGATGACCATCGCCATCGCGGCAATCACGACATTCACCCAGCCGTAATAGAATGGGATCCGGGCGAACACCCCGCCGGCCATTGCGAGCGGCATCTCGCCATCCACTTTCGTCGGTCCTCGAAAAGAGTTCATCCCTGAGCCCGTTCCGAAACGCGAGTCATTCCAAATGTGCCGGTTCCGCCACCACCCTGATATTTGCCCGAGAACTCGATCGACGTTGCGTGGCCGGACCAAACAGATATGCCGTTCGGCCCGAGATCCACTTCGCCCTCAAACCTCACGCCAGACTCACTCCCAGACTTTGGATTTTCAGGTTTGCCTTCCAGTTGAACGGTATGTTCGTGAGACGAACCACATTCCGCGGTGAAGTGAGCAACCCAAGTGTGCAGTCCGGTTTGGGTCGTTACGCATGACAACGTTCCCCCATGTCCGCCGCTGCCCTGCCAGCGGCCAGCCCAATTCCCGGCAACATTCGGGCTCTTCGATGAACCTCGCGCATCTGACTTCGATCTGATGGAAACAAGATCGCGGCACATGCAGACATTCAGCCCGGACGCGCCTGGAGGGGTGAGTTGGTATTTGGCGAAGAGTTCGAGGAAGCCCTGGCGGGCGCGACGGTAGTAGTCGAGGCCAGGCGGCGTGGTGGACCCGAGCACGGGACGCCCGTGCGGCATCCAGATGGAGAAGAGCGGGACCACGCCACGCTGGGCTGCCCAGTCGGCTCCGGCGAGCAGACTTTCGACCGGTTCAAGGCCGATAACGAACGCGCTGCATACTTTGTTGGGGCCGTGTTTCTTGGCTGCGTATTCGATGGCGCGGAGTTGCTGCGCGCGTCCTATGTGCCGGGCGATGCCGGGGCAAGCCCGGGAGAAGACGCTTTCATCCCAAATGTTGAGGTCGTAGGCCACCCGGTCGGCGCCGGCGGCGAAGACTTCGTCCACCGCCGCCGGGTCTTTGGGAGCGCTGGTGTAGAGATAGATTTCGCCGGGGATGTTCGCGAGGCCGAGCTTCTGATCGATGGCAGCGAGCACTTCGGTGGCAAGGGGCAGTTCGCCGCGCCCGGCATCGACCTCGGAGCCGCCGGTGAGTTGCACGTCGTGAAAACCCTCCTCGCGCACGGCGTAGGCGACGGCTTCCGCCACGTCGCCAGGGCGCGGATTGGGCGGGAGAGACTGGCCGGCTTGCTTCATCGCCAGCGTGATGTTGCCCTGATAGCAGAAATGGCACGGCGTTCCGCCGAGCGCAAACCGGCACGGCCAGAGATAGGGAAACGAAACCACATCCAAGCCCTGCAACACGGCCATCAATTGAAATGGAAAGCCGGAAGACGTTTGTTGGTCGTAGAAGCGCGAGGCCGGTGGGAACTCCACCGGCGTGATGGTGTGGCCGCGGTGCGTAAGGCACGGCTGGCCTGCGTCGTTGACGACGAGGCTGAAGTCGGCGGCTGGCCCGATGTGAAACATGTGCGCGGGCACGCCCCCGGGCAGCAGAAGACAATTGCACGCAAAGGGATGGCTGGTGGGCGCGAGTCGGTGCGTCCGTCCGAAGCGCTCGACGATGTCGTCAGGGACGTTGATTCCGCGCGTGATGAGGAGCGTCTTCAAGTCGAGGACGTCCACAAGCTGGCCGTCGAGGAGATAGGTAGGACAGTTCATAGCGTTCTTTCAGGAGTGGACAGGTTTCCTGGCCATCCACGGACAATCATTTTTTGCGGACACTCACTGCACGCATGACGTCGGGAGGCCAGAGGTAGGATGACAAACGAATTCAGCACGAAGCCGCCAAGAAGCCAGGCCATTCCCGCAGAAAAGTCGCGGGGCAGGGCAATGCCGCCGCAAACCGGTGGAATGAGCCACAAAGGGACGATCACGGGGATGTGGCGTTTGAACTTGGCGGCGAAGCATTCGAGCGTGCCTTTGCGGACGAACCGGGCGGCCAGTTCGCCGTAGCCGCACGGACAACCCCGCGTTCCGTAGTAACCGCAGTAGCGGCAGATGAAGACCATAACCCAGACCGCGCCACCAACCCCGTAGGTCGCATAGCTGGCCGCCCCCGCCACTGCCCGGGCTGAAAAGTCGAATCCCCACGCGATGACCGCCGCCCCCGTCAGCAGCATGATGCAGTAGGGCAGGCTCGCGATCGCCGTCTGTGTCCTGGTGTATTGCTTCATGGAACCTGTCGTGGTTGCTTCTAACCGACATTCCGCAAGGCGGCTCGCGTTTTCGCCTGACAAAAGTGGAACGCGAGACCCAGCCCGGCGCCGAAGCCGAGGACATAGCAGACACCCCAACACAACTTGGCCAGCATCGCCTGCGTGGGCTTCGTCGCTTCGAGTCCAAACAGCGAGCATTGTCTTGGTCCAGCGACGGCCCCTTCAATCCAGCCACCCGCAAAGTAACCAACCGAGTTGAGAACAGACAGCGCCGCGATGATTTTCACCACGCTTGCCTGCGTCTCAAGAGCACGCGCCAACATCCAACCCATCGCCGCAGTGCCTGCGAAGAGTCCCGTCAAACTTCCGGGATGTCCGCGCAGACTTATCCAGCCCGCGATCCACAACACCGAATAGCCGGCGAACGTCGCGCCAAAGACTTTGTAGAAGCGCACCAGCGAGCCTGGTCCCAGGATGAGCCGATGCAGCCGCGGCCCGCTCAATCCAATGAACACCAACGCGCAGACCGCAGAGAGCCCGCCTTCGCCCACGTTGCGGTAGAACCAACGACCCGCCACCGCCCACGGCGCAAAGCCCGCGATGCTCAGAAGCGTGAACCCCACGCCGCCGCGCTGGACGGACGCTCCCAGACTGGGAGTTTTCGGTGTGCGACCGCGGCTCCGAACGCGGTCGGCAACGCTAGGGGTATCGAGTTGAAACCAGCTCATGGTTCAGCGGTCTTCGTCCGCATTCTCGAACACGCGGAGTATTCGATTAAAGGCGTCGTAGAGATCGGCGTTGTTGCGGAGATCGACGGTGTAGCGCCGGTCACGGTTCTGAAGCGATTGCACGCTTCCGTCGGTGAAAAGCGTCGTCGCGTGCTGCTGTTGATGGTGGGTGCGCGGTTTCACGTTGTAGGCCTCCACGCTGAAGGAACACAGGAACTGCGTGTCCATCGCCAACGCTCGAAGCGGTTTGCCGTTGCGGTTGAGGCCCGGAGTGTCCAACCGCGTGCATTCCGGTTCGGAAGGGGGGGTGTAGAAGAGCGTGGTCACGCCCCCATGCCGGTAGTAGTAGCTGCCCTGCGCCTGAGACACCCCGACTTTCGCCAATTCGGTCGACGCGTCCACCGGTTGGTCGCTGCCGGGACAGAACAGCACCGTGGGCGTGTGCGCCAGCTCGTTCGTCAGCAAGAGCCCCAGGCCTGCCGGAGCTCCACTGCGCAGCGAGAGCAGGCTCGTCGGCGAACCCGTGGACGGGTAGAACTCGGCAGGATGGGAGAATGGCGGTGCTGTCGGCCCGTAAGGAATGCGACCTTTGTTATCCTGCGAATACAGGTGTATCGCCAGGCCCAACTGGCGCAAATTCGAGACGCACGCCGCCCGCCGCCCCGAGCTTTTTGCCTTCGCTAACGCAGGAAGGAGCAGCGCAGCCAGAATCGCGATGATGGCAATAACCACCAGCAACTCGATGAGCGTAAACCCCTCGGCGCATGTCGATTGTCGCGCAGAGTTCGGGGCCGAATTCACCGCTTCCCATCCTTACGGCGATGGCCGCACTTGGTAAAAGCGCTGGCCAAGGCTCGTGTTGGTGTCCGTCACCGACAAACTGCCGGTGACGTTGGTAAACTCGCCCAGACGCTCCCATTGAGCGAACGGCAGCGCGAGGTTCGTGCCCGCCAGAACCTCAAACTGGCCGAGGGCGCTTTGCAGCGTGAACCCGAACTGGCCGCTCGTGACCTTGGGATTCAGCAACACCGGGTCCTCGATCACGCGCAATCGGACGTTGTCCAGATCCCAAAAACCGCCCGCCATGTCAGGGCTGACGGTCGAAGAGATCTTCACCCCCATGTGCCGTCCGGCCCAGGGCTCGCGGCCCGTCACCGTGGGCACCTCCACCCGGAAGTCAGTGAAGTGCTTCCGGTCCGCCTGAAAGAGGGCGGGCGTATTAGTGACCGCAGTCGCAGCAACGGTTACTCTGTTGCTGGCCGCATCGAGGTAGTAGAAGCTGAGCTCCAGCGTCGCGCCGTTTGTCATTCCGCCGCCTCCCCCGTTCATAGCGACCGTCAGGATGTAGGATTTGCCGACATCGAAGGTGGCGTTGAAGTCGTGCGTAGGAGTCGAATTCGTTCCGCCAAGGGACAGGCAATCCTGGAAGATGGCAACCTCCGGAACAGCAAACAGCCACGCGGCCTGTTTCCCGTCCATGTTGTCGGTGCGATTGGTTGCGCCCGGCGCAGGATTCAAGTACTGGCCCATAAGTTGTTCCCAAAAGAAACCCCCACTTTCATCATACCAGAATGGTTTCGGTGCCTTCTGCCAACCATCCATCGTTGGATGCGCGAAGTCGGTTTCCGGCGACTCGAACGAACTATTCGCCAGCAGGCTTTCCGTCAGCCGCACATTGTCCACATCCCAGAAGCCACCGGCAAGATCACCACCCACCGTTGAGGCCAACTGGATGCCAATGTGCTTGCCGGCCCAGGCATCGTTGGTCTTCACTGTCGGCACGCTGGCCTGGAAGTCGATGAATTGGCGGTTGGTGCCAAAAAGTGTGGGCAAGTTTGTAACCGTAGTAGCGGCCACCGTGACCGGGTTGCCGCCGGCATCTCGGTAGTACAGGCTCAGTTGCATCGTGGCACCGTTGGTCATCCCGCCGCCACCTCCGAGCACCCCAACGGTCAAGGCGTACGACTTGCCGACCTCAAACCTCCGATCGAATTCGTGGCTTGGAGCCGTGTTCGTTCCGTTGACCGAATCGTAGTCCTGAAAGATGGCGACCTGTGGCACGGCGAAGAGCCAGGCAGCCTGTTGTCCTTCCATGTTGGGCAAGCGGTTGGTGGCACCATAGGGCGGATTGACGTACTGCCCCATGAGTTGTTCCCAGAGAAACCCGCCGCTCTCATCGTACCACGACGGCTTGGGCGCTTTTTGCCACGCGTCCATCGGTGGGTCGGCGAAGGCGGTCACCGGCGATTCAAACGAACCGTTGGGCACCACACTTTCGGTAAGGCGCACATTATCCACGTCCCAATAGCCGCCCAGCATGTCAAACCCCACCGTGGACGCAATCCGGATGCCAATTCGCTTGCCGGCCCAAGCATCCGTCGGTTTGACAGACGGCAAGCGCGCCTGAAAGTCGGTAAAGTAGGTGTTCGTCGGAAAGAGCGCCTTGGAGTTGGTGATCGTCGTCGTGCCCACCTTCACCATCTGATTGGATGTGTTGCGGAAGTAGAAGCCGATTTCCAACGTGGCGCCATTGGTCATTCCGCCGCCGCCGCCAATGACCCCGACCGTGAGCGTGTACGCCTTGCCTGCCTCGAATTGGGCATTGAACGGATGCGAGGCGTTTCCGGCCCCTCCAGCAACTGTGGTGTAGTCCTGGTAGATCGCCACATCCGGCAGCGCGAACAGAAATGCCGCCTGGCTGCCCTCCAAGTTCTCGATGTGGTCGGCACCGCCGTTGGTAGTATTCAGGAACTGTCCCATGAGCTGATCCCATGGGAACTGCGGATCGTTGTACCAGATTGGCTGTGCCGCTTTCACCCAACCGTCCATTGCCGGGCTGGCGAAGTCCGTCGCGGGCAACTCGAACGAACCATTCGGCACCGGTAGCGTAGCGGCTTGCACCGTGCCCAACCAGGCCGCCCCTGCCACCAGAGCGATCGTTGCCCGACGTGCCGTCAACCACCGCTGATCGCCTCCGGCTATGGCTGGACCACCTTGCTGAGAGATTTCACAGTACATAGAACGTATGCGCAATTGTGCATACGTCCAACGCCCCCTACAAGCTCCATCTTCAATTCTTGTTCGGGGCGGTTCGGCGGAGGCTACTTCGGCAGTTTGTCGAAACGAAAGGTGCAGCAGTCCAATTCCAGCACGTTGCGGTTTGCGGCCAACTGGTCCTTCAAGGACGGAACCACGCCATAGAGGCGCTGCTTCCCGGACTTCTGCATTTCCACCAAACCGGCCTCCTTCAGAATGCGCAGGTACTTGGAGACGTTGTACTGCGAAATCCCCAATCGTACAGCGATGTCGTTGACACCAAGTTGTTCGTGGAGCAGCAGGCGCATGATGCGCAGGCGATTCACCTCGCTGAGCGCCTTCAGCACCGCCATGCATTTCTCGCCGGTCATTTGGGGAGATTGCCTAAGAAGACCGATTACGGCAAGCGGAGGCATCTGAAGGAGCCAGCCAGCCAACTCATGCGATCTTCGTCTCGTCCCGCAACGCTGTGGCGCGCCGGTGTGCTTGGGTTTCAGGCCGAACAGGTTCGATGTGCGGCCGCTCGACGCTATTCGTTGCGATAACGGTTATGGCAAGCGACGCAACTTGGGCCGACTTTGGCGAACGCGGCCTCGACGGCAGCTTTGGATTCGGGCGCTTTCAGGGATGCCCGGAGTGACTCCGCTGCCTTTTCCGAATCCTCTGTTCGCGCGATCTCGCGCAACTGTTCCTACAGCCTCAATGCTCCATGCTCCAGAGTGAAACGGTAGAGGGGTCGAAACGGTAGAGCGGTCGGTCCTTCCAAATGACACTTCTGTAAACCTCAGATTCTCAATTGAGTGTAACTGATGTGGTCTTGGGCCTGCCAGCCTCGAACTCCGACCTGTCACTGGCCCCTTCCACCCGCTCCGCGGGTGGACTGCTCACCATTGACACTCGCTTAGACGCTTCGCTGGCCTCGCGCGGGGCGTGGGCGCTGCTCGCAGCGGCCTCGACACGTGCGTCCACACACTGATCTGTAAGCGCCCGGCGATCCAGCGCGAGCGGGATCATCAAGTGAACTTGTCCCGCCAAGCCAACGCTGCTTCGTCGTCAGGCCGGTCAACCTGTATCAGGATGGGAACATCCCCACCCCGGCCCTCCCCTTCGCGGCGAAGGGGAGGGTGTTGACATATGGATGGCGGTAAACCCAGGGCGTTCGGCCCGCTCCGGGTGACCGCCCAAGGCGGTCAGGGGATGGC
>CAYYMW010000260.1:0-10014 GCA_964472515.1 uncultured Verrucomicrobiota bacterium | reverse complement strand
GGCTTCCGTCGCGGCGGGGGCGGGCTCCGAGGCGGTGGGCCGGGTCGCCGTCAACTCCACCTCGATCAGCCTCGCTTCGAGCGGAGGGCGCGCGGCCGGAAGGGCTGGCGGTCGCGGGTAAGGGAGTGCCAGACCCAAGGTCCCCACCGTCAAGCAACCGGCCCAAAGCACCAACGTGAACACCTCCGTCAATGCCGGGCGTCCCTGACCTGGTTCCGAGAGACCGCCCGGCGGGACAAAGCCCTTTTCCTCCCGGATGTCTCCGGGAGTTGACGGCGGGCATGAACTCTCAGTCACAGCCTCATTGTCAGAATTGCAGCTCGGCGGTCAAAACAAAGTTGCGTCCCGGCTCGTTCACGCCGGAGCCATGGATGCGGTAATCCTCATCGGTGAGATTCTCGAGCGCCGCGCAGAGGGTGGCCTTGGGGCAGGGGCGGTAGCCGACGCGCAGGTGGTAGACGCCGTAGCCCGGCGTGCCGCCGACCGGAATGCGCTGGGTGTCGCGGATATCGTTCGAGGCGAGGCGATCCTGTGTTTCGGCGAAGGTGGTGGCGAATTCGGTCCAAACGCGGCCCTTGGGATGGGTCCAGCGCAGGCCGGCGTTGACGGTGGTGGGCATCAGGCGGCTGACCGGTTCGGTGACATCTTCGCCGCCCGCCACTGCCGGGGCGTCGAGTTCCCCCCGCATCCAGGTGAAGTTGGCCCAGACGCTCCAATCCCGATGCAGCTTGACGCTGCCGCTCAGTTCGACGCCATGCACGTAGCCTTGCCCCGAGTTTTCCTTGTTCACGATCAGGTCGCCGTTGGCGGTGGTGGCGCCGGTGGGCACGCGAACGATGAGTTCGTCCATGAACGTATAGAAGTAGGCCGCTTCGGCGGCGAATCGCTCGTAGGCGAGCTTGACGCCCACCTCCGGCGAGAGGAAGGACTCCGGCTTCAGACCGAAGGCCGGGATCTCCTGCTCGCCGCTCCGGGCGATGTCGAAGCGGGTCAGGTCGGAAAGGTTCGGAGCGCGGAAGCCTTGGGAGACTCCGCTGTAGACGGTCCAGTGTTTGGCCTCGTCCGGGTGGTAACTGAGCCGGGCGTTGCCGACGCCGTTGTCCCAGGCGTCGGAGAGGGAAAGGTGCGCGCCGGTGAAGGGGTCCTGGACCTTGTTCGCTTCCGCCGCCGCGTGGGTATAACGCCCACCGAGGATGAGTTCGAGGCGGTCCTCGATGAGGGGGTAGTGGTTCTCGACGAAGAGGCCGAACAGGTCGTAGGTGGCGTCGTCGGCCACCGGCCCTTGGTAGCGAATCGTGGTGAGATTGCCGGCGGCGTTGTAGCCGAGGAAGGAGGAATCCACCCAGTCGCGGTAATACTCGGCGCCGTAAACCCAGCGCCCGAGCTTCGAGGGGCTCTGCAGTTGGGCCGAGAAGCCCAGGGTGTTGACGTTGGCCTCCTGGAGTTCGCGGTTGCCGTTGGACCGGATGCGGTCCTCCAGTTCCCCTTGATACTGGTGGGAAAGGCTGATGTGCACCTCCTCGGCAAATCCCGGGAGCTTCTCCGCATGGTATTGCAGATAATCGAGGTCGCGGGACTGGTCGAACATGCGCTGCTGGTCGGAGCCGCGCGCGCTGCCGGACCAGACGACCCCGTAGATGGTGGCGTGCGTCCGCCAGGCGTCGTCGAGCCGCACGGTTTGATGTCCGTAGACGAGCTTGGTGTCCGGGGTGAGGAAGTAGTTGACCTTGGCGTCGAGGTCCCATTCCCCGTATCCCGTGTGGGGCTGGACCCCGACTTCGTCGCCCCCGCGCAGATCGCCAAACTCCTTGATGGAGCCCCCGAGGTACACGCCGACCTGCCGGTCGTACTGGGCGCTGAACTCCGGGCGTCCCATATGGGAGTCCTCAGCCGAGGAGAAGCGGTAAAGCGCGCCGCCGTCCCAGTCGAAGCCTTCGCCGTAATCCGTGCGGCCCTTGCTGATGGCGTTGACGGTCCCGCCGATGGCGTCGCTGCCGTACATGACGGAGCTGGGGCCGCGCACGACCTCCATACGGTCGACGGCGAGGGCGTCGACCGTGTTCCAGTACTGGTTGGGACCGTCCCGGAAGGTGGAGTTGTTCAGCCGGATGCCGTCGACGAGCATCAGCGTGCGAAAGCCGGTGAAGCCGCGCAGGTAGGGAGAACCCTGGCCGTGGGAGGTCTTCTGAAGCATGACCGACGGCAGTTCCCGCAGGGCTTCCGGGGTGGTCCGCGGCATCTTGCGTTCCAGGTCCAACGGCGTTACCGCGCTTACGGAATAGGGCAGGGTGAGGGGATTCTCCTCGGTGCGCGTGGCGGTGACGACCACGGGAGCGAGTTGGACGGGGGTGTCCTGGCCAACGGCCGCCGGGGGGGCGTTGGTGGCGGCGTCTGATTGAGCCAGGGCGCTGGCGGCGGCGAGCATTGGGGAGAGCCTGATCGCAACCCTAAGCCCTCGAACAGATGTTACATGCTTCATAAAGCGTAATATGGAAAGGAGCCACCCCGAGTGTCGAGCCAAAATTGGAGTCTTGCATTCATCTTGCTACGATCAAGGTGCGCTAACGATGATCACAGCCATCTGGAAGGCGTTACCCGCCTGCGTCTTCTGGCGTGGAGCGGCGCAGACCTTTGATGGCGCCACCAAGCAGGAGGAAGGTGAGCCCCAGCGTGCATACCACGGCGGCGCCGGTGGGAACGTCGAGGCGGAAGGAAAGGAAGAGGCCGGCAATGCTGGCAAAGGTGGCGACGCTCCAACCCAGGAGCAAGCGCTTCCAGAGCCTATTGGCCAAGAGGCTGGCACAGACGGCGGGCACAATCAGATACGAGAAGACCAGCAGCACGCCGCCCACCTGCACAAAGGTGGTGACCACCAAACCAAAGAGCGCATAAAAGAGAAAGTCCCACCAGAACAGTGAAAGACCAGCTCGGCGCGCCCCCTCGTGATCGAAGGAGAGCAGGAGAAACTGGCGGCGAAAGAGCCAATGCACCACTCCCACGCCGGCGAAGAGCGCGAAGGACTGGAGAATCTGCTGGGGACGGACCGTGATGAGGTCGCCGACGAGCGTGCGTTGGAGTTCCTCCTTGCCGTGGGCGCTCTTGCTGAGGAGCAGGATGCCGGCGGCGGCGGCCATGACGTACACGATGCCTACCAGTGCCTCCTGGGGCACACGCGGGTCGCGGCTGGGGCGGGTGAAGGTGAAGACCAGCGCCCCGGCGAGCGTGAAGCCCAGCGACCAGAAGTAGTTGTGCGGGTCGTCCGGTTCATGGCCGAGGTAGAGGCAGACACAGGTGCCCAGGGTGGCCACCTGGGCGAGGGCCAGGTCGACGAAGATCACCTCGCGCCGGATAATGTGCAGACCGTGATAGACGAGGATGCCGGGCAGCAACAGGCACGCGAGCAGCGGCCATTGCATCACTTGAAGCGCTTCATGCATCGCGGGTCGAGGTCAGGGATGAAGGGGCGGGGGTTATTTGGCCGGGGCTTCGAGCGCCTTGGCGAGCGAGTTGACCAAATGGTCCAACAGGGAGACATAGCCGCCCTCGGTGCCCTTGAGGCCGCCGGGATACTGGGTGACATCGACCACCGTGGCCCCTGTGGCCGCGGCCACGGTTTCGGCCGTGCGCCGGGCTTGGTAAGGCTCGACCAGAATCACCCTGACTCCCTCCGCCTTCATTTTGGCGATGACCTCCGCGAGGTGCGCCGGGCTGGGGGGAATGCCGGGCTTGGGTTCGAGAAACAGGTCGATGCGCACCCCGAACCGGCGTGCGAAGTAGGGGTAGAGGTTGTGGTAGGCGGCGATGCGCCGGCCTTGGAAAGGCGCCAGGCGCTGCCGCCATTCCGCGAGCTTGCGGTCGAGTTCGGCGGTGAATTTGGCGAGGTTGTCGCGGTAAACCGCCGCGCCGGCGCTGTCGATCTGGCTGAAGGCATCCGCGATGGTGGCGGCGACCGCCGCGGCGTTCTCGGGATCCGTGAGATAGTGCGGATTGCCGGCGGCATGGATGTCCCCCTTCGAGCGGTCCAGCGCCGAGGGAATCTCCAGGAGGGCGAGCTTGGCGGAGCAGAGAATGCGGCCTGGCGCGCCGGGGGTGATTTTGGGATTGCGGGAGCTTTCGAGCAGGGGCGAGAGCCAGCCCTGTTCCAACTCGGCCCCGCCTTCGATCAGGGCGTCGGCGCGGTTGAGCTTCACCACGAAGCTGGGTTTGGCATCGACGAAGTGAGGGTCTTCGGTCGGCTTGCTCAGCGAGGTCAACGCGATCCGGTCCCCGCCCACCGCCTGGGCGAGGGCGCCCAGGTCGGGGGTCGTGGCGACCACGTTCAATTTGGCATGCGCCAACGGCGCGGCCAGCAGGGTCAGCGCGAACCACCACCGCAACTTCAACATGTTCATAACGAAATCGAACCGGCGCCATCGAGGGCTTTCGAGGCAACCGAAGGCGGTCCTGGGCGTGAGGGGCACGCCAGGGCCTGGATCAAAACTTGTGGGCCGCGTGCGAGCCCAGCAGAATTTCCAACTGCAGCCATACGGAGTGATCGTTGCCAAGCCACTCCCGCCAGTCGTAATTATACTGGAGGCGAATCTTCGAGTACTCGCTTGGGTACCAAGTCAGGCTGGGCGAGACCCGCCAGCGCAACGCGCGATCCGGGTCTTGGACCAGCGCGGCCCGGTCGCCGTTCACGTAGTCGCCGCGCAAGGCGGCCACCCAGCCCTGGTGGAAGCCATAGGCGACCTGTGAATAGAGCCCATAGTCGAGCAGGGTCTCCGCGGGCAGCGCCTGGGTGGGATTGGCGGGATCGCGCAGGCCGTCATAGGCGCCCGCCTGGTAGCGGCGGACCATTCCCTCCGTTTGCCACGAGACGAACGGGAATCCGCCGTGCTGGTTCGCGGGTTTCCATTTCCAGTACCAATCGAGGCCGTAGATCTGGGTGCGGGCATCCTGGCCGGTGCCGTTGGGGCCAAAGGCGGCCGAGGTGCCGAGCAGGAGGGTCTGGTTGTCGGTCAGATCGAACGAAACGGCGTAGCGGGGCACGAAAAGGAGGTCGTCCGCGTGGTGAATGCCTGAGGCTTCGCCGGGCCGGCCGTATCGCAGGCCGTCCCCGAAGTCATCCCGGAAGCTGGAGGCCGTGCCACCGTGGCTGTTCTGTACCGCCAGGAAGAGCTCCGAGTAGAACGGGGTCGGCACCAGCCAGGAGGCCCGCAAGCCGGGATTGCGCAGGCCGTCCTCGCCGAAGAACCGGCCGTTGACCAGCGGGGCGTCGGCGAATGCCCAAGTATGGGGATGGGTGGCGTTGAGGCGTCCGAAGTCCGTCAGAAACTGCCCGGCCTTGAGTTGGAGATTGGCGGGCAGCGAGGTGGTCGTGGCATAGACTTCTTCCAGTTCGGTGCGCGACTCGCCGGAGGAGTCAATCTGCCAAAGCAGGTTCGCCTGGCCCCGGAAAAAAGGGTCTACCGCGCCGTCGAGGACCATTTCGAGGCTCTGGAGGGTGAAGCCGTTCTGTTTGGGGTCGTGCCCGCCGAGTTCGAGGGCATCGATGTCCTTGGCGGTCGAACCGCCCGCGGCCATGAGGGCGTCCATGCTGAGATTCAGGTAGGCCCTGCTGCCGCCCACTCGGATGGGATCGGACGGAGACCAAGCCGGGCGGATCGGAGCCGCGTTGGTGATCGAGGCCGTGGGCGGCGGGGTGGCGGCCAAGGCGGATGCCGGGGCGGCAGGGTTATGGTTGGTGAGCGCTTGTTGCAGGGTCTCGAGTTGGCGCTGCAGGGCCTCCATTTGTTGTTGGTGGCGGGCCTGTTCCTGCTCCAACGTGCGCTTGAGTTCCAGCAACTGGCGTTGCAGGTCTTCCGCCTGGGTGGGTTCCCCAGCAGACGAGGCGCCCCGCCCAACGAGCAGAGCCCCCAGCACCAAGCTGAGTTTGAGTATCTTCATGCGCCTGAATTACCTGCGCCGAACATACGCCGGAAGCGGGGCAGGCGGCAAGCGTGGCGGAAAGGGAGGGCCCGGAGGAGCGGCACAGCTCAAAGGGGTGCGCCGTCTAATACGACCAGAATAGACGTTGCGGCCGTTCGTCGACCGTGGGCGCGGGCGCGCCCGGAGGCGCCGCCCAGAAGCGCCAGCCGTTGGCGGTCAACTCATACCTGAAGGGGAGACCCGTATACGGATCGGTTGGCACCGACGAGAAGAACTCCGGCTGCAAGGCGTTGAGACTGGCCGGCCAGGCGTTGTGGCGATCACGGTACAGCCGCAGGGCGAGCGCGATTTGGCAGGATCGGATTTGCATCCGCCAGATCTTGAAGGTGTCAAGCGCGTCGACCGGTAACGGACAGGTGTCCAAAGCCCGCCAGATGGCCGGGCGGTCAAAGTGCTGCCGCCAAATGCCCGGATGGAGTTGGCGGAGAATCTCCGCGCGTTCCGCTTCCTCGATGGCGAGGGTGGCGCCGGCCTGGGCTCGCTTCAGGGCCAGGGCAACAAACGCCTCGCGGGCTTTCAGGAAGTCTGCGGACTTCGCAGCGGAGGTCTGGAGCGCCAACGAGAACAAGACAAACGGGGCCGTGAGGCGGCTGCCGAATCGGCTGCTGAGTTCGAGCCGGGTGGGCGTGCCCAAGAGCGCGCTCTTGCCCCATTGCCAAAGGTAGCCCACCTGCTCGACGACAAGCCGTCCGACGCCCATCAGAGCGTCCAGCGCCAGCCGCCACTCGGGCTGCCAAGGGGGCGGTATGTCCGTGTAATGTCTGGCCACCATCCCCAAGTAGGTCTGTTCGAGGGACGAAAGCGAGGCTTCCACCTCCTCGAGTTGGTCGATCCAGCGTCGACCATCTTCCGGGGACAGGCCAGGGCTTAGCTGCACCATTCGCCGCCAAGGCTCGCCGAGCGTGTCGTTGACCTGGTCCGCGCCGCGCTCGTCGAACAAGCCAACATAGGCCGCCGGAGGTGCGAAGCGGCTTTCGAGCTTCCATGCCAGGACCAAATGGTCGAGTGCTTCGGTAAGGGGCAGACGGCGGGCCTGGGCGCGAAACTGAGCCAGCCCCGCCTTGCGCAACAGATGCAGGCGCAACAAGTTAACCGCACTCGCATCGCGTGAGTCGGCAGGTTCTGGGCGAGCGCGATTCGTCGCTGCGAGGAGGCCTTTGACCGCTTCATCCAGAAATGCCTCTTGGCGCGAGTCCATCGAGATGCCGATGGCCCCTGGCTGCCCGCCCGGGATGGTGGTGGTTGGGGGATGGACCACTTCGGCCTCGGCTCGCAAGCGTTCCAAGCTGGGATGCTCGTTCACCCGGCCCACCCAATACCAAGTGCAATTGCTCTGCAGATCTCCCCAACGGGGAACGGTGATCGCGGCCAAGGACGGAGGCTGCGGCAACGCACGGGGGGGCAGCCCCCAACGCCAACCAGCCACCACGAGGAGCAGCAGCAGCAAAGCGCCCAACGTCGCGCTGAGCTTCCAGACTCGGCGGCGGCGGTTGGGCGGCGGGACTTCGGCGGTGCCTTCCGTGCTTTCCACGGAGCTTAGGCTATCGGGGTGGGGTAAGGCTGGCAATCATCGTCCTGGAGGCGGTCCGTTTCGTCCGCTTTGACGCGTTGCGGCTAAAGCGCATGGGCCGGTTGCCGATAACTCAGGGGATGCGGCAGTGGACCTTGCGGCATGCGTTGAGACGCATCTACTTGGGGTGGTTGTTGCATTGACTTACATGCGCCTGAGCTTTCCACACGGTGGGGTGGTTCGGCGGCTCGATCATGGAAACCAGCGTTGAGCCGCCGGCACCGACCGTTGATTCCAGCCAACCCGGCGTTTCGCCAGCGGTCGCGATGGGGGGGCGAGTCCTCTGCGTGTTGCCCTCCCCCCGGTTGTGCCCGCAGCTCGGCGCTGCGTTGGGGCCGGCGGCGACGGGGTGGGAAGTCGTGGTTTGTGAGGATGCTGCTGCGTTGGATCGAGAGTGGAGCCGCCGCGGGGCGGACGTGCTCCTGATCGACGCCGCCCAGCTTGCCTTGCCCAGCGACCCCCGGTTGGAGCGCGCGCGCGCCTGTGTGCCCGAGGTCTTGGTCGTGGCGGTGGCGCTCACGTTCGACGAAGCGTGGTGCGCGCAAGCGGCCGAGGAGGGAATAGCCGACTTTGTTACCCCGACGACTTGCTGGCGGCTGCGCATCGTTTTGGCGCGAGTGCGCAGGGACCGGGAGTTGCGGGCGGCTTTTGCGGGCGCGGTGGCGCGTGTGCAGGAGAGCAAGCAACTGAACCAAGACCGCGTGGCCACGCTGTTGCAGCTTTCCCAGATGCGGGCCGCCACCTTGCGGGAGTTGACGGATTTCGCGTTGGAAGCGGCGGTGCGCCTGACCGGCAGTCGCATCGGGTACTTGGCGTTGATGAACGAGGATGAAAGCGTCCTCACCATGCTCTCCTGGTCGCGGACGGCCATGCCGGAGTGTACGGTCCCAAATCCACCTTTCACTTACCCGGTCGAGCAGACCGGGCTGTGGGGAGAGGCGGTGCGGCTGAGAAAGGCGGTCATTACCAATGACTACCAAGGCGAAGTTCCCGGCAAGAAAGGGTTCCCGCACGGGCATGTGCCGATCAGCCGCCACTTGAACGTTCCCATCTTCGAGCAGGACCGGATCGTAGCGTTGGTGGGGGTGGGAGACAAGCAAACCCCATATGACGAGGAGGACGTCAAGCAGTTGACCTTGCTGATGACCGGGATGTGGCAGATTCTGGAGCACCATCGTTCGCTCCTGACGTGCCAGGAGAGCGAGGACCGCTTCCGCCATCTGGCGGATCACGTTCCCGTCATGATCAGCATGACCAACGAACGGGGCGAGTTGGTCTACCTGAACCAAGCCTGGCTGAAATGGCGTGGCAAGGGCTTGGCCGAGGAATTGGCCGGTGGCATCGAGGGGGCGGTCCATGAGGCCGATCTCCCCGCCTTTCGTCATACTTGGCAGGCCGCGATGGGGGGGCGGCGGCCGTTCATGCTGGAGTATCGGATTACGAATGCGCGCGGGGAGCCCCGCTTCGTGAGCCATACCGCCGTGCCGCGCTTTGACGAGGACGGTCGTTACGGCGGGCACGTGGCGGTGATCAACGACGTTTCCGAGCAGCGTCAGATCGAGGAGGCGCTACGGCAGAGCCGAGAGCGGTTTCGGGCCTTGGTGGATTCGAGCCAGGACCTCATCACGGTTCACGATGCCAACGCCACCATCCTCTACGAGAGCCCCAGCGCCGGCCGCATCCTCGGGTATCCGCCGGGCGGACTCGTGGGCAAGGCGGCGTTCGATCTGGTGCATGATGAGGATCTGTACCTGGCACGGGAGGCGTTTGCCAGGGTGACCCAGCGAGCCAGCGACGCGGCGGTGGCGCCGTCGCAGCTGCGGGTACGCCACGCGGACGGAAGTTGGGTGAGCCTGGAATGCATCGCCTCCAACCAATTGGGGAATCCGGCGGTGGGAGGCATCCTGCTCAACTCACGCGATGTGAGCGAACGGGAACGCTCGCGGCAGACGCGCGAGCAACTGGAGAAACAACTGCGGCAGGCCCAGAAGATGGAAGCGATCGGCACCCTGGCCGGGGGGATCGCCCACGATTTCAACAACATCCTGGGCGCGGTCTTTGGCTACGCCGACCTGGCCCGCCAGGAAGTGGCCGCCGGGAGCGCGGTGCGGGAGTATCTGGACGAGATTGCCAAGGCGGGCGAACGGGCGCGGGACTTGGTGCGCCAGATTCTGGCTTTCAGCCGGCAGCAGGAGCAGGAGTTTCAACCGGTCGAGGCGCAGACCTTGCTCAAGGAGGCGCTGAAGCTTTTGCGCGCGTCCATCCCCAGCACCATCGAGATTCAGACCGATTTTCGCGCGGAAGGCGCGAAAGTTCTCGCAGACCCCTCGCAACTGCACCAGATCGTGATCAACCTGGCGTCGAATGCGGCTCACGCCATGCGCGAAAGCGGTGGGGTGCTGGGGATCGGCCTGGCGGTGACCGAGGTAACCGAGCCCCAATTGGCCCAGTGCGGGGAGTTGCTGCCGGGGACT
>CAYYMW010000259.1:0-10042 GCA_964472515.1 uncultured Verrucomicrobiota bacterium | reverse complement strand
GAGCGCGGGGTCGTTGGCGGGACGGAAGGGGCGGGAAGGTGGCTCACCGTTGCGGGGGGCTGGTTCCGATAGGCGAGACGGGCACGGGTCATGCGTTCACGCAGGCCGCCTTGTTCGAGAAAGTCCTTTTCCAGCCGGCGGAGCTGCTGGTCGATGAGGTAGTTGGCCTGATGAATCAGGCAGATGGCCATGTTGGCGATGACGGCCGGGGGGCGGGTCTCCACGAACTGGCGGTAAAGCTCGTAGGTTTGCGGCGTCCGGCGTCCGAGCCGGCGGACATATCGGGCCTCCTTGGAATCCTTGTCCCAGAGGGGGAGGTCGCGAGCGCGGAGGTAGTCTTTGTAGTCGTCCAGCAATTCCTCGAGGCTGGCCCGGCCCACGTTGGTCAGCTTGAGCTCGGTTTCCTTGGAGGTGAGCGCCGCTTTGCTGCCCTCCAGGAGGTTCTTCTTGCCCGAGCGCGCGGACTGGATCATTTGATCCACGGTCCGGTCGCCCCGGGAGAGGAACTTGTGCGCGAAACGGAAGGTGAGGTCATAAACCACCTCGGCCTTTTGGAAGGAGCGGAGCGCAGCATAGTTGCCATGCGGGGGGAGGAAACCGGCGTCTGCGGGAGTGCTCATGCGTCGTATGGGGCTTATAGGACTTATCTTACAGCAGTCCCCGAATGTTCACCGGCACTTGAGCGCTTTCGTGCAATCTGCTGACAATGCGCGGGTTGGAACTCATGGCGAACGCGCTCGATCTTCCTCCGCTGCGCCGGTCTGTCAAGCCCTGCGTCCAGGGCGATTTTGGGACGCTCCTGGCGCTTCTCTTTTGCGGACACGATTGACCGGATGGACTGCAGTGGTGCCAACAGCATCACTCCGGGCATTCACGGTGACCATAATCACACCGGCCTCGTTCTCTTGCACTCCGGGTAGCCCGTGCAGCCCCAGAACTCCCCTTTGGCCGACTTCCGGCGGCGCATGGGCTTGCCAGACTGCGGACATGGCGGAGCCGCCTCGGCATTGAGCTTCTCCTGACGAGCCTCGAGCCGCCGGGACGTCAGCCGCTCGCTGAAGCCCCCTGTCTGTGCGAATGCCTCGCCTTGCGCCGCGAGCTGGCTCTTGAGCATGTTCAGCGCGCGTCCGATGATGATGAGCATCGCGTTGGCCACCACCACCGGATCGTCCGCGTCCAGCCAGCGCGCGTACTTCTTCCGCTGCTCCCGCGCGTGCTTGGCGGACTCATGCACCATGTCGTCGGCGAACGGCGGCGGGTCGAGTGAGATGGCGTTCAGCGCCTTGGCTTCCGGCGAATGGACCGACCACGGCAGTTCGCCCCGGTCCAGGATGAGAACCTCGTAGTCGCCGCGCAACTCGCTCAGGCTTGCCCGACCCACGTCGGTGAGCTTCATCTCCGTGTCCTTGGAGGTGGACGAACGCTCCGAGCCCTCGATGATATTCTGCCGGCCGCTCCGCGCGGCCTGGGTCATCTGGTCGTATTGCCGGCCTTTGGGGTCGCAGAATTTCCCGCCGGCCTCCCGAGGGTCGTGCGTCAGGAACCGGCGGCAGAAACGCAGCGTCTCGAGCTGCACGATGGTCGCCAGCGTGAACGAATGCAACCGGCGAAACCCGCCATGTTTGTCGAAGAGTTCAGGCATGGCACACCTCCGGGTTACGGGACCGCGTTGACCCGGTTGACCTGCCGGAGAACGTCATTGAGGTCACTTGTGTCAATGCGGTCAGCATGACTCCGGCTGGCAAGGTTGTACATCGCAATAGGGTTCGGCAATAGCGGTGCGACCTTGGTGATGCACTCACGCCGGACGATGCCCCAACTCCAAAACCGCCCCGGCCGCCTGTCCCATCTTCTGACTCGACCGCTGGCCGCCGCTCCCGGTAGATTCGGGCATCAGCAAAGCGGCGTGCGGTGTGCTCGACGGCATATTGGCTATGAATCGGCGTGAATTCCTTGCGGCTGCGGGAGCCTCGATGCTCACCGCGCATCTGGGTTCCGGGGAGATCCGGGGTGAAGCGGCAAATCCGGCGGCTGCGGGCGAGTTGCGCTGGCGCCGGCACGAGGCGTCGAAGCTCTTCGACCTCGTCACGGTCAACGGTCAGCCGCTGCTGAATCCCGCCTCGGGGCCGGGGCTCGGCGAGGGCTGGGCGCAGCTCGTCGAAGACGGCAAGCCCGGCCCCGAAACGGTGTTTGGATGCCGCCAACCGGACGGCCGATCCGGGCCGGTCCACGTCACGCTGGGCCACCAGTTGTTGCGCTCCGCCGGGACGCGCGAGGACCTTCTCGAAGCGACGTTGACGCTGCAAAACCGCTCTGACAAACCATGCGAAGTCGTGGCGGGCTTTCAGACCGGCGCACGGCCGGGGCGTGAGGCGGGCGATCACGAAGTCTACGTGCCCTTGTCCGCGTCCGGCCTGCGCGATCCTGAGGATGACCCGCGCAAACGGCTGAAGGATTGCCACCAATCGGTCGGCACCGGGGATTTCCTGGGGCATTACCTGGAGCCGCCGGCCAGCGATCCCCGCAACGCCACCACCCGGGCCGCCTTGCTGGCGCCAGTGGTCGACCTCTTCGCCAAGGCAGCCCCCGGCCGGGTGGCGCTCTTTGGCCGTTCGGTCGATCCACTTTGCTTCGAGGCCACGCCGCGGGCGTGGCGCGTCAGCCGGCGGGTGCGGTTGGAGCCGGGGCGCACGGAAGTCGTGCGGGTCTTTCTGCTGGTGCACTTCGGGGACGCCCCCGAGGCGTGGCGGGTCTTCCATCGGTTTGGGCACCAGGAAGACTTCCCGGCCATTGCCTGGCCGCGCGAGGTGAAGGTCCATTACTTCGACTTCCTTTCGGGGGTCGAAGCGGACGGGCCCCGGGGCGGCGGTTACGACGCCGATCTGAAGCACTTCGCCGAGTTTCGCGTGGGCATGGCCACCCAGCATGGGTACTACCTGGGCTACGGGGATTTCATTCATCCCGACCGGAAGGAATGGCCAGCCATGCCCAAGGACGCCGCCGGGCCGGTGCCCATGTCCTTCGAGAAACTGCGCGCGCGGGTTGAGGCCACCCGCCGGGCCGGGGTGCGTCCGGCCATTTACATGCACTACACGATCCTCGACGAAGGATCGCCGCTGTTCGAGCGGATGCGGGATTCGGTGCTCGTAGACGCGGCGGGCAAGCCCGCACTCTTCGGCTGGGAAGGCCCCGACGTGATCAAGACGACCTGGAAGATGTCGCACACCTCGCCCCAGTGGCGGGATCACCTGGTGCAACAGGCCCAGTGGATCATGGAGTTGCTCAAGCCGGATGCGATCGTGCTGGACGAGACCTTCACCGCGTGGGGCTGGGACCACCACAAGTCCCACGGCGGGCCGCTTTCGCAGGGTGGCATCGACCTGATGCGGCGGCTGCGCGCGGTGGTGCGATCGTTCGGCCCGGACAAAGCCCTGTTTGCCAGCGACTGCTCGATGAGCAACTTTTGCCTTTGGGGCGACGGCGAAGGAGGCGATCATTGCTATGACCGGTTGCTGGGGCAGGAACTCTACCGGCGCCCGCCGGTGCGCTATCTGGCCCCGCTCGGTGACAAGGCCTGGCTCCCGTGCGCCTGGCTCTTCAAGTCGCTCTGGCCGGCACAGGTGGACCTTGCCCGGCAGGTCGGCGCGGCCGTCGGCGTGACCAACGGTTGGGGCGACAATCTCGGCCTCACCCGCCTGCCCCAGGAGGCGAAAACCCAGATGTTGCGCGACATCGCCGCGCTGACCAAGGCCTGACAACCTATTCCCGGCCGTTTTGCCTAACTCAACCCCCACTTTCCAATCGCGCCCATGCACCATTCAGCCTCTCTCCCAACTTGGTTGGCCGCATCGCTCTCGCTCGTCCTCCTGGCCGGCTGCGTCCAGCGGCCGGTCTCCCCGGCGGTGGACCCCTTCCGCCTCACCGAGCCGAAGAACTTCACCGCGCACCGCTCCTCCTCCAACAATCCCGACTGGAACTCGAACGACGACAGCCAGCGGCCCATCCCCGGTGAGACCACCGTGCTGGCCGATCTCCAGGGCCCCGGCGTGGTCACGCACCTCTGGTTGACCATCGCCGACAACGAGTATGGCTGGCCCCGGCTGCTTCGGCTGCGCGTCTACTACGACGGCAGCGAGATTCCCAGCGTGGACGCCCCGGTGGGGGACTTCTTTGCCGTGGGCAACGGCGTTGAAGGCGAAGTGGAGTCCCTCATGGTGCGCAACAGTTCGGATGGCCGCGCGCGGAATTGCTATTGGCCGATGCCGTTCCGCAAATCGTGCAAGATCACCGTCACGAACGAGGGCCGCCGCCGCGTGAGCATGCTTTACTACCACGTGGATTGGAACAAGGTGCCCTCGCTGCCGGCGGATACTCGTTACTTCCACGCCCGCTACCGCCAGTCCCTGCCGGCGCCGGCGGATGGTTCGCATTACGAATTCCTGAATGTGCGCGGCAAGGGCCACTACGTCGGCACGGTCATGTCGGTGGTCCAAGCCGAGGCTGGCTGGTTCGGCGAGGGCGACGATTTCTTCTGGGTGGACGGCCAGCGCCCCGCCATCGAGGGCACGGGGACGGAAGACTACTTCAACGACGCTTGGGGCCTGCACGTCAACGACGGGCCGTACTACGGCGTGACCGTGGCCGAGGGCACGGGCCTGGGCTCGCGCATGACCGCCTATCGCTGGCACTTGCCCGACCCGATCCCGTTCACCCGCTCGCTCAAGGCGGAGATCGAGCACAAGGGCTGGACCTACAACGCCGACGGCGCGGTAAAATCCGCCTTCGGCGAACGGACCGACCTCATCTCCAGCGTGGCCTTTTGGTACCAGGAGGGCATCGCCACAGACCAACCGCCCGTTCCCTATGGCGCCGCGCGGCTGCCGCAGGGCAACGCCCTGCAGATTGAGGTCGAGAAGGCCCTGGCCGAATGCCGGGCCGAGAGCGGCAAGGCGTCACTCAGCCCGGAGTTGTTCTGGTCGAAAGACGTGATTCTCTTCGAGGGGACTGGCAAGGGCGCCAAGCTCGAGGTGCCGTTCGAGGCCCCGGAGGACGGCGACTACGAACTCTACACCGAGGTGGCCCAAGCCCCGGATTACGGCATCTACAGCGTGCTGTTGGACGGCAAGTCACCGCAGGGCGCGCAACTCGAACATGAGCCCGGCGCGGATGTCCGCACGGCCGGACAGTTCGACGGCTATGCCCTCGAAACCTACGTGGGGCTGGCTCACCAGGTCGGCTGGGTGCATCTGGCCAAGGGCCGGCATACGCTGACCTTCGTGTGCCAGGGCAAACGGGAAGCCTCGGCCGGCTACAACCTGGGCGTGGACAACGTGATCCTGGCCCGGGTGGGCGCGGCGGCCTGGGCGGCGGCTGCGAACACCCCGCCACCCCGTAAACCCACGGGCAGCCCGGCGGATCTCGGCCGCACGCTGACCTCAGACGCCGACCCCGTCGTGCGCGGCTTGGCCGCCTTGGCGCTGCGTGATTTGGGGCCGGCCGCAGCCCCGGCGATTCCCGCGCTCATCACCGCGTTGAAGGATCCGGAGGTTTCCGTCCGCATGATGTCTGCGAACGCCCTTGCCACCCTCGGGCCGCAGGCGGCTCCGGCCGCCTCCGCGCTCATCGCCACCGGTTCCACCCCGGGAGAGCAGGTCCACGTACTGCGTTCGGTGGCCACGGCGCTGGGGAACATCGGCAAGCCCGCCGCCGTGCCGGCCCTGCCGTTGTTGCGCGACCTGGCGCGTCTGCCACGGGTCCGCTGGGCGGCAGAGGCGGCGATCCGCAAGCTGGAATAATCGGCCCTCCACCGGAAAACGTTCGTCACTCGGCCGGGCGGGACGTTAGTCTTCGCGCATGATGCTGGTCAAAACGCGCGTTGGCCCGAGCCGCATTCACGGGCTGGGGCTTTTCGCCGTCGAGCCGATTGCCCGCCACACCCCGGTGTGGCGTTTCCTGCCTGGCTTTGACCGCGTCTTTTCTGCCGCTGAGATCGCGGCGCTGCCGCCGCTGGCGCGGGACCATCTCCGCTGGTTCGGTTTTGTGGGCAGGGAGGACGGCTGCCTGATCCTAAGCGGGGATCACGCCTGTTTCATGAACCACGCCTCCCCGCCCAATACCGGGGCCCCGCCGGATGCCATGAGCCCCGTCACCACCGTGGCCCTGCGTGATATTGCCGCCGGCGAGGAACTCACCTGCGACTACTTCGCCTTCGACGCCGACGCGCCGTGGAAGCTGGGCCAGGTTCCGGCCGACGCTCCCATGGGCGGTCGCCCCGGATAGCGGACGGCATAGTGGCGGGGGCGGTTATCAAGCCCGAGCTGGCCGTAAGTGGGCGGCCTCCCGAATGGGTTCGCCGTCTTCCTGCCAGCCTCAAGGGTGGTCGGAGAGGAGGGCGATATCTACCTCCGTCAGGGCGCGAGACCAGAGGGCAGCCTCCTCGAGTTCGCCATGGAAGTGACGGACGACCTGGCCGGCGTCGGTCTCCGCGGCGATCAAGAGCGGTTCCGTGTTGCGCACCAAGCGGCCTTGGGCGGGTTTGGCAGCCATGAGCCGGCCATCGCAGAAAAGGCTGAGCTGGCGCCCATCATATCGGCCGACGAGGTCGTGCCAGGCCACCGGGGCAATCTGCGAGGCGGGAAAGCTGACCATGGTGAAGCCTTGATCGGTCCGGACTTCGAAGCCAATGCTCGACTCGGTGGCGCCCTCCAGGCGGGCGCCGAAGAGATTGAAGTGGACACGATCATGACCGCCCCGCTTGGCGAACAGCGCGGAATCCCACTTGCCCTGGGGATCGCGGGCGCGCAGGTAGACCGTGAGTTGGTCGGCGTCCGCATGCAGGGTGGCGCCCGCGTCGAAATAGGCGCCGTGGAGCAGCAGGACCTTCGTGCCCGGGCGGGCACCGGGCCCTTCCGCCCGGACGTTCAGTTCGAACTTCTCCCAGCCGGGGATGTGCCGCAGGGGCGGCGTGGCACCCTGGCCGCCGGTGTCCAAGGGCCACCAGGCACGGGCGTCCTTGAGCAAGGCCAGACGCTGCCGCTGCGCTTCGGTCAGGACCGGCGCGGCTGGCATGACCGCCGGTTTGAGGATCTTGAGGCGGACGTTGCGGAACTGCACCAGCGTGGGCGGGCCGCTGTGAAGTTGGAGGGCCAGGATGCCTTGAAGATCCTGACGGCGGCGGTCGTAATCCTCCACCTCGGCGGCGAGGCGGCCATTGACGCGGAGGGTGAGCTTGGGACCGACGCAGATCAGATGGTACTCGTGCCAGTCCTCCAGTTTGAACCAGGCGGGCGCTTCCGGTTCGAGTGGCGTGGTGGTGCGGGTACCCTGCTCGTCGAACACTGTGCGCTGCCCCCGCAGAGCCAGGTCGTGCCGCCCGAACTCGTCGTACAGGCGGACCAGCCAGGGTGTCTGGAGGTTGTTGTCCATCTGGTAGCCGCAGACATCGTGGTCGGGCAGGACCCGGCTGCGAAACTGGAACCCGTTGTTGATGCCGCCCTCGCCGTTCAGGCGCGATTGCACCTTGAGCTCGAAATCGGCCAGTTCGCCCCCTTTCCACACCAGGTATTGGTTGGTATTGCAGGGATGCTCGCGGGTGATGCGGCCGACAATGGCGCCGTCCTCGACCGACCAGTAGCTGGGGTCGCCCGGCTCCCAACCTGCCAGCGAGCGGCCGTCGAAGATGGGCTCAAAGCCATCGGCATCCGCAGCGGCCATCAGCACGGGGACCGCCAGACTGGCGAGGGTGATCGAGCAGAACATTCGCATGAGCGGGCGCATGGAGAAACCCTAGCAGAGCGGCGGCGGTTTGTCGCGGGGCAACGTGTGAGCAAACAAGCTAGGCGCTGCGGACTTTCCAGCGGGCAGACGTCTTCTGGACGCGCTGCCAGATGATGGCTACAATGTCGCTAAGTAAACCAATAGCGACTCCGCACGTACCTGACAATGAAGCCCGAGATACTGGAATGGCTGATTTTCGTTGCATGGTTCGCCCTCGCGATTTGGGCCGGCTTGTCGAAGCTCCGGCTGCGGTTTGCCGGCCCGCTGACCGCCGTAGCGATGATTCCACCCTTGGCCTATTCGGCTCACCTTCACGGTCTGCTTGAGATGGGGGGACTGATGCACATTTGCTGTGGGGCGTTCGTTCCCTTCATGGTGCGCCGCTTAAGAGAACTGTTCTCTCGCCCCGCAAAAGCACTACACTCTCAGCCTCGAAAGGGATGAGTGGCTACCGGTAGCCGGAGCCGTGTGCATGTTGCCGCTTAAGTTGTGCCGCTCAAGTCGACGGCGTGCCGGAGTCTTTAGACTCAAACACGTCTCCCTCACCCTCGCGTGGCGTCCAGGAGGCCACGGAAGTAGCCGATGCACTCGGCGATGCCGGTGAGGGGGTGGTCCATGTCCTTCTCGTATTCCAGGCTGCACAGGCCGGTGTACTTGATCTGGCGCAGCGCCCGGACCAGCCCGGGCAGATCGATCGCACCGCGCGGCAGTTCCACCCCCCGGCCCTGCTTGTCCGCCGAGGTGACGTTCTTGAGATGGAGGTCGTGCAACCGGTCGGCAAAGGCGATGACGGCCTTCACCGGGTCCTTGCCGTCGCGCAATTCATGACCGATGTCGAGACACAGGCCGACGCGCGGGTCCAGGTCCTTGATCATCTCCATGGCGCTCTCGGCGCTGGGGAAGAGCTCCGGCATGTCCGGGCCGTGGTTGTGGATGGCGTACTTGATATCGTACTCCTTGACCCGCTCGTGGATGAGCTTGAGCAACTCAGGGGAAGCCACCCTCCGCTTGTCCACCAACTTGAACGGCACCCCAACCAGCGTCTTCACCCCCACCCGCTTGGCGTAGGCAAAGGCGTCGTTCGCTTCCTGCTCGCTGCCCATGTAAATCGGCCCCACGCCGTAGCCGGTGACTCCGAAGCTCCGGCACTTGGTGTGAAACGCCGCGATCTCCTCGTCCGTGCTCGCCAGAGGCAGGTGAAAGTCCTTGATGCAGAGGTAATGCACATCGACCTGCTTGAGCATTTCGAGCGTCTGATCGAGCTTGAACTTGGCAAAGGTGTACCCGGCCACCCCCAGCCGAAGGCCCTCCGTCGTCGCGGCGGTGGCTTGCGCGGCCCGCACGCCGCCCGTCAACAGCCCCGGCGCGCCCGCGGCTGCCAGGGTGATTCCAGCCCGCTTCAAAAACGAACGTCGTGTGCTCATGGCGGGCAGTCTGGGCACAATGGCAACGGCTGGCAAGGGGGTAGAGGTGGCAAACGCAAGGTCGGACATGGGCGAGCGCGGATTGGGATTTGCGGCTGTTTGCGGCTATTTGCAGTTGCGGTGGGCGCGCCTGCGGCAGGCGCACCTGCGGTGGGCGAGATTCGGGGCGGCGAGGGGATTGGGAGTCGGCAAAGCGGCGTCGCGGGCGGCCAGACCGCCCTTGCCGCCGCACTCCACAGGGGTGGTTTGCGGCTGTTTGCGGCTATTTGCAGTTATCGACGGATGGCATGAGACAAGGGGCAGGGAGGGCGGCCGTGCTCCAGACCCCGCCACAGGCGCGCGTGCCCCGTCACAATATCCCGAAGGGATCGAAAGCTCATAGCCGGTGGGAAACGAAGTGCGCCCACCGGTAAATGCCGGCATCTGGATCTGTCCGCGCCCCGGCGGGGCGCGGAGCTCCGGGCAAACGGGAGGGGTGACGCGAGATCAGACATGGGCGAGCGCGGATTGGGATTTGCGGCTATTTGCAGTTGCGGTGGGCGCGCCTGCGGTGGGCGGTATTGCAGCGGGGACGAAAGGCGGCGAGGTTCCGGTTGAATGGCAGGGTTTCCAAGCCCGTGGGATTTGCGGCCGAATCGGTGACCCTCACCCGCCCTGCGGGCACCCTCTCCCATCCGATGGGAGAGGGAGGATTCATCAGAGGCCCCGGTACCCTGGGCGTCCGGCCCGCTTCGGGTGCCCGCCTGCGGCGGCACCTGCGGTGGGCGGGACGGCGGGCCTTTGCCCATATATGTTCTCCGTGCTCTGTTTTGATCGATGTTTCCAGCGTTTGCTTGGCAGCT
>CAYYMW010000258.1:0-10093 GCA_964472515.1 uncultured Verrucomicrobiota bacterium | reverse complement strand
GGTTTGCACCGCCCGGCTGCGATTCCTCCCAGCTTTCGCTTCTCGGGGGGCACCCGGGCGGTGCAAACCAGCACCGATCCCATTGCGGTCTACCGGAGCTATGTCGAGTATACGCTGCACACCAGTTGGAGTTACCCGCGCGAGGCCTTGGATTCATCTCTGTATTCCGAGGTCGAGGTCCTGGTTGATGGCGGCGGGGCTTTGGCGGTAAAGGGCTGGAAGCACCGTGCCGGGCGCAAAGACTGGGACGATTCGGTTCAAAAGGTCTTCGATCAGATCAGCAGCCTGCGGCGACAGCCGCCCGCCGGCTTTCCCAAGGCCGTCGTAGTGAGGTTTGACTTGGTGAACCGCAGTCTCGCTTCAGTTCGTTAGAGGCTCGATGAAGAAGTTCTCGAAGACGCACACCGGTTCGCTAAACGAGCTGAACATCACTCCGCTCCTCGATCTGGTGATCGTGTTGCTGATGATTTTCATCCTGGCCGCTCCCCAGTTGACTAATGAGCTTGAACTGAGTCTCCCTTCCTCCCAGCCGGAACCTCAGGAGGCCACCAACACACCGCCTGAGATCACGTTCATCGCCGTCGCTTCGACCGGAGCTGTGACCCTCAACCAGAAGCCCTGCCCGATGGACTCGCTTAAGCCCCTGCTCGTGGCCATGCACCGCCAGAAGCCGGACATGAACGTAGTGATCAGCGGTCATGAGGACGCTGAGTACGAAAAGGTGATTGCCGTGCTCGACCTGCTCCAGCAGGCCGAGATCACGAATATCGGGCTGGCGACGGAAACCGGTCTGAGCAGTCCCGCAATCCAGTAAGGCTGCGGATGCTTTGGAGCTGCTCTGGCCCTCCTTCCCCGACTCCGGACACGTCCACCGTCCAGGCGTGTTTGCTTGCCGCAGACGGGCTCCAGGCACCGGACTCAGCGGCGTAGCGGTGTGTGCTCCAGCCCCAGTCCCTTCATGCAGCAAGGGCCTTGAGCCCGCTTGAACCACCTGCGGTCAAAGCCTGGCCCTAGCGGCGCGGACCAGCTCGCTTTCCTCCGGCAGCAGCCGCGCGGCCGCCGCTCGATCCAGCGCCTCCTTGGCCAGGGCCTTGTTACCCGACTCCGCTTGCGCAATCCCGTAGTAGGCCGCCACAGCGGGAATCGCCAACTCTTCCGGAGTGAGCTTTGCCAGGAGTTTCACCGCCTCGTCGGTCCTTTGTTGCAGGAGCAGGGAGTAGGCATAGGTCGTCACATAGAAAGGATCTTTGGGAGCAGCCTCGTACGCCTCCTTTGCGTAACGATGAGCTTTCGCGAGCGCCGACTTCCGCAGCAGGGCCACGCTGGCGAGGTTGTTTTTGAGCCGTGCGTCAGCCGGGCGGGCAGCTTGCGCTTTGGCCAGCACTTCTTCCAAGCCGAGGGAATTGCCCTCCGCATAGAACTGGCTGACCAACCGGTCAAGCGCCCACTGCTCGCTGGGGAAGGCGCCCACAATCTCCCGCAGTACTTCGACCTGCTCCGCTTGCCAGCCCCAACTGTCGGCGAGTCGGCCCAGCAATGAGAGTCGGTCAAGCCGCCGACTGGATTGCCGCACCGCCTTCCGCCACGAAGCCCGCGACGCCTGCTCCTCTCCTAACGACCGCTGAGAGAGCGCCATCAGCGCCAGGCGGCAATGATTGGCTTCTCCCCAATCCTGACGGGCCGTCAGCGCCAGCATGCCCGGCCAGTCCTTCAGCGCAACCTGGCAATCCGTGATCAGCAGTGGCACCGGTTGGTTGGTCTGCACGGCGGCCGGCAGTTTCAACAGCCAATGCAGAGCGTTCGTGGGTCCCTGGTTCGCGAGCATCCAGCGCCCAAGGAGCACGGCCACGGCGGGTGAGTCAGCCGCCTCCCGCTCCAGCCCCGCCAGATAGGGGCCGAATCCCGGATGCCGCCCCTGATTCAGCAGTTGCAGGTGGCTTACGCGGTCTTCCACCGTCGCTGCCGGGTCGCACACCAGGGCGCTCGACCAGTTCAAGGCGCGGTCGAATGCCCTGCGCCCCGCCGCCTCCGCTGCCAAGTGTCGCAGGGCGTTGGCGCGCATCGGCGCGTTGGTCGTCAAGCGCTCCAGGACCAGGTGCGCCTCCCGCACGACGTTGGTGTCGCTTGAAGTGAGGCGCACTGTGGCCAGATTCAGTGCGCAGGCCTGGTTGGTCGGCTGCAGCTTCAGTTGCGCGGCATACTCCTTCTCCGCCAGATCCGGCCGCCGGACGCTCCAGGCCAGCGCCCCCGCGAGTCCGTGGAACTCCGCGCTCGTGCGCTCCGCTGCGGGAACGCCGGACAGCGCTTCGTCGGCCGCACGGAGATCGCCCAGCCTGAGTGCGGTCTCCGCCCAGGCATAACGATGCTCGACCCTACCGGGATCGAGCTGGACTACGCGGGTTCGCCAACCCAACGCCATGGGCGAGCGGGCCGTTTCGATCAGATCGGCCATCCTGCGCGTTGCTTCCAGGCTGCCCGGGTTGAGTTGCAGGGCGCGCTGCAGCGCCAGGCCCCCGTTGCGATAATCCTGTTTGCGGAGGTATTCCTCCGCCTGCGCCACCAGCTTCTGCTCCGTGCGGTGCTTGTAGGCTTTGCGCCCATAGTATGCCCCCGCCGTCAGCAAGACCATCGCCATCACGAACACCAGACTCTTGCTCACCAGGCTGCTCATACGCTCTCTCCGGTCTTCCGTCTTCTACAGTCCCCACGTCTTCACGGGAACATACACAATGTCGAACGGGTGCAGGTAGAAAGGACGCGGATCGCTGCCGGTCAGCGCCCGGCGCAAGTCGACGGCGTAGCTTCGCTGTTTTCCCGCCTCGACACGCACCACCGATACCCTTGAAAGTCTCGCCTGCAAGGTGTCAAACCCTCCAGCTTCCATCACTGCCTCAAGCGCGGTCATGGGTCGGGCCAATGCGACCCGCCCTGGTCTCAAGACGGCCCCACAAACATAGACGCTCGCCGTTGTCTCCATGATCCGCACGCGGATGGGGTCTTCCTTGACCTGCCGCTCATACAGAGCGCGCAACTCCAGCTCCACCTCACTCGTCGTCCTCCCCGCCATCTGGACCTTTCCCGCGACCTCCAAGTTGATGCTCCCATCCAATGCCACCTTCTGCAGCGTGTTGTAGTTGGTGGACGACTCGAAGGAAATGCTCAGCACGTCCCCCTCATGCACTAGGTTCGTTAGATAGGACGGGGTACCGGCTCGCGCATTGGCCTCTCTTCGGGCGCTCCCGGCCTCCGGCGACTGACATCCCGCGCAGAGTGCGGCCATCACCGTCACTAAGAAGATGATCCAAGCCACCTCGCAGCCGGATCGCACGGTGTTGTCCGCAGGGATTGGAGCCCCTCCCCCAAGGTCCAAGCTGGTCAGGTCCTTTTGCTTCGTGTCGTGCATGAGAGATCGGTTACGCATTCGACCCAGCGGGCGCCGAACGCGTCGGTGACGGTTTCGGACACCACTTTGGTCCGCTCCGACTTCTAAGCGTTCTGCGGCCGATTCCCAAGCCCGAAGCCTCCTCCCGGTGCGGATTTTGCCCCGCCGTAACCAACGACAGCCGTCCGTAATGTCACCGTCTTGCCCGGCGGTGCTGCCTGAGGCCGCTCCAGCAAACCCATCCGCCCAGCAAGAGACCCGCCGCGCAGGTCGAGGGCTCGGGGACGGGCACGTAGGTACCAAAGAAGTTCTCGGCCGCGAACAGGCTCTGCTGCGA
Organism: uncultured Verrucomicrobiota bacterium; assembly: GCA_964472515.1. GTDB lineage: Bacteria > Verrucomicrobiota > Verrucomicrobiia > Limisphaerales > J093 > CAYYMW01. The sequence continues at coordinate 6,374 of CAYYMW010000258.1, read as the reverse complement.
CAGATCGGTGTTCTGCAGCCAGCCGCCGGAGTATTGGACCCATTGTTCCCGGGCGGCCTGTTCGAGATACCAATCCGCCAGCGCCAGCGCCTCGTGCGAGCGTGCGTTGTCGACGACCCGGAATCGCCCCTTGTCGAAATCCGCGTCGGCGAAGGAGCGCGTGCCGACGCTGGCACTGTCGTAGAGGGTCTCCCAGATCGCCAATTGCAGCCCTGCGGCGTAAACTTGTCGTTCGGCAGGCTTCTGCTTGTCCAGCGGCACGTGCGCAAAGCGGTAGTAGAGAAACGCGGCGTTATAGGCCGCATCGCCTTGGATGGCCCATGTTGGCGCAGCCTCCTGGGCATGCCCGACAAACGGTGTGTTCTGGAAGGTCTTGAGCCCCGACGGCAGACTCTTGGCAACATCCGTGCAATACGTGCCAAACGGCATTCGATAAGCAGAAGGTGTGTTGGCAGTCGGGATCAGACTGATGATGCCCGCCTTGACGGTTCTGGCGGCCAACCTGCCTCCGTTGTCGTACTGGACGCTGATTTCGCTCAGTCCATCGCCGCTCCTTATCCCTTGAGCCTGGTACTCCACCAATTGCACCGCGGCTCCAGCCGAGGTGACGCCTGCTAACAGCAGGGCCACGCAAGCGCGGACTGTGTGCATCGCCTGCCGCACGGGCACCAAGCATGGACCATTCATATTCGTCTTCGTAGGCGGAGCGAACCCACGGCCTACGCCGCCCGCTCGCGCCAAACAAGTGTACTCGATCACATGACGAACCGAACCTTGACTGACGGACCCGGGCCTCCAGCAATGAGACAAACCCGGGCGGGTCTTCATCCCTCTGGCTGGCAGTGTGATGCCGAGCCGGAGGCTGGCAGCCATGTTCGCCGTCACAGGAACGTTGCATTGCCGCGAGCGCCACTGGAATTCGACTCATCCCGGGCTCGCCAGCAGCATGTCCGGTCCCTCCGAACCCCAGTTGGGCTTTGCACGGTGCGCGAAGGGTTGTTCGCGAACTCCACCCTGCCGGCGCTGCGCTGCATGAAGCAAACTCACCCGGCGGTGGAGGTCTCGGGCCAATTGCTTGCGATCTTGGTCGGCGGGCACCGTCGCTCCATAGGCCACAAAGGCTCGTATCTCGCGCTTTCCCATCAGGTTGACTAGGTGCGGCCCAAAGGTCATATCGCGCCAGTAGCAGACCTCTTCCCCGGCCAGACCGTCCTCCAGCGTGTAATGCAGGCTCACGGGGGTTACCGGGCACCCTAGTGTCGCTGCCGATGCCAGCAGAGCAGAGTAAAACGGCAGCACCCTCTCGCCATCCGAGCTGGTGCCCTCGGGGAACAGGACCACCGTGCGCCCTGCTTGCAGGTGACCCGCCATTTGGTCGCTCGCCCTGGCGGCGTCAGTTCGCGACTCGCGCCGGACGAAGACCGTCCCGCCCATTCGAGCCAAGGCCCCCATCACCGGCCAGCGCGCCACATCCGCCTTGGACACGAAGGTTACCGGCCCCTGCGCTGCCAGCACCAGGATATCGAGGTAGCTGAGATGGTTTCCCACCAGCAGGCCCGTTCCCGGATGATCGCCCGTCCGCGTGACCCGGACCCCGAGAACGGTCAAGGCCGCCTTTGACCATCGTGACAGCCACCTAGCCTTGGCGTCGGGGTCCGGCGCTCCGGCCACAGACCATTGACCAAGGACGCGATCTGCAGCCGCCCTGACGATGATGCTTCCGAACAAAACCAACCGCCTCGCCTGACGCCCTATGCGGCAGACCGCGCGCCACCATGAAGGCCCCCTGACCACGCGCAGAGGCTCTTGAGCCACAGTACTCATATTCAAGACAAGTAGCGCTGCACCGCGCGGGGCGGCAGCGTATCCAGATCGAGGAAAGTCAGGAAATCGATGGTCTTGAACTCCCGGTCCAAGGCGGGTGGTCCTCCAATCTTCGCCCCCAAGGCAAGATAGGCCGCCAACAGCTTGGGAACCTCAGGCACAGACTCGGCCGGCGGATCTACAGGCGTGGCGTAGGCCGGTTGGGGAACGGTGCGCAATTCCTCGTCCACCAGGCAGCGCCGCGCGAAGTAGGAGAAGAGCGCCGCGCCGGCTGCCGGGTCTTGGCTGTTCACCGAACTACAGCCGATCAGGTATCGGGCTCCGGCACGTCGGGCATACGCGGCGATTTCCCTCCACAGCAGGCGCAGCACAGCCAGATTCCGGTGCTGCCGATGCACGCACGCGCGCCCGAGTTCGATCAACTCGCCTCGCAACCGCTCATAGGGTGCAAAAACGAACTCCTGCTCGCTGTAATACCCTCTGCGGACGGCGGCATTGCGTCCGGTCTGAAGCCGGTAGGTACCGACGGTGTCGCCGGTGAGAGTGTCCTCCACCAGGATGTGATCGCAGACCTCATCGAAGGGATCCACGTCCAGGCAGGTGAAGTAGGACTCCTCAAGCCCCTCGTTGAGTTCCAGGTTGAACACTCCAAAGCGCAGCATCTGTGCGGCGCGGACATCGGCGTGACTTTCCGCCAACCGAACGCGGTAGCTGGAGCTGCTCATCGCCCGTTCTGGAGCGGCCGCTGCCGCACGATCCGCCCGGCGCGTGTCGAACTGTCTTGTGGTCTCGAGCAAGGTTGTCATGGTTGCTGACATTCTGTGGGCGCCCCGAGAGGCTGCCCAGCCTCCAGCCTCCGTGACCCGGGGATGGTTGGCGAGCGCGAGAAGGTGAAATGGAGGCAACCGCCCGGTGCCGGATATGGCGCCGCGGTCACAGGCAGGCAAAACCGCGCTTCACCGCACGGGTGCGGCTTGCGTGGAGCCTTGTTTCCGTTTCACGTTGGGCCTCGGGCGGATCGTCCGCCGACTATGGCTACCATCTTCCTCAGCATGTCCGGCGAGGGGCGCGGTCACGCCACCCGCGTGCGGGCCCTGGTCGAAGCCCTCCGTCACGAGCATCGCTTGGTACTCTTTGCCTCGGGAGACGCCTTCGAGTTACTCCATCCGCTCTATGGCGGCGGCAGCGTCCGGGTGCAGCGCATCCCCGGGCTGCGGTTCGAGTATCGGTCTGATGGCCGCTTGGACTATCTGCATACGCTTCGCCACGCGCTGGGTTACGTCCGCCGTCTGCCCGCTCTCGTCCCCGAGTTGGAATCCCATATCGCCAAAGCGCAGCCCGACTTGGTGATCACGGATTTCGAACCCGCACTCCCGCGCGCCGCCAAGCGACGCGGGGTCCCGTTCCTTAGTCTCAACCACCAGCACTTCCTTGCCGCGTGTGACCTGGCCTCCGTGCCCGCCCGGTTGCGCTGGCACGCGCTCTACATGGCGGCCATCGTGCGCGCCTACTACTCTGGGCAGTGCGAGACCATTGTCTCCTCCTTCTACCGGCTGCCGTTGCGGTCGGGCACGCGCAACACGACCCAAGTCGGGGTGTTGCTGCGGCCAGGAGTGCTCCACCGTAGCCCCTTCCAAGCTGACCACTTGGTCGCCTATTGGCGGCGTTACGCCACCCCAGCCATGCTGGAAGCTCTCGCCGCCACAGGGCGTGAGGTGCGAGTCTACGGGCTGGGGGCCAGGCCTTCCTTGGGGCGGCTTTCGTTCCGACCCATCCAAGAAGAGCGCTTTCTCGACGATCTGGCCTCCTGTGCCGCTCTGATCGGCACGGCGGGCAATCAACTCGTGGGCGAGGCCATGTATCTGGGCAAGCCCATCCTGGCCATGCCGGAGCCCAACAATTTCGAACAGTACATCAACGCCCATTTCATTCAGCGCGAAGGCGCCGGCCAATGGCTGGAACCGTCGCGGTTCGACCGCGCCTCGGTCGCCAAGTTCTTGGCGTGGACGCCGACCCGTCCGCCCCACCGCATCCGCACGGACTTAAACGGTTTGCCGGTCGTCTTGGAGCGCGTTCGTTGGCACTTGCGCGACCAGGCCGCTCCGTCATTCGCAGCCGCTCCGCTTCAGCGGCTTTCCGCCACAGCTTGAGCCTCCGTCCTGTTCGCCCATCACGTTGGGCAAGACTCACACGGATGTCACCGGATCGAAACTTGTCCGTCACAAAGCCCAGGCAGCCTCTTCTTTGTGAGGCGGCCCGGTTGCCACCGACTTGAAGGTGGGGCAGCAGGCTTGCCTGTCCGCATGAATTCGCTGTCGCGCGAAACCAGTTCCGGATCGCCCCGAGCCTTCGCCTTCCTGGGCGTGCTGGTGGCGGCCTACATCGGCGTCTACCTTTGCCGGAAGAACCTGGCGGTGGCTGTGCCACTGCTACAGTCGGAATGGGGCTTGACCAAGGCGCAGGTGGGGATCGTCGGCAGTGTGAGCACCCTCGCCTACGCTTGCGGCAAGATCGGCTTCGGGCCGCTCACCGATCGCGTGGGCGGCAGGCTCGCCTTGTTGGGCTCCATGCTGCTGGTGGCGCTGTTTGGGGCTGCTGGCGCACTGGCCCCATCGCTGGGCGTGCTCACCCTCCTCTACAGCGCCAACCGCCTCACCGGGGCGGCGAGCTGGGGTGCCATGGTCAAGCTGCTTCCCGACTGGTTCCCCTCCAGCCGGCTTGCCTATGCCTGCGGCCTGCTCTCGCTGAGCTTCGTGTTCGGCGGCGCCATCGCCGTGGCCTTTGCCGGTCTGATCGCGCAGTGGAGCCACGACTCCTGGTCCGCGGTGCTGGGCATGCCCTCGCTCGTATTGCTGCTGCTGGCAGTGCTGGTCTGGTTGGTGCTTCCCGGACAAGCCGGCGCGGCCAGCGCCTCCGCCCCCGGCCAGACCACGCGGGCTTTGCGGCTCCGGGAACTGCCTCGCCTCTTCCGCGAACGCACCTTCCTGGTGGTGCTCGGCTTGAGCTTCGCTCTGAATCTGCTGCGCGAGACGTTCAACTTCTGGACGGTTGACTTCATCCGCACCCAAGGCGGTTCACAGGTGTCCAGCGCCGCGGCGGCCCTGCTGTCCACCCCCTTCGACCTCTGCGGCGCGGCGGGCATCGTGCTGATGGGCTGGCTCTACGGCCACCTGAGCCGATCGGCCCGCCAGGGCATGGTGGCGGGCGTACTGGTGGCCCTGGCCGCACTGTTGTGGGTGTTTCCCAGGTTCTTTGACGCCGGCCTTGGGCCGCTCGCCATCGGGATTGGCCTCATCGGTTTTCTCACTTACGGTCCCTATAGCCTGCTGGCGGGAGTGCTGGCGATCGAAACCCGCGGCCAGGAATCCGCCGCTACGGTGGCGGGGTTCGTCGATGGTGTCGGCTATCTGGCCGGGCTCCTTTCCGGAGTGGTCTTCGGCAAATTGCTGACGCTGGGCGGTTACCGGCTCGGGTTCGAAGCGATGGCGGCAGTCACCTTGGGTTCCGCAGCCCTCTGTCTGTTTCTCTATCCCAAGCCAGCCCGGCCACCGCAAACCATCAGGCTCGAACCCGACCCTCAACCGCTCTAGACCCTCCTCATGCGCATTCAACTCATCGTATTCGACATGGCCGGCACCACCGTCCGGGACGACGACGCCGTCAACCTCTGCCTGCGCGACGCCCTTGCGGCGCACTGTTGCGTGACCACCCGCGATGAAGTCAATGAGGTCATGGGAATCGCCAAGCCAGTCGCGATCCGGACCTTGCTGGAGCGGCGGGCAGGCGCGGGACAGGCCGTCTCCGCCTCAGCGGTCGAACTCATTCACGAAGATTTTCTACGGCGCATGATTCGCCATTACCAGACCAGCGACGCGGTCGAGCCCATGCCCTGCGCGGTTGAGGTGTTTCGTCAACTCAGGGCTGCCGGCGTGAAGCTGGCCCTGGACACCGGCTTCAGCCGGCCCATCGTCAACGCGATTCTGGTGCGGTTGGGCTGGCATCAAGGGGGGCTGCTGGACGCCACGGTGGCCAGCGACGAAGTCCCTCGCGGGCGTCCTTACCCTGACATGGTGTTTAAGGCCATGGAACTCACGGGCGTCGCCAGTGTGGCGGCGGTGGCCAAGGTGGGCGACACTCCCTCGGACCTCCAGGAAGGCCAGGCTGCCGGCTGCGGATGGGTGATCGGCGTCACCAACGGCACCCACACCGCCGCACAATTGGCCGGTCATCCGCACACCCATCTGATCGCGGGACTGCACGAACTATCCTCCTTGGTCTTGGCTTCATGATGATGTCCTCTCCCTCCATCCGCCCACCTGGGCGGGACCGGTTGCTGTTCACTCCCGGTCCGCTCACCACCAGCCTCAGCGTCAAGCAGGCGATGTTGCACGACGCCGGCTCCTGGCACTTCGAGTTCAACGCGTTGGTCGCCTGTATTCGGGCGGAACTGCTGAGCCTGGCCGGGGTTTCCCGGGAGCAGGGGTGGGAGGCCATCCCGCTCCAGGGGAGTGGCACGTTCGGGGTCGAGGCCGTGTTCCAGACGTGCGTGC
>CAYYMW010000257.1:0-10163 GCA_964472515.1 uncultured Verrucomicrobiota bacterium | reverse complement strand
CCATGGTGGAGGCCGCGCCGCCCATGAGGGGGTTGGAGTATCTCGACGCCGAATTGCTGGCGCGCGTCTGGGGAGAGTTGGACGTCCACGCCCGCGCGCGGATCGCGCAGGCCGACGGCGGTTCGCAGGGCTATCTGCAGGGGCTCAACCCGGTCTGGAACGCCGTGGGCCGGGTCACGTTCCACTTGGCGGAAAACAAGCGCAACCCGGCGCAGCCGTTTGCGTTCCTGGCCACGTATACCCACGGGGTCACGGCGGGCGGCAAGGTGCAGCACCTGCCGCTGGGCCGGGCGCTTGAGGAATACGCCGGCAGCCGCAACCAAACCGCCTTGGCAGCACTGCTTTCCCCGGTGCAACGCGCGGCCGAGCAAAGCCCCTTGGTGAAGGACCTGTTGAACACGCGGGCGCTGTTCCATCCGCAGGTGTGGTCCTCCACGCAGGCCTACGGCTTTCTCAAGAGCATTCCGCTCTTCGAGGCCAGCGGCATCGTCGTCCGCATTCCGGATTGGTGGAAGGCGGGGCAGACTCCCCGGCCCAAGGTGACCGTGCGCATCGGCGAGGCCAGCCGGGGGCTGGTGGGCACCAACAGCCTGCTCGACTTCAATGTGAATCTGACGGTCGAGGGCGAGCCGCTGACGGACGCCGAGTTGGCCGCCCTGCTCAAGGGCAGCCAGGGCTTGACCCTGCTGAAAGGCAAGTGGGTGGAGGTGGACCCGGCGAAATTGCAGGAAGTCCTCGCGCATTGGCAGCAGGCCAAACAGGCGGCCGGGCGCGACGGCGTGGCGCTGCTCGAAGGGCTGCGGCTGTTGTCGGGCTTCAATCCGGCCGCCGGGCAGGCCGCCGAGGCCGAGATGGCGCAGGCCGAGTGGTCGTCCGTCATTGCGGGCAAGGGCTTGGACAGGATTCTCGCGGGCATGCAGCACCCCGAGGCCGGGGAGGAATCCGATCCCGGCGCGGATTTGCATGCCCAGCTCCGGCCCTACCAGCGCGCCGGGGTGCATTGGCTCTGGTTCATGAACCGCCTCGGGCTGGGCGCGTGCCTGGCGGACGATATGGGCCTGGGCAAGACCATTCAGGTCATCTCCCTCTTGCTGGTGCTGAAACGGCGGCCGGCCGGCTCGGACGCGCCCCGCACGAGCCTGCTCGTGGTACCCGCCTCGCTGCTGGCCAACTGGAAGGCGGAACTCGCGCGGTTCGCCCCCTCCCTCTCCATGCTCATCGCCCACCCCTCCGAGACGGAGGCGGAACGGTTGGCCAGGGTCGCGGCAGACCCGGCCAAAACCCTGGCGACCCACGACTTGGTGATCACGAGCTACAGCATGGTGACCCGGCAGGCCTGGCTCAAGGAGGTGGCGTGGAACCTGGTGGTGCTGGACGAAGCCCAGGCCATCAAGAACCCCGGCGCCCGCCAGACCCGCGCCGTGAAGGACCTCCGCGGACGCTGCCGGATGGCGCTCAGCGGCACGCCCATCGAGAACCGCCTGTCGGATCTCTGGTCCTTGTTCGATTTCCTCTCGCCGGGCCTGCTGGGCGGAGCGAAGGAATTCGCGAGCTTCGTCAAGCAGCGGACCGGCGCCGCCGACGGCCAGGCCTTCGCGCCGCTGCGCCGGCTGGTCCGCCCCTACATCCTGCGCCGCCTCAAGACCGACAAGAAGATCATCAGCGACCTGCCCGAGAAGACCGAGATGGTGGCCTTCTGTCCCCTGGGCCGGCGGCAGGCCGCGCTCTACCAGCAATCGGTGGAGGAACTGGCGCAGCGCTTGAACGCGCCGGAGGTCGAGGGCATTCAGCGCCGGGGAATCATTCTCGCCTTTCTGACGCGCCTGAAACAGATCTGCAACCATCCCGCCCAATGGCTGGGCAACGGCGACTACGCCCCCGCCGAGAGCGGCAAGTTCGGCCGCCTGCGCGAGCTGTGCGAGCCCATCGCCGGACGGCAGGAGAAGGTCCTGATCTTCACCCAGTACCGCGAGATCACCGACCCGCTGGCGCGCTACCTGGCGGAGGTGTTCGGGCGTCCCGGCCTGATCCTGCACGGGGGGACGCCCGTGGGGCAGCGCCAGGAGCTGGTGGCCGAGTTCCAGCGCGACGGCGGCCCGCCGTTCTTCGTGCTGTCGCTCAAGGCCGGGGGCACCGGGTTAAACCTGACCGCCGCCTCGCATGTCGTCCACTTCGACCGCTGGTGGAACCCGGCGGTGGAGAATCAGGCCACGGATCGCGCGTTCCGCATTGGCCAGAAGCGCAACGTGATGGTGCACAAGTTCACCTGCCGCGGCACCGTCGAGGAGCGCATTCACCAACTCATCGCCGACAAGACCGCCCTGGCGGAGGATGTCCTGGGGGAAGGCGGGGAACGTCTGCTCACCGAAATGAACAATTCGGAGTTGCTAAGGTTCGTCGCTCTTGACATCAATGCGGCGGCGGCCGAATAGCCGGCCCGCCACCTTTCGACCAATACCATTTATGGGCTGGGGCAGTTTCCGATGGCGGCCGTACGTACCGGTCGCTCAACGCAAAGCCAACGCCGCCAAGCAGGCGGCCAAGCTCGGCAAGGGCCGCACCCTCTCGCCAGTCCGGCCCGAGGGGCGGCAGATTGCCACCACCTTCTGGGGCAAGGCATGGTGCGACAACCTGGAGTCCTACAGCGATTTCGAGAACCGTCTCCCGCGCGGCCGCACCTATATCCGCAACGGCTCGGTCATCGACCTTCAGATCAGCCAGGGAAGGGTCACCTCGCTGGTTTCCGGCTCGGAGCTCTACAAGATCGCCATCCAAATCAAGCCCCTGCCCAAGGCCCAGTGGGAAGCCATTCGGAAGGAATGCGCCGGCGGCATCGACTCCCTCCTCGAATTGCTCCAGGGCAAGCTTTCTGCCGCCGTCATGCAGGTCGTCACCCGGCACGGGGCCGGCCTGTTCCCGAGCCCCGAGGAGATCGACTTGGATTGCTCCTGCCCGGATTGGGCGGAGATGTGCAAGCACGTCGCCGCCACCTTGTACGGCGTGGGGACGCGCCTGGATCGGCAGCCCGACCTGCTGTTCCTTCTGCGGGGCGTCGATCCGGCGGAGTTGGTCAGTGAAGTCTCGGCTCACGAGGCGGTGCGGCAGACCACCCCGGTCGAGGCGGCGGCGGCCTTCAGCGACACCGATCTCTCCGAGGTCTTTGGGATCGAGGTAGGCTCCGTTCCGCCCAGTCCAGCTCCGGCGCCGCCCGCCCAGGCCGCGCCTGTCAAAGCGCCCCGCAAGCAGCCCAAGGCCGCGCGCAAAGCCCCCGTCAAGGGCCGCGCGGCGGCATCCAAGGCGAAACCGGTTGCGCGGCCCAAGCGGCGTTCGCCGGCCCGGAAGCCAGCCAAGACCTGACCGCTCCCGGCGCGCGGACCCGCTGCCTGGTTTCGGCCTACGGCTTGAGCCGGGCGCGGAAGAACCGCGCGGGAGCTGCGGTGTTGGTGATCGCCCAGGTCTGCGGAGCAGCCGTCAAGGTCAGTTCCCCCATGGGCTCCCAAGCGATGGGGGCACTCAGCGAGGGGGCGGCTTCTAGGATGCAGGTCGAGCCAGCCGTTCCGGTAATCTCCAACTGCGATGAATTGCCGGCCCCTAGGAGCCGCAACGTGGGTGGGGATGTGATACTGAGAATCGCCAAACCCCAGTCTCCATCCGCCACATAGGCGGTGGTGCCCACCACCTGCACGCCCTGCGCAAGACCCGGGGTATCGTAGCCGCCCAACCGGACCACGGTGGCGGGGTTGCTCACGTCTAGTATCTGTAGACCGGCATCTCCGTCTGCCATGTAGGCGGCGCTCCCCACCACGGCCACGCCACTCGCATACCCACTGGTGTCGTACCCGCCCAACCGCACCACGTTAGTAGGGTTGCTCACGTCCAGAATCTGCAGGCCGGCATCACCATCTGCCAAGTAGGCGGTGGTCCCCACGACCTGCACGTCCAGCGCCAACCCGCTGGTGTCGTAACCGCCCAACCGCACCACGTGGGCGGGGTCACTCACTTCCAGAACCTGCAAGCCGGCCCTCCCGTCCGCCACGTACGCAGTGGTCCCCACTACCTGCACATCATACGCATCCCCGCTGAGGGTTTCGTACCCGCCCAACCACAGCGCATTGGTTGGGTTGCTTACGTCCAGTATCCGCAAGTCGCGAAAGGCATCCGCCACGTAGGCGGTGGTCCCCACTAGATGTACGCCATCCGGATGCGGGCCGACGGCGCATCCGCCCAACCGCACCACGTTGGCAGGTTGGCTCACGTCCAGCATCTGCAAACCGGTGCTCCAATCCACCACGTAGGCGGTGGTCGCCACCACCTGCACGCCACTCGCATACCCGCCGGTGTCGTATGCGCCCAATCGCGCCACGTTCGCAGGGTGGCTCACGTCCAGCAGCTGCAGGCCGGCGTCGCCAGCCGCCACGTAAGCGGTGGTTCCTACCACCTGCACATCATACGCATCCCCGCTGAGGTCGTTGTACCCGCCCAAACGCTCCACTTGGCCAGGATCGCCTATGTCCAGGCACTGCAGCCCGGCATCGCCATCTGCCAGGTAGGCGATGGTTCCGACAACCTGCACGCCATGCGCCCACCCGCTGGTGTCGTACCCGCCCATCCGCACCACGTTCGCAGGGTCCCCCACGTCCAAGATCTGCAAGCCGGCTCCCTGGTCCGCTACATAGGCGATGTTCCCCACCACCAGCAGGCTGTGGGCAGACCCGCTGGTGTCGAAGCCGCCCACTCGCACCGCGTTGCTTGGGTTGCTCACGTCTAGGATCTGGAGGCCGTTTGTGGCATCTGCCAGGTAGGCGATGGTCCCTACCACTTGCACGCCTCGCACATCTCCACCGGTGTCGTACGCGCCTATTCGTACCACGTTTGCGGGGTTGCTCACGTCCAGTAACTGCAGGCCGTCCCAAGCATCCGCGACGCAGGCGGTGGTCCCTGCCACCTGCACCCCATACGCAGACCCGCTGGTGTCGTAGCCGCCTAATCTCACAACGTTGGCCGGGTCGCCCACCTCCAGAATCTGCAGGCCGACAGTATGGTCCGCCACGTAGGCCTTGGTCCCCACCACCTGCACGCCACGTGCCTCCCCGCTGGTGTCGTACCCACCCAACCGCACCACGTTGCCAGGGTTGCTCACCTCCAGGATCTGCAAGCCAGCCCGGCCATCCGCCACGTAGGCGGTGTTCCCCACCACCTGTACCTCATATGCACACCCGCTGGTGTCGTACCCGCCTAACCTCACAACGTTGGCCGGATCGCTCACGTCCAGAACGAACAGGCCTCCCTCGCCTGCGGCGACGTAGGCGAGCCCATTGGTGACGAAGGCGCTGTGGGCCTCACCACGCGCGAACCCCGGCCATTGGGCCAGCAGCTTCACCTCGTTGGTGGCCGCGTCCAGTTTCGCCGTCCCCGCCCCGAGCCAAAGGCCGAAAACCGCAGCCACCCAACTCCACCACCTGAGCTTCCGCATCGTTGTCATATGCCTTGTTTTCCCTTTGCGCCGCCCCGGCCTCTGAATCGACTTTCTCCGCCCATCTGAGCGAACCCGTTGCAGCCGCTGCTCGCCAGCAGCCGCGCCAGGCCGGATTCTTGGAGCTGCGAGCAACACTCTATTTCGTCCTCTGAAGGAAACAAGCCTGTTGTCGGCTGCCGCTCCGCAGGACCGCAGTTCGGCTGAAGAGGTACGGCTTGGGTCGGCGGCCCGTTAGACCATTACTTCAGCAGCAGGAGACTCACCGCCATCAGCGCCATGCCGGCGACGATCCCCGCCAAAACCTCGTGGCTGCGCCCGTATTGGCGCGCGGTGGGGAGCAGTTCGTCGATCGAGACGTAGACCATCACGCCGGCAACGCCTGCAAAGACCAGGCCCATGGCTTGAGGCGGCAGCAACCAATCCAGCGTGACCGCCGCGACCACTCCGCCCACCGGCTCGGCCAGGCCCGAGAGCAGCGAAAGCACGAAGGCCCGGCGGCGCCGGCCGGTGGCGTAGTAGATCGGCACGGCCACGCTGATGCCCTCCGGGATGTTATGCAGCGCGACCGCAAGGGCGATGGCCACGCCCGTTTCCGGATTCTCGAGCGCCGCGAGGAAGGTGGCCATCCCCTCGGGGAAGTTGTGAATGGCGATGGCCAGCGCGGTAAACAGCCCCATGCGCTTCAAGCGGTGCTGCTCGCCCGCGGAAGCCGGGGCGGCGTCCCCTGGGGCTTTGAGCAGCTGCATTTCCGCGTCGCCCCTCAACTCGTGCGGGTTCTCCGCTTTGGGCACCAGCGCGTCGATGATGGCCATCACGATCATGCCCGCAAAGAAGCCGAGGTTGGCCAGCCAGCCGGCGGCGGAGGAGCTGTAGGTCCGGGCCAGGCTGTCCGAGGCCTTCGGCAGGATCTCCACAAAGGAGACGTAGAGCATCACGCCCGCGGAAAAGGCCAGCGACCAGGCGAGCGCGCGCAGGTTGGTGCGCTTCGCGAAGAACGCCAGCGCGCTGCCCACGCCGGTCGCGAGTCCCGCCAGGAGTGTCAGTCCGAAGGCGAATCCCAGTCCGCTCGTGGTGAAGTTGGGCAGGGAATGTTCCATAGGCTCAGCCTGGGTGTCACGCCGGCGTCACCGGCACGCCGTCCGTTCGGCGGCGACCCATACCGGGAAGTTCGTCCGAAAACAGCGGCGGTTTGCCCGAGGTTGCGGGCCACCGGCAGCAATGTAGGTCATCCTTTCGAAGGAGCAAGCCCGTTGTCAGCCCGCGCGGTACGATCTCCTCGTCCCCGTAGAAGCCGACGTCAGGAGGCTCTGGCCTCAAACCCGCCTTCCGAACCGCGGCCCTCGCCCCCTTGTTCAGACGCTCGTGCCCGCAAAAAAGCCGCCCCCGGTTTCCCGAGGGCGGCTGGGTGAATCGATCGAAGCGTCCGCAGGACTACTTCTTCTTGGCGGGTTTCTTGGCCGCCTTGGCGCACTCGATGGCCGCCTGGGCCGCCGCGAGGCGCGCGATGGGCACGCGGAACGGCGAGCAGGAGACGTAGTTCATCCCCGCGCGGTGGCAGAACTTCACGCTGTCCGGGTCGCCGCCGTGTTCGCCGCAGATGCCGACCTTCAGGTTCTCGCGCGTGGCGCGGCCGCGGTCGATGCCCAGCTTGATGAGTTCGCCCACGCCGTCCTGGTCGATGGTCTGGAACGGATCGGCGGGGAGGACCTTGCCGTTGAGGTAATCGGGCAGGAAGCTGCCGATGTCGTCACGGGAGAAGCCGAAGCTCATCTGCGTGAGGTCGTTGGTGCCGAAGCTGAAGAACTCGGCGGTCTCGGCCATCTTGCCGGCCTGGAGGGCGGCGCGCGGGATCTCGATCATGGTGCCGTACATGAACGGCAGCTTCTTGAGCCCGAGCTTGGCCTGGACTTCCTTGGCCACCTTCTCGACGAGCGCCTTCTGGTGGTTGAGTTCGTTCACGGTGCAGGTCACCGGGATCATGATCTCCGGCGTGGCCTTCTTGCCCGCCTTGATCAGCTCGCCGGCGGCCTCGAGGATGGCCCGGACCTGCATCTCGGTGATCTCCGGATAGGTCACACCCAGGCGGACGCCGCGGTGGCCGAGCATCGGGTTGTTCTCGCGCAGGGAATCAGCGCGCTTGTGCAGCTCGGCCATGTCCACGCCCAGCTCATCGCCCAGCGCCTTGAGCTTGTCCTCGCTGTGCGGGACGAATTCGTGCAGCGGCGGGTCGAGCAGGCGGATGGTGACCGGGAGGCCTTCCATGACTTCGAGGGTGGCCTTGACGTCGCGTTTCACGAACACGGAGAGCTCGTCCAGCGCGGCGCGGCGCTCCTCGACCGTCTTGCTCATGATCATCTTGCGGAGGAGGAACAGCGGTTCGTCGCTGCCTTCGCCGTAGAACATGTGCTCGGTGCGGAACAGGCCGATGCCTTCGGCGCCGAACTTGATCGCCTGCGCGGCGTCCTTCGGCGTGTCGGCGTTGGTGCGGACCTTGAGCACGCGGACCTTGTCCACGAGCTTCATGAGGTCCACATAGGACTTGTTGTGCTCGAGGTCCACCGCCACCAGCGGCAGCTCGCCCTGGTAAACCAGGCCGGTGGTGCCGTTGAGGCTGATCCAGTCGCCTTCCTTCACCACGGCGCCCTTCTTGGTCTTGAAGGACTTGCCGTCGTCGGCGATCTCGAGGTCGGCGCAGCCCACGATGCAGCACTTGCCCCAGCCGCGCGCCACGAGGGCCGCGTGGGAGGTCATGCCGCCCTTGCTGGTCAGAATGGCCTGGGCCTTGTGCATGCCGTCCACGTCTTCCGGCGAGGTTTCCTCGCGCACGAGGATGACCTTTTCGCCCTTGGCGCCGGCGGCCACCGCGGCCTCGGAGGTGAACACGACTTTGCCCTTGGCGCCGCCAGGACCGGCGGGCAGACCCTTGGCAATGGCGGGGGTGGCCTTCTCGGCCTTGGGATCGAGCATCGGCAGCAACAACTCGACGAGCTGGTTCGGCGCCACGCGCATGAGCGCGGTCTGGGCGTCGATCAGCTTCTCCTTGCACATCTCGGTGGCCATGCGGACGGCGGCGACGCCGTTGCGCTTGCCCACGCGGCACTGGAGCATGAAGAGCTTGCCATTCTCGATGGTGAACTCGATGTCCTGCATGTCCCGGTAGTGCTTCTCCAGGCGGTTGCGGTACTGGTCGAGTTCCTTGTAGAGCTTGGGCATGACTTCCTGCAGGGTGGCCATGCTGCGGCTCTGGTCGTTCTTGGAGTAGTCGTTGATCGGGCCCGGGGTGCGGATGCCGGCGACGACGTCCTCGCCCTGCGCGTTGATCAGGTATTCCCCGTAGAACTGGCCTTCGCCATTGCCCGGGTTGCGGCTGAACGCCACGCCGGTGGCGCAGTTTTCGCCCATGTTGCCGAACACCATGGCCTGGACGTTGACGGCGGTGCCCCACTCGTCAGGGATCTTCTCGATGCGGCGGTACTCGATGGCGCGCTTGCCGTTCCAGCTCGCGAACACGGCGCTCATGCCGCCCCAGAGCTGCTCCTGCGGGTCATCCGGGAAGGGCTTGCCGAGGACTTCCTTCACGGTGGCCTTGAACTCCACCACCAGCGCCTTGAGGTCTTCCGCCGTCAGGTCGGTGTCGGACTTGTAACCCTTGCTTTCCTTGACGTGCTCGAGCTTTTGGTCCAGCACCTTGCGGATGCCCTTGCCATCCTTGGGCTCGATGCCGCCGGCCTTCTCCATGACGACGTCCGAGTACATCATGATGAGGCGGCGATACGCGTCATACGCGAAGCGCTCGTTCTTGGTGGCCGCGATGAGCCCCTTGATCGTGGTCTCGTTGAGCCCCACGTTCAGGACGGTCTCCATCATGCCGGGCATCGACTTCCGGGCGCCGGAGCGCACGGAGACGAGGAGCGGGTTCTGGGCGTCGCCGAATTTCTTGCCCATGATCTTCTCGATCTTGGCTACGGCTTCCGCCACCTGACCCTTGAGTTCCTTGGGATAGGAGCGCTTGTTGGCGTAGTAATAGGTGCAGACGTCGGTGGTGAGGGTGAATCCCGGAGGCACCGGCAGGCGCAACGCGGGGTGCCCGGCCATCTCGGCCAGGTTGGCTCCCTTGCCGCCGAGCAGGTTCTTCATGGATTCATTCCCGTCGGCCTTGCCGCCGCCGAAGAAATAAACGTACTTGATTGCTTTTGCCATAGGACAATGATCGCTTTTACGATTAGTCGCCGGTGGGATACCGGGTCAAAACGGGAAGTGAATCTAACAGAGGAACTTGGGGTGTCAACGGTCGATTGCGGCTCGGCGGGGGCTCGCGCGGCAGCCTTCAGCGGGTTCCCGCCAGCCATACATAGAGCCAGTTCCCCGCCACCGCCAACGTCATCAGCCCCACCCCAATAGCCTTCCACCGCTGCCTCAAGCCGCCTTGGCTGCCCGGGGTGAACCCCCGCCAGAGCGGCCAGGCCAGCAGGCTCGCCACGATCCCCAGCGTCACCAGGGGGTTCCACGCCAAGGCCGCGCCCAGCTCGCCTTGGGTGAGGGCCAGCGCCGCCCTGAGGCCGCCGCAAAACGGACACGGATGGCCCGTTACCGCCCGGAAAACGCACCCCGGCAACGGGAGTTGCGCCCCCTGCCACCACCGGAGACCGGCCAACGCCGCCAGCACCACCACGACGGGCCCCAGGCT
>CAYYMW010000256.1:9121-10175 GCA_964472515.1 uncultured Verrucomicrobiota bacterium | reverse complement strand
GATCGAGGCCGTGCTGGAGGGTTTGCCGCCCCAAGCGGTCAAGACCGGCATGCTCTACTCGCGTCCGCTGATCGTGGCGGTGGCGGATTGTCTGCGCCAGGCACCCCATCTGCCGTTGGTGGTGGACCCCGTTATGGTGGCCACCAGCGGAGCGCGCTTGCTGCTGCCCGCCGCCATCAAGGCCCTGCGCGAAACCCTGCTGCCCCGAGCCACCCTCGTGACACCAAACCTCGACGAGGCGGAGTTGCTGACGGACCGACGGCTGACTTGCGTGGAGGATCTTCGGGCGGCAGCCCGCTGGTTGCGGGAGCAGTTTGGCTGCGCGGCCCTGGTCAAGGGCGGGCACTTGCGCGATAGCCGGGAGGCGGTGGACGTCTTCTTTGACGGGCAAACCGAATTGCTGCTGACAGCGCCCTTCGTGCATGGCGTGTCCACCCATGGCACGGGCTGCACCTATTCCGCCGCCATCACGGCCTATCTGGCGCTGGGTTGCGCCCTCCCTCAAGCGGTGTCGCTGGCGAAGGAGCACGTCACGCAGGCGATCACGCAAAGCCTGCGCGTGGGGGGCCACGATGTGCTCAATCCGTTTTGGGAGGAGTGAGCGGGCCCGGACTCACGAACAGACTTCGGCGGCATCCACTTCCCCGAGGGAATTGGCGAGGAAATCCGGGCCACACTTGCGCAGCTCGGCGTGGGTGGAACCACCGGTGGAAACCGCCAGGACCTTGGCGCCGATGGCCCGGCCGCAACGGACATCGTGCGGAGTATCGCCGATCACCATGACCTCCGAGCCTTTCAGGGGGCAATCGAGCACCTTGGACCCACGTTCCAAGCCAATCGCGGCCAGCCGGTTACGGTCTTCGTGGTCGTCCGAAAAAGCGCCCATGACGAATTGGTCCCACAGGCCAAAGTGCCGCAGCTTAATCTCCGCCCCCAGCCGAATGTTGCCGGTGAGCAGGCCCAGCACGGGTGGCTGAGGCAGGTCACGGAGCCGTTGCAGGAAGCCCGGCACGCCTTCGATGACACCGCCGTGCGATTGCGGCAGCAGGTGGTC
>CAYYMW010000256.1:5985-9111 GCA_964472515.1 uncultured Verrucomicrobiota bacterium | reverse complement strand
GATCGAAGTGGTCCGGCAGCGGCTCGATGTCGTTGGTCAGGAAGAACTCGCGGACGAGGGAGTAATCGGTGCGTCCGGCGAACTTCAAGTGCCGAGTCCCGCCTGGCCGGTTGAACTCGGTGTCGGCCGTGCGCTCGAACGCGCGCACCCCCGCACCGCCGGAGCGGATCAGGGTGCCGTCAATGTCGAACAAGGCTAACTTGACCACGGGGCGGATTTATAGCGCCCCGCCCACCCCTTTCAATCGAAATTGTCATCGACGGAGAGTCAACGCGAGCACTGGGTACCCAAGCCACACGCCCGACCGCCTCGTTTGTCTGGAGCGGCGCGATTACGATGGGGGGGCGGCATTATAATTGTCAGCAGGGCGGGCGAACGGTAAGTTGGCTACGGTAACCGGAAGTCTGGACGTGGCCATCAACCATGGCTGACATCCCCCGGGTACAACAAAAGGCATGTCATGTTCAGTATGATTGCAATCTCCATAGTCGTGTTGGTGAGCCTCCTGGTCGTCGCCGGTCTCGTGGCGATGTTCTTGATTGGCACGTACAACCGATTGGTAGGGCTGCGCAACCGCTTCAAGAACGCCTTTGCCCAGATCGACGTGCAACTCAAGCGCCGCTACGACCTGATCCCCAACCTCGTCGAAACGGCCAAGGGCTATCTGAAACACGAGCGCGGCACTCTGGAAGCGGTGATCGCCGCCCGCAACCAGGCCGCCACGGCGAACCAGCAGGCCGCCTTGAATCCCGGCGATGTCACGGCCATGAAAGCCCTGGGCGGCGCCGAGACCGCGCTGGCCGGCACCCTGACCCGCTTCTTTGCCCTGGCGGAAGCCTATCCCGACCTGAAGGCCAACCAGACGATGGCCAGGCTCATGGAGGAACTCACCTCCACGGAGAATAAGGTGGCCTTCGCCCGGCAGGCTTACAACGACGCGGTGATGCTCTACAACACCGGCCGCGAGGTCTTTCCCAGCAACATTGTGGCGGGCATGTTCAATTTCGCGGCGGCCGAACTGTTCGCGGTGGAGAATCCGGCGGAAAAGGAGGCTCCCAAGGTCTCCTTCAACTGAGGCCGACCGCCCGAAAGGGGACCGGCCACCCTGGGTTGGGGTGGCCTGGCAAGCACTTCGGACGCCAAAGGGAACGGGTGTTCCAGAGGAAGGACGACCGGTACAAGCCGTCTTCCTATCGTCCCTTCTCGGGGATCTCGATGACATCGCCGTCGCGGAGCCAGAGCGTGGCCGGCGGCTGGCTGGCGGCGCCCGGGCGGGCGCGGGAGTACACCACACGACCCGGCGATCCGGGGCTCGGGGCGGGAACGGGCAAGGGGATGGGTTGAAACGCCACAGGGCCTGAAGCTGCCGAAGGGGAGGCCTCGAGATCGAAGACCATTTCAGTGGGACCGGCAGGGTCGGAGCGCCGCACCTTGACGTGGGCGAGGTCCGAACTGTTGAGCACCAGGCCGCTCGCGGGGACCACCTGAGACAACCAGCACGAGTCGAACTTCAGCTTGACGCCATCGAACCTGGCCACCAGGTTGAGATTGGTGACGCCGGCCTTCGAACGCAATTCGACCCGGCGATTCAACATCGGTCCCAATCCCTTGACGAAGTCCTCCGGCAACCCGCGCCACGACTCATTTCGCGGGTGCTCGGCCTCGGGGATCTCCACGATGTCACCCCAGGCCAGCCACGGGTCGGCCTGACGGTCTCCCGCTCGAACCAGCGCTTCCAGATTCACGACACTGGCCTTCGCCTCGGTCTGTCCTTCGGCCCGGTGGCGGATGGTGACGCGGGTCAGGTCCGGAAAAGCCAGCATCGAGAGATCGTTGGGCATCCACCCTGAACAGAGCAGCGCCAGCGTTTCCAGCAGCGTAAAACGGTTCACGGCGCTGCCCTGCCGTTGGATCACGGCATGGGGGTCCTGGTTCGGCCGGCTGACACTGATGGCGTCGCGCAGATGGAACAACGGGTCACCGCCGGCTTCACGCAACAACGCGACGATCCTGTCTTTGGCGCCGGAGCTGGCGTTGGAGCCCAACGCGAGCTTGAGCGGGGTCTCATTCTGCTTGTTCAAGGCGTTAGGGTTGGCGTGGTGCTTAAGCAGTAGCGCCACCCAGTCCGCCCAACCACCGGCTGCGGTGAAATGGAGCGGCGCGAGGCCCTCGTAGGTGATGTCAGGATTCGCGCCGGCCTCCAGCAGCAGGGTGCCGATCTCCAGATTACCGCTGGCATCCCCCATGGCGACCAACAAGGGCGTCTGGCCGGTCGCGGTTTTCGCCTCCAAGTCCGGTTTGCGTTCGAGCAGCACTCTCAACAAGTCCGGGGCGTTCCTCGCCACGGTCAGATGGACCGGGGTGTTTCCGTTTTGGTCCGGGGCATTGACCTCCGCGCCTGCCGCGAGCAGTTGACGCAGAATGTCGGCGATGGCGTCGCGATCCGCCGTATCGGGCCGGCCGACGGCAGCCGACCCTGGGGTGCCCCACTTACCGCCAGTGCCGCTGATGGCCCAGTGCAGCGGGGTTCCCTTCATCCCGTCTTTTGCACGAGGATCCGCACCCGCGGCGAGAAGGGTTTTGACGAGGCCCGGTTGATTGAGACGGATGGCATGAAAGAGAGCCGGGAGGCCATCGCGATCTTGGTTGCGGACATTCGCCCCCTGCTTGAGCAAGAGGGAAACGATCTCCTCGCTCCCGGCCGTGGCCGCGAGAGTCAGAGGCGTGTCGCCATTGGCATCGCGCGGATCGACCTTCGCGCCCGCCTCCAAGAGCGTGCGGACGATTTCGCTTCGCCCCCGGGTCGCGGCGGCATGCAGGGGCGTCCAGTTGGGCGCGATGCCGTAGATGATCCCATCGACACGGTTCTCCGCACTGACGGCATCCACCACAGCATTGGCGTCGAGCAACGATTTGATGACCGCACGATGACCCTGGAACGCGGCTAGATGCAGCGGGGTGGCGCCGTTGGGCGCGTGTACGTTGGGATCCGCGCCGCGGGCCAGGAGGAGGTCCACCACGCCCTTGTGGCCGTTGAGGGCAGCGACCCGCAGCGGCGCCTTGCCGCCACGGTCGCCGCCGTTCACATCCGCACCATTATCGAGCAGGAAGGCGACGACATTCACC
>CAYYMW010000256.1:0-5975 GCA_964472515.1 uncultured Verrucomicrobiota bacterium | reverse complement strand
GAGGCGGTCTGGCGAGAGCAGGAGATCCGGGCTGCTGCGCTTGATCTCCATGAGCCTCGCAATCTCGGTCTGCTCTTCGCTGGAAAGGGCTTCAGCCCCGCCGGCTTTGGCGGTGGTGGTGGGCTCCGTCGCGGCCGGCAGGGTGACGTCCAGCAGGTCTACGCGCGATTTGGACTCCAACTCCACCATCTGCCGCTGCAAGGCGAGCGCTTCCCGCTGGAGGGGAACCAGGTCATCCGGGCCAACGCGGCCAACGCTCAACATCTTGCGTTTGCTGTCGATCAGCTGTTGCACCAGTTCAAGCTCCTGCGTCAGCAGGGCCTTTTGCCGCTGGGCAGCGGCGGTCAACTGGCCTCGAGGAAGCACCGCGGCAGGCGCTAGCGTGGCGAGGTTCTGGCGGCTGAGTTTGAGCAGCGCTTCCTGGTCGGTGTAATCGCGCACGACCCGCTGGTACTGCGCCACGGCCTCGTTGGTCTGGCCGAGCTTGCGGTAACACTCGCCGAGCCGATAGACGGCCGTGGCGGCGAGCCGGCGCTGATCATCGGTCTTCTGCACGAGGCTTTGGTAGAACTCGATGGCCGCGCGGGGATTCTGGTTGGCCTCCTCCTCGTAGAGGCCCTTCTGGAGCAATTCGGCGAGGGGATCGGCCGCCAGTACGGAGGCCGGAAGCAGCACCAGCAGCGCCAGCATCAGCAGGGTGTAGGATCTCGTTTTCATGGGATCAGGGTGACAGGATCGGGAGAACGATTTGTCATGGTTCTGCAAAATCAGGCCGGTTTCGTGGCAGGCAACTCCAGGCGGTAGCCCACGCCATGCACGGTCTTGAGCCAGCGGGGATTCTCGGGGTCGGGCTCGAGCTTGGCGCGGAGGCTGGCCAAGTGGGTGTCCACGGTACGGGTGGTGGGAAACGCCGCGTAGCCCCAGACGTGATCCAGGAATTGCTCCCGCGTGACGGGCGCGCCCTCGGCCTCGGTGAGCAGGCGGAGAATGGCAAATTCCTTGGCGGTGAGGTGAAGCGGCTTGCGCCCCCGCCACGCGCGGAGTTGGACGAGATCGATCCGCACCTCGCCCAGGCAAAGCTCGCGCACGGCCTTCTCGCCCCGGCGGGCGCGGCGGAGCAACGCCCGCACGCGGGCGAGCAGTTCCTCGGTGCTGAAGGGTTTGACGAGATAATCGTCCGCGCCGGCATCGAGTCCCGCCACCCGATCCTCGATCTGCCCCTTGGCGGTGAGCATGAGCACGGGCGCGGTGGCACCCAGGCGGCGCAACTCCGCACAGACGGCAAAGCCGTCGAGCCGGGGCATCATGACGTCGAGGAGGATGAGGTCCGGGTGTTCCGCCAGCGCGCGTTCGAGGGCGGCTTCGCCGTTGGTGGCACTGAACACGCGGTAGTCCTCCGCACGCAGAATGTCTTCCAGCGCGGTGCGCATGGCGGTTTCGTCCTCCACCACGAGGATGCGCTCGCGGAGTTGACCGTTAGCTGGGGGTTCGGGCAGCAAGTTCATGCGGGAAAGTCGGTAGCAGCGGTGGCCGGCACCTCGATGATGAACCGGCTGCCCTCGCCGAGGGTGCTCTCCACCCAGACGCGTCCCTGATGCGCCGTGACGATGTGCCGCACGATGGTCAGGCCGATCCCCACCCCGGCGGTTTCACGGCGCAACTCGGAGCCGCGCCGGTAGAACGGTTCGAAGATGCGCTCGTGCTCCTCGGGCGGGATTCCAGGGCCGCGGTCCGTGACGGTCAGGCGCACGGTGCCGGGCGTCGGCAGTTGGAGGGAGACAGCGATGACCGACTGGGGGGGCGAGTGCTTCAGGGCGTTGTCGAGCAGGTTCACCAAGGCCTGCTGCAAGGCGCGGCCGTCGGCCACCAACTGGCAGTGCTCGGGCACCTCGCGGTCGATCCGCACCTGGCGCTCGGCCGCATAGGGTTCCATGAGCAACACGGTTTGGTTCACCAGCGCAGACAGGTCGGTGGGCTCGAACTCGTACTGTTTTCGGCCCTGGTCGATGCGGGAGAAGTCGAGGACGTTCTCGATCAGCGATGAGAGGCGGCGGCATTCCTGGACGATCAGCCGGAAGTAATCGCGCTGACGGGCGCCCGGGACCTTGTCGCTCTCGAGGTTCTCGGCCAGCAGGCGCATGCTGGCGATGGGGGCGCGCAATTCGTGCGACACGCTCGAGACGAAGTTGGACTTGAGCTCGTTCAGGCGGAGCTGCCGCCCAAACGCGCGGTAGGCCTGCCGCAACCCCAGCCCGGCGGCGGCGCTGGAGGTCAGCACCAAGCCGGCAAACCACCAGGAACGCTGCCGCTGGCGGGCGAGGAGCGCCTGGGGATCGCTCAGGTGGGCGCGCACAAGGATCGAGGGCAGAGGATCGGGCGTAGAACCGGGAGACCGCGCAGCAGCCTCCGCCAGCACGGGATGAAGCGAAAGCTCGGTGATCGCGCGGCCGCCGATCTCCAGGGTGAACGAGAGATAGGCGGGGGCTGAGGGCAGTCCCTCAGCCTCACCGTTCCACATGGACCCTAGCCGATCTGCCGACAGACCGGCGAACGACAGGTTGGTCTGCGCCACGCGGACGAGCAGCCACCATTCGCCCGGTGGCTCTGAGCCCTCCACGCGAACCCACCGGGGCGCGAGGGGCGTCGCTCCATGACCGCCGGTTTCGCCAGCGATCCCTTGGCGGCTCCATGCCGTCCTCGCCACGCCGTACAAGCCGCGGGCTTGTTCATGGCGCGCCCAGACTCGCTCCCAGCGTTGGACCGCAGCCGTAAGTTCTGCGGTTGTCAGTTGCTTCAGCCACGCCTGGGCGGTCCGGTTCGTCAACCGGCCTTCCAAAAGCACCCTCGCCCTCGCGAAGAGTTGCGGACTCAACGCTGTGGGTCGCCAGACGAGGTTCGAGCAACTCACGTCCAAGATGCCCAGACGCTCCGGGTGAGTTCTCGCCCGGGCCAAGGCGGCCTCGGTCAACTGCCATTCCGCCAAGGGAGCCAGCGGGAGCCCCGATTCACCACGCGCCCGTGGATGCTCCGTTACCAAACGCCGCAAAGCGGCCTCAGCCGCGTCGCTTTCCCCAGCCTGACGCAACAGTATCGCCAACCGATAGAGCGCGACCGCAGCGAGGGGTTCCGGAGGATCGGCATCGAGGAAGCTCCGCAGTCCCTCGATCACAGTAGCCGGGTTGGTTACAGCTTCGCCTTGGGTGAGCTTGTGCCAAAGACTGCGCGAGGGTTCCGCCAGGATGGACGGTTCCAGCGGCTCCGGAGTAGGAACGGTCTCCACAGAAGGTGGATCGATGAGGCGCAGATCAGGCGTCAGCATCAGCCTGGGCGACGATATGGAGCTCCCGGGGATAGACTCCGCAAGAGGCCTCAGTTCCGCCTCCATGGCTGCGCGCTGTGCCTCGGCAAGCTCCAGCGCCATCCGCGAGGCCCGTTCCCGAGCTTCCTCCCGGGCCAGCAGCCGATCCTGTCGCAGCGACAGTAGCCCTACGAGCGTCAATACCGCCAGCGGCAGGACAATCAACACGGCCTGCCAGCGGAAACCGGGCAACCGGTTTCCGTCGGGCCGGCGATTCGTGGCGGCGCAAGTCATGCAGGAGAACTTAGACAACTCCATCCTGCCCGATTGTCATGGAAATGTAAAATGCGTCCCGCGCCGCGAGTAAGCGGAAACCCTGGTTGAGAAGTGGCGGCGGACTGTCTTGGCCGGCCGAACACGGGCCGCCAATCGTCTCAACGGTTCAGTACACGGCTCGACGCCACGCCAAGCGGCCCCATCGCTCCAGCGGGCGATGGACGCGCTCAGCAAGAGCCTGTCAGGCTGGCCCTACTGGGGACGACTGCCGCCAGAACCGGTGTACGCCTCCATGCCGACGCACGAGCAGACGAGGTTGCGGTCGCCGTACACGTTGTCGATGCGGCCGCAGGCGGGCCAGAACTTGAACTCGCGCAGCCACGGGGCCGGGAAGGCCGCCTGTTCGCGCGTGTAGGGCCGGTCCCAGGTGTTCGCGCAGACCACGTCCGCCGTGTGCGGCGCGTGCTTGAGCACGTTATTGAGCCGATCCGCCTGGCCGGTCTCGACCGCCGTCATCTCGGCGTGAATGGCGATCATGGCGTCGCAGAAGCGGTCGAGTTCGGCCTTCGATTCGCTCTCGGTCGGCTCGACCATCACCGTGCCAGCCACCGGCCACGATACGGTAGGCGCATGGAAGCCGTAGTCCATGAGCCGCTTCGACACGTCCTCGACCGTGGTGGCTTTGAACTTGCGCAGGTCAAGGATGCACTCGTGGGCGACCAGGTTGCCCGGGCCGCGATAGAGCACCGGGAAATGCCCGGCCAAACGGCGCGCGATGTAGTTGGCGTTCAGAATCGCCACCTTCGTGGCCTCGGTCAGCCCCTCCGCGCCCATCAGGGCGATGTAAACCCACGGGATGGGCAGGATGCTGGCGCTGCCCCAAGGGGCGGCGGACACCGGCCCGAGAGCCTGTTCGCCGCCGGTTTTTGCCAGCGGGTGTCCCGGCAGGAAGGGGGCCAAGTGTTTCGCCACCGCGATGGGCCCCACGCCCGGGCCACCGCCGCCGTGCGGGATGCAGAAGGTCTTGTGAAGGTTGAGATGGCAGACATCGGCACCCAGATCGCCGGGCTGGCACAGGCCAACCTGGGCATTCATATTCGCGCCATCCATGTAGACCTGGCCGCCGGCCGCGTGAACGATCTGACACACCTCGCGGACGCGTTCCTCGAACACGCCATGCGTCGAAGGATAAGTGATCATCAGGCAGGCGAGGTCGGCCGCATGGGCGGCGGCCTTGGCACGCAGATCGTCGACATCCACGTTGCCATCGCGGTCGCAGGCCACCGGGACCACGGTCAATCCGGCCATGGCAGCACTGGCCGGGTTGGTGCCGTGAGCGGAGGTGGGAATCAGGCAGACGTGACGTTGCCCCTGGCCACGGCTCTCGTGGTAGGCGCGCAACACGAGCAAGCCGGTGTATTCGCCTTGGGAACCGGCGTTCGGCTGGAGCGAGACCGCGGCGAACCCGGTGATCTCCGCCAGCCAGGTTTCCAGGTCGTTGAATAGTTGCCGATAGCCGGCCGCCTGTTCGGCGGGTGCAAAGGGGTGCAGTTGGCTGAACTCCGGCCAGGTGATGGGCAGCATCTCGACGGCCGCGTTGAGCTTCATCGTGCAGGAGCCCAGCGGGATCATCGAGTGGGTCAGCGAAAGGTCACGCGATTCCAACCGCTTGAGGTACCGCAGCATCTCCGTCTCGGTGTGGTAGCGGTTGAAGACCGGATGTCCGAGGAAGGCCGATTGCCGAGCCTGCTTCCCCAAGCTCTCGTGAACGGCTTCCCGCAGCGCCGACAGATCGGAGGACTCTGCCTGAACAACCGGCAAGGTGACCGGCTCGCCCTCGTTGAACACCTCGACCAGGGACTCCACCTCTGCCCAGGTCACGGTCTCATCGAGCGCAACGATCACGGTCGACTCGTCCACCGCGCGCAGGTTTACCCCGCGTTGCGCCGCCAAAGCGATGACCTCCCCTGCCCGCTTGCCGCTGAGGGTGACCTTGACGGTGTCAAAGAAGCCCCCCTGCCCCACCGCGTGGCCCAGGCCTTTCACCGCCTCCGCCAGCGCGCGCGCCTGGGCGTGGATGCGGGCGGCGATCCGGATCAACCCTTCCGGTCCGTGGTAAATGGCGTACATGGCGGCCATGTTCGCGAGGAGCGCCTGCGCCGTGCAGATGTTGCTGGTCGCCTTTTCGCGGCGGATGTGCTGTTCGCGGGTTTGCAGCGAGAGTCGGTAGGCGGGGCGTCCCCGTGAGTCTTTCGACACGCCGACCAGACGGCCCGGCATCTGGCGCTTGAAGGCATCGCGGGTGGCAAAGAACGCCGCGTGCGGGCCGCCGTACCCCATCGGGACACCGAAACGCTGGGCACTGCCCACCACCACATCCGCGCCGAACTCGCCCGGCGGG
>CAYYMW010000255.1:0-10194 GCA_964472515.1 uncultured Verrucomicrobiota bacterium | reverse complement strand
CCTCCGTCTTCATGAGCCCGTAAATCGCCCCGTGCATCATGAACAAGGCCACCGTGGTGACGCCCAACAGGAGCGGGTACGGCTTCAACAGCCCCAGAAAGCTGCCCGCAAACTCCTGGTTCGCATCCAGCGGAATGCCCCACGCGATGTTCCCCATGGCCACGCCGATGAGCAGGCTGGAGGTCAGGCTGCTGAGGCAGAACGCCACGTCCCAGCCCCGCCGCCAAAAAGTGGCCGGCCGCTTGCTGCGAAACTCGATGGCCACGGCCCGGAAGATCAGCGCCGCCAGCAGCAGCATGAACGCCAGGTAGAAGCCGGAGAAGACCGTGGCATAGACGTTCGGGAACGCGGCGAAGAGCGCGCCACCGCCGGTCACCAGCCACACTTCGTTGCCATCCCACACCGGGCCGATGGCGTTGAGCATGATCCGCCGCTCTTCGTCGGTCTTGGTGAAGAGGTGCAGGGCGCCGATGCCGAGGTCAAAGCCGTCCAGCATGGCGTACCCGGCGAAGAGTACGCCGATGAGGACGAACCACACCGTTTGCAGGTCCAGATCGCCGAAACTCATGCTTGCTCCTTCATGGGGAGGGCCAGTTTGCCGCTCGGCACCAGGTCGGCGGCGTCGGGCCCGTGCTGAATCTTGTCGTTCAACAGGTAAATGAACAGGGTGAAAAGGGCGGAGTAAATCCCGGTGAATAACATCAGCGAAAGGATCACCGGCTGCTCCTTCAGCACCGGGGACACCCCCTGTGAGGTCTTCATGAGCCCGTAGACGATCCACGGTTGCCGCCCCACCTCGGCCGCCGCCCAGCCCAACTGGTTCGCCAGCGACGGTCCCAGCACCGACAGCACCAGCAACCACAAGAGCCACCGCTTTTCCAGCCAGGCCGGCTTGGCGAGTCCCAAGCACCCCAGCGCCGCGATCCCAATCATCGCCATGCCGATCCCCACCATCGCATGGTAGAATTGGAACGTCAGGTTCACTGGAGGGCGTTCGTCCGCCGGGATCTCTCGCAACCCCGTGACGGGCTTGCTCGTGTCGCCATGCACCAGGTAGCTCAGCATACCCGGGATTTTGATTCCCCCGCGGACCGTTTCGTCACCCTCGTCGACCCAACCGAACAGGTAGAGCGGAGCGTTGGACATGGTTTCATATTGCCCCTCGAACGCGGCCAGCTTGGCGGGTTGGTGTTTGGCCACCACGCCGGCGCTCGAGTGCCCGCTTACCAACTGAAGGAGCGAGGCCACCATCGCCGTCACCAACGACACCTTGAGCGAAGCCCGGGCAAAATCGGTGTGCCGTTTCTTAAGCAGGTACCAAGCACTGACGCTGACCACCAGAAACGCCCCCGCCTGCCAGGCCCCGCAGAGCGTGTGCGCCAGACGGTCCATGGAGGACGGATTGAACACCAACGCCCAAAAATCGACGATTTCCGCCCGCGCCTTGGCCCCTTCGCCCACGATGTGATACCCGGCGGGGGTCTGCATCCAGGAGTTCGCCACGATGATCCAGACGGCGCTGAAGTGCGCTCCCAGGCACACCATGCAGGTCGAGAAGAAGTGCCAGCCCCGGCTCACGCGGTCCCACCCGAACAGCAGCACCGCCAGGAAGCCCGACTCGAGAAAGAAGGCGAAAATGCCCTCCGCCGCCAGCGCGCTCCCGAAGACATCCCCCACGTAGCGCGAGTAGGCCGCCCAGTTGGTGCCGAACTCGAACTCCAGCACGATGCCTGTGGCCACGCCGATCGCGAACGTCAGCGCAAAGACCTTCGTCCAAAACCTCGCCAACTGATGGTAAAGCGGGTTGTTGGTCTTGAGCCACAGCGCTTCCATGATCACCAACAACACCCCCAGCCCGATGCTCAGCGGCGGGTAGATGTAGTGAAACGCGGAGGTCAGCGCAAACTGAATCCGCGAAAGCATAATAACATCCATAAGACGGTTTCCCTAATAGCCGGTTGTTGCTACCACGTCAAGCGAAGGGGGGAGTCGATGCCGTCGAGTCCCCTCGCAAAGGGGGAGGCCTCGTACCCGGAGCCAGTACCTCTGGGACCCCGCGGCTCCGCCACGCTCGCTCGTCTCCGAGAGCGAAGACGCAACCCGCTCACCGGTCGCCCCAAGCTTCACCAGCGGGCGCAAGCCGATCCACCCGCCTACTTGCGCACCTTGACCAAAGTCACGCCGTGACGCGGCACGGAAGCGGTGAAGCGCTCGCCATGCTGGCCGAGTTCCTTCTGCCGCCAGAGGTCGCGCACGCGCTGCGCGCCTTTCAGGCCGAGGTCGGCCCAGTTAACCGTCACCGGCAGGGTCACTTCATCGCGGTTAAACAGCCCCACCGCCAGCGAGCCGTCCTCCAGCGGGCGTGCCCAGACCTCCAGTTCGCCCTCCTTGGTAACCCGGCGCGCGGGCTGGCCCAGGGCGTCCTGATCCACGTCCAGCACCTCGTCATTAGTTAACAGGCTCAGCGTGAAGTCGTCCAGCCGGGTGATATCGCCGCTCAGAAAGAGCGGCGCGGCCAACAGCGCCCAGAGCGAGATGTGCGTGTATTGCTCGTTCGGAGTGAGCGGGGTCGGCACGGTCTGCCCGCGCCAATTGCTGAGGTAACCCACCAGCAAATAGTCCGGGTCGTTCCAGCCGCCGGGTCCGCCGAAGCGTTCGAGATGGTTGGCGGCGTAGACATCGAAGCCGTCCCGGAACAGCGCCGCACCGATGCCCTCAAAGGAGCCGCCCAGGTCGCCCGCCGTGCGCCAACTGTGGCCGCCCACCTCCTTGCCCCATTCCCACACGTTCCCCATGCCGTACTGGCAGAGGTTAAAGACGACGTCCCGGTCCAGTTTCCGCAACAGGTCGCCCATCTGGCGGTAGGGCTTGATGAGTTCCGCGCGGCTGTTGTCCTTGGCGATCTCGCCATAGGAACACCAGTCGTATTTCAGGAAATCGAAGCCCCACGCCGCGAACTGCCGCGCGTCCTGATCCTCGTGGCCGTAGCTCCCGGTAAAACCGGCGCACGTCAGCTTCCCGGGAGAGATGTACGTGCCTGCTTTGAGCCCCTTCGAGTGAATGTAGTCGGTCAACGCCTTCATGTCAGGGAAGCGCTTGCTCGTAAGCAGGTTGCCCTGGGCGTCGCGCGTGTCGCCGGACAGGTCGGGTTCTTGGGAGCCGGGTTTCCTGGCCCAGCAATCGTCAATGTTCACGTAGGTGAAGCCGTGGTCCGCCAGGCCGCTGCTGACCATGGCGTCGGCGGCCTCGCGCATAATCTTGTCGGTCACGTGGTTCTCCCACACGTACCAACTGTTCCACCCCATCTGGGGCGTCAGCGAGAGGGTGTCGCCGCAGACAATGGTGAAGCGCTGGGTGTCCGCGCCGCGCGCGTTGCTCACGCGGAGGAACACCTCATGCCGGCCGGGCTGGGCCAACCGCCCGGAAATGCGCCCGTTCGTGGCGTCGACCGACAGTCCCTCCGGCAGCCCCATCGCCGCGTACTTGAGCGGCTTCTCGCCCGTGGCGGGGATCGTGTACAGGAACGGATTGCCCGGGCGCACGCCGAAAATGCGCGGGCCGTTGACGCGCGGGCGCGGGGAGGGCTTGGGGGTCAGAATGACCGCCGCTTCGTCGGGTGCGTTCACGAGTCGGGGCGCCTCGCCTTTGACCTCAAACCGGGCGTCCGCCCAGTTGGCGTGGTCGAACTCCACGCCGTCCCCCGCGTCGGTCACGATCAGGGCCAGGTGCTTGAGGCCCTGCAAACTTACCTCGACCGGCTTGGCCGGCTGGCCAAGGGTCATGCGCCCGGAAGACCAGAGCCGCCGGTTGTCGCCATAGACGCGAAACTCCATGGACGCCTTGGCGTTCCCCGCCGCGTCATCCACCCCCACCCAAGCGGTGAACCGTTCGCTGCCCGGCGCCACCTCCACCCAAATGACGCTCCGCGCGTGGGTGCCAAGGCCATGCTCGTAACGGACCCCGTTGATCGTCATCGGCTTCTGGGTCACGGCCATGTCCTTGCGGGCTTCGCCCCAGCCCTGCCGGACCTTGCCCAACTCCAGCGAAGAAAGCCAGACGGTCTGGGCGGCCTGCAGCGGGGCCAGGAGCGCGGCGGCGGCCAGCAGCATGGCTACCGAACGGAGCCGGGGATGCGGTGAGGCTGAGAGCTTGAACAACGTTGTATTCATGAAGCGGCGCCAGTTCACCCGTTTTCACTACGCTTGGCAAGCGCGCCTTTGGCTCGCCTCACCGCGGCAGAATCTGGAGCCGGAGGTAGCCCTGACTGGCCTGGGAGAGCGGGGCGAGGTCGCGGGCGGTGACTTGCAGATGCTCGCCCTGGTCCACGAGATTCTCCTCCACCACGCGATCCGGGCCGGTGTACCAGTTGCCCAGGTCGGGGGAGACCTCCGGTTGGTAGAGGACGTCGGCGGCATCCTTCGCGCGCGTGTAGGTGAGGGAAAGGTAGCGATCGTTGCCGAGGGTGGTGAGCGCCGCATGCGCGGGAGCGTTGGTTGCGGCTTCGAGCGGGGCCAAGCCCAAGGCGTGCCGGACGAAGTTGGGCGTGCCGTCGCCCGCCGCCGAAACCCACGGTCCGGTGAGCGCCGGATCCTCCAACTGGGCAGGCGTGAAGTGCCGGAACCGCCAGCGCTCGAACGCGGTGTCGCCCGAGACCTTGATCTCATACCAGATCGACGCGGTGTTGGTACCAATGACGATCTGCGCCATCCCATTGGTGACACCCACCGGCAGATCCTCGCGGCGCCGGCCGCGCTGGTCGAGGATGGTGACCTTCACGCGCTCGGGCGCGACTGGCAGGGTCAGTGTGAAGGGCACCACTTCCGCCAGGATGGGCGCGGTGCCCCACGCCGTGCCCAACGAGGTCTTCTCGGCGTTTTGCCACTGCATGCCGGTGTTGTCGACCTGCCCGCAAGCTATCAGCAACGCCGTGCCGCCGTTGGTGAGCGACTCGCCCTGTGTGGTCATGAAGCCGATGGTGCTCCAGCCTAACTGCGTGGCGCCGGGGCGCAACACGATGCCCGAGAGGTTGTAGGTCTTCCCGTCGGAGAACCCGCTCACCGCCTTGGTGCGCGGGGTGTTGATGGTGACCACGCCCTTGCCGGCGACCGAGTTGTCCCAGCGCAACTCGCCGGTATCGGAGGCGATCACGGCGCCGGTTGGCGCGGCGGGGGCGGTGGTCAGGCCCGTGGCATTGGCGCCGACGGACATGGACAGCCGGCTGGCGAAGCCGAGCTTGCCCGGCAGGCCGAGGTGCGAGGCGTTAGCCACGTTCCAAGCCCCGCCTTTGCGTGCCACGGTGTCCACCTCGATCTCGGGAGTGAACTTCATGGTGTACTCCTTCACAGCGGGCCGCGCGTCGCCGCGCCGGAACAAGCCGGCGGCCAAGAGCATGTTGGCGAGCTTGGTGGTGTGGTGGGCGGTATCGAAGAAACCGTGGAAATTGCCCGGTTTGTCGAGGTCATTGCCCTGGCCGTAATCGAACCACCAGAAACCGTCCCAATCCTGCAACGCACCGTAAGCGCCCATCAGCAGTGGCCCCTCCGCGCCGTAGTAGTTGGGCGCGGCGTGCTGATACTCGGTCACCGTGAAGGGCTTGCCTTGCACGCGCTGGCAGGCCAGGCCGCCGAGGGTGGTGCCGTCCGGCGAATTGACCATCGAGACGTTCCCCACCAGCCAGTTCACCGGGTCCCAGTCTTTCACCGGGAACTGCGGATGCTGCCAGTAGGCGTGCCCGTCCACGACGTCCAGGGCGGCCTGCACGTTGGGTGGGCTGTTGGCGATGATGGTGCCGAACACCAAGCCCGGATAGCCGCAAGCCTGGCGGACGTGCTCCGCCATCGCGCTCCAGTAGCGCTGCTCCAGCGCGGTGAGGAACCGCACCCAGTCTTTGCGGGCGTCGAGCGTATAAGCGCCGCCCTGCCCGGCGTGGGGGAGGATCGGGACGTTCCGAGCCGCGAGGCTCACGCCCGGCGGCAGCATGCCGAGTTGACCGCCGGGTTGAACCCGCACATCGGCCAGCCAGACGGTCACCTTCTGCGTGGCGAACCCGCCGAAGTTCGGGCGCGCGTTGCTGTCTGTGGCTGTGGCCTGGAAGCTGCCCTTGAATTCCTGCCAATTCGTGGTGAGTTGGGCGCGCTGGCTGTAACCAAGCCCGGCGTAGTTCGGTCCGTGGGCCTCCATGACGGAAACATCCACCGCCACGGCCTCACTGGCCTTGGCCCAGAAGGTGACGGTGTAGGGGGCGGCGGCTTTGACCGAAAGCCCGGGTTGATTGAACTGGATGTGCCAGGCCTGTGTGCCCGGGGTGGTCACGGCGATGCGAGCAGAAGGCTTGCCGTCGAAATCCTTTGTGGCCGTGAAAGTGGCCTTCGCGACCTCATGCTGCTCCTGGTTCCAGCCGGTTAGAGCGTTGGTGAAGGTGCCGTTGCGGACCAAGTTGGCTCCCAGCGGTTGGTCGATGACGTTCCAGCCCGCCTGCAGCTCCGCATCGCCCGCGTAGCGCGCCGCCAGCCAGGTGTTCCAGCGCTCGATGAGTTGGTTGGCGAACACGGCCGGCAGGGTCTCCAGCACGCCGTCGAACCATTTCTGGATGATCCCGTTCTCGTTCTGGATTTCGACGAACGCCACCGCCGGGTCCTTGGCGAGCGGCAGACCGGTGTAGCGGTTGGTGGCGGTGAGCAAGTCGGTCGCGTATTCCTTGTGCAGCGCCAGCGCGGTGTCATTGAAGAAGCCGAGGATGTGCTGATCTTTCCACCCGAGCGAGGCCACCTCGGCGGGCAGGCCGTCGGCGGCCTTGAACTCGCGGCTGACCAACAGGTTCATGTTGGCGTAAACGCCATGCGCCTTGAGCCGCGACACCAGGTAGTGAACCTTGTCGAGCTGGGCGGGGTTCAGTGAGCGGCTGTTGCCCTTGCTGTATTGGATGAGGCCGCCGCCCAGGGCCCAGGAGGGATCCATGTGGTGGAACCGCACGCAATTGAAGCCGTACTTGGCTAGTCGCGCGGCCACGGCGTCCGCCTTGTTGGTGGGCTGGAAGGGACTGTCGATGGCGAAGTTCATCCCGATGAACCGGATGCGCTCACCTTGCACGGCAAAGTGCCCGTCGGGCGTGACGGTTACCCAATCGTTCGACCCAATGGGCTTGTTCCAGGCCGAGAGGTCCGTCGGCCCGGGAGCCCCGTCGTCCCAAGGCAGGACGAAAGGAACCTGCACCGCGTCCAGTCGCGGGAGGAGGGCGGAGGCGATCAGCGCCGCAAACGCCAGGGAGCCAGTCAGTCGATTCATAGTTTGCCGGAGCTAGGTTCGGGCATCGCTCGGGGGAAGCAAGCCGGAAGCGTCGAGCGGCGGCCAAGAACGGTTTACGGGCGCTGCGTGACGGGAAAGGAAAGACCCCTGCAGAGCGAACCGCAGGGGCCGACGTACGGAAACGGAATACGGAGACTCTCCGCGGATCAGGCGCGGAAACGACGGCCGAGCGCCGCCAGACCAATCAGGCCGGTTGCCAACAAAGGCAGGGTGGACGAGGCGTCGGGCGCGCCATGGCTCTCCACGTTGGTGAAGGAGAACATCACGTCGTTGTAGTCATGATCGCCACCGCCAAGGATGTCTTCAAATCCGACATAGGTCTCGGTGAGAGAGTAGGCGTCATCCACCACCGCGTGCTCGAGTCCGTCGGAGTTGCGGCTGCCCGGGCCGGTGAAGAAGCTGTTGCCGGTATCGTTGACGTAGATGCGGAAGATGAGTTCCGTGCCGGCGGAGAAGAAGCCCAGGTCGGCCGTGGTGCCGATGGGGGTCGTGTGGTTGTTGAAGATCACACCCAAGCCGTTGGCCGGGGCATCGAGATACAGATCGTCGCTGTACGCCGCGCTATGGCCAAGATACTTGGCGGTCACATTGCCGTCAGCCGTAACGATGACCTTCGCGCCGAGCACGGAGACGGCGTGGGCGGAGGTATATGCGCTTACCACCGCGGTAGCGACGAGACCGACCAGGGCTTTCATGGATGTTTTCATATGAACAGGGGATGTCTAAGGATTGTGTTGATTTTACCGCAACTGATGATTTCCATAAGCAGACTCCATGCCACCGCCCACCGAGCGATCCCACGCAACCACATCAACAACTTGTTCCGCAATGATTTACATCATTTACAATCAGGTAATACTCAACCCATCGTTCGGAGGCACTCACGGTGTACTGTAAACCAGGCCGACACACCAGTCAGGGCTCCTCGTCGCATGGTCTACGCAAGTCATTATGGATCAACCAGGTGCGTTAATACTGAACAGTGTAAGAAAAGACGACACACTCACTATGTATTTGCCAACGCAATACATTCCATGCAGTCTACTCATCCACATCTTCATCAAATCCGGACTCCCCGACCGTGTTCGTCCACAGTCGGGATTGGCAAGGCCTGCTCCCGGCAGGTCTGCCCCGAACGGACGCCGTCGGCACAGGTCCCGAGATTCAACTGGAGGCCTTCTCGACGCCGGAATAGAGTTCGGGCGTGAGATTGCGCTCGTGCGGAACATGGCTGCTGTGTCTGTGGCTCGGCATTGCCGGCCTGGCCCAACTGCGTGCTGCTGAGCGGTTCCTGGTCTGCGAAGAGCCCTACGCGCTCGAAGAGGAGAGCGCACAGGCCCGCGAGCTTCGCCACCGCCGCGTGGAGATCCGCCGGCGCGGCCCCATCGTGATGGTGCATCGCGGCCTGGCCAGCTTCGGGCCGGAGAACTCGTTGCAGGCGTGCTCCGCCGCGATGGACCTGGGCGCCGATGGTTGCGAGGTCGATGTGCGCCGCTCCCGCGATGGCCGCCTCTACCTGTTTCATGACGACAGCCTCGACCGCGTCACGCAGGGCTTCGGTTCGCCATCCCAACTGACCTCCGGCGACTGGGCGCGCCTTCCCGGACGCACCGCGTTCGGGCGCCCCTTGTTCGGGCCGCCGCCCGCGTTCCCAGCCCTGCTTTCACTCGCCCGCCAGCGCGCCATGCTCTTGCATCTGGACCTCAAGGAGCCGGGGCTGGAAGCCGAAGTAGCCCAATGGTTGGACGCTGCCGACGCCTGGGACCATGTGATTCAGATCAATGAGAGCAATGCGGCCGAACTCCGCCAGAGCCCACGTTTGAAGCTCTTGCCCTACAGTGTGCCGGGGCTCTACGAGGGCCGTCTGGACTGGGATCAAAGTGCCGTGGCGCAGGCGCTCGGGGCCAACGGGATGATCCTGGTGGACGATCCCCGCGTCGCCACCCGCGTGCTGCAACGGCCGGCGTTCGAACCGGCCCCGCTGGTCAAGGTGCTGCGGCTGGCCGTGCGGGCGACCGAAGGCGACCTTTCACCCGCCGGCCCGGGCCTGCATGCGATGGCGTTGGTGCGCGACCTCTCCCGGCGGATCAATGCGTCCTCCACCAAGGAGCTCCGCACCCTGTTGGAGCAGATCTCCCCGGTGAGGGAGCTGCCCGCCAGCCCTGCCGAGACGCGCGCGGCGGCGACGCGGATCGTGGAGCGTGCCTGGGCGGCCCAGCGGCTGGGACTCAACGGGGACAAGGCTGCCGCCGTGCGCGCGGCTCTGGCCAAAGCCATGCGAACGCCTTCGCTGCATCCGGAATGGGCCTACGCGGGTTTGGACGCCGCCATGGCCATGCGAGCGCTGGCAGAGCTGGAGGACAAATCGGCGGTGCCCCTCATCCTCGAGTGTCTCACGGGTTGCGCCGAACCGTCATCGGGTGCTACCTCCACGAACTCGCACCGGTACCGCCTCAGCCAGCACGCCTTCGCGGCCTTGGGAGAACTCCGTTGCCGTGCCGCCCGCAAATTCCTGCGAAGCTACATCGATCTCGACGAAACCGCCGCCGCCCGGTACGGCCCCCTCCAGTACGAGGCGGCCACGGGCGCCCTGCTGCAGCAAACGCTGACCTGGAACGAAATCGCTGCCCTGCTGCGCCACCCCAACCTCTCCGTCCGTGGCACCGCGCTGACAGTCTGCGTGGATCAATCGAACGATTCGCGCCGGCAGGCTCTCCGCACGTCCGCCCCGTGGGCGCTGGATCTGCCAGCGGCGAGCCGACCGCCCTTGCGAACCACCGCCCCGTCCAGGCCGTTCCAACCCGGCAAACACTGAATACGCCCCTCCCCCACCCCATCCAACTCCCATGCGCCAACTCATCCGCCTCAGCCTGCTCGCCGCCCTGGCGG
>CAYYMW010000254.1:0-10237 GCA_964472515.1 uncultured Verrucomicrobiota bacterium | reverse complement strand
GCTCTATGCGGCCTGCGGCGGCCTCGATTTCGCACCGACGGACTTGGCCCTCAACTCCCCTTGGCGACAGACCGGCACCGGTCGCCTGGCACCGGACGGCGCGTGGGCTGGGAACCGCGAGAAGCGCTTGGCGACGCCATCCGGTTGCATCCTGCGGACCGACCCGGAGGGGAAGCATTGGATGGTGGTTATGGGAGGACTCCACGACCCGTGGGATCTCGCCGTGGGAGAGGAGGGCGAGGTCTTCGTCGCGGATCGGGAGACGTTCACCCAGAGAGGATTGCCCTGGCATCGACCGGCTCAGGTCTTTCAATGCATCAGTGGTGGCGACGCGGGGTGGCGTCCCGGCGGTGCGGCATGGCCCGAGTGGTTCCCCGATGCGTTACCGCCGGCAGCCGTGTTGGGCTTGGCGACGCCATCGGGACTTGCTTCAGGGAGGCGAACCCATTTCCCGGAGCCCTATCGACAAGCGCTGTTCG
Organism: uncultured Verrucomicrobiota bacterium; assembly: GCA_964472515.1. Taxonomy (GTDB): domain Bacteria; phylum Verrucomicrobiota; class Verrucomicrobiia; order Limisphaerales; family J093; genus CAYYMW01. The sequence goes on along the minus strand of CAYYMW010000254.1, from coordinate 9,758 downwards.
TTGGTGATCCCGGCCGAAAGCGGTTGCTTGCCGTTCGCTTGACCAGCGAAGGCGCCACTTTTCGTGGCCAAGGCGAGGCCATCATGCAATCCGAGCGACTCGATATCGCGGCGCTGGCAACGGGAAACGACGGATCGCTTTATCTGCTGACCGGGGCGCGGGAAGGCCCTGCAGGCCTGCTTCGCCTGCGATATGGCGACGGTGAGGGAACCACCGAGCCAGACGCACGGCCGGCAGCCAACGACCGACAAGCCGAAGCGCGAGGGCTCCGCCGCCGTATGGAAGCGAGGCTCGAAGAGCCCCGCGAAATGGGTCGGGACGGGGAGCCTGGCCTGCTCCTTTCCAACGACCCCACCCTCCAGTATTTGGCCAGGTTGGATGGGGAGGCCCGTACAAATGTGGCTTGGGCAGAGCGGGCGCGCGCGGCTGCCGGGGCAGCGGGGGTGGACTCGGTCTTGTTGGCGTGGGCGCGCTCGGCGCAGCCTCTGAACAGTTCAGAGTTCATCGATGCTTGGTGCCGGGGCTCTCGGCGCTCGTTGGGTGAGAATGGGAGCCTCGAGGCGCTCCGGTCACTGACTTGGGCACTCTCGCGAGGCGGCCCTCCGGCGGCCGCAGAGCGGCAGGCTTTGCTCGGCCTCTTGGACCCGCTCTACCCGGCGCCTTCAGAACGGTCGAACGTCCTGCTCGCCGAACTGCTGGTGTTCCTGGAGGCTCCGGCAATGGTCCCCCGGACGCTTGCCCTGCTGGAAGCCACTCCAGCCATGGAGGAGCAGGTTCGCCTGCTCTGTCAGTTGAGCTTGTGTCAGACCGGCTGGACGCCGGGCTTCCGACGGGAGTTCTTTCGCTGGCTCGAACGAATCGAGGCCGGGGAGGCGGCGGCCTCGAGGTTGCGTGCGTGGTTTGAGGAAGCAGGGCTCCCGTGCGTGCCCGGGAAGGACGTTCCAGCTCTGCTGGCTTCCCTCCGGAGTGCGGCCCTGGCGCAGTTGAGCGACGGTGAACGCCGGGAATTGGCCAGTGTCATCGCACCCCAGGCCGCCGCGGTCCCGCCGGCGAGCCTGCAGGGACGAAAAGCGACGAGTTGGCGCATGGAGGATTTCGAGACGCTCCTGCACGAAACACGAACCGGTTCTGCCGTCGAGCGAGGTCGGGCGGTCTTCGATTTGGCGCAGTGCCGCACTTGTCATCGTTTCGGCCGCGAAGGGGGCTCGGTCGGACCCGACTTGACGACTGTGGCGCAGCGCCTGAGCCGACGCGAGAGGCTCGAGAGCATCCTGTTACCCTCCAAACAGATCGTGGAGCGCTATCGCAACGCCAGACTCGCCCTCAAGGATGGAGAGGAAGTCGTGGGACGGCTCCTGGAAGAGACCCCCGACCGCCTGCAGGTACTCACCAACCCCCTGCTGGGCGTCTCGCAATGGTGGCGCCGGGCCGAGGTGAGTGAACTGACCTTCTCCAGCGTCTCGCCGATGCCCGAGGGATTGGCCGCGCTGCTGACCCAGGAAGAGATTCTCGACCTGATCGGCTTCCTGGGTTCCGGACAGAACTCGCCTGAGACAGGCGGCGGCCCATAGCGACCTTCCCGGCAGCACTCTCTGCGGCAGGCGGCACGGAGCCGGGCGGATCACGCCGGCTTTGTCGCGAGAATCAACGGCGAGGGGGCCGGCGCGGCGAGCTGCCGGGGATGCTGGAACCCCGCCTCCAGGAGCCATTGGCTGATTTCCCCGAAGGTGAAGGTGTCTCCCGATTCGGTATGAACCAGCATGTTGACGGCGAAGAGCAAGGCCCCCGCTGGCGCGGTTCGGTCATCGTTTGGCACAAACTCGCTGATTGCCACCGTCCCGCCGGGCGCCAGGGCGTCAAAAGTCTTGCGCAGCAGTTGGCGGCTCCGAACCGGCCCTTCGGAGTGCAGAATGTGCCCGATGGTGGCGATCTGATGCCCGCTCCCGAAATCGGCCTTCAGCAGATCGCCGGCCACGGTGGTCAGGCGATCCGCCACTCCATGCCGGGCTGCCAGGTAATGGGTCACTTCCAGGACTTCGGGCCAATCCACGGCCCGCAGACTCACGTGGCCGGATTGCTGGGCCAGCGCAATGCCCCAGACGCCCGAGCCCGCGCCAATGTCCAGCACGCTCAGCGGGCCGGTGGCTTCGGGCACGCCCAAGTGGAGGCCAAGAACCTGCGCCGCCCGGTAGCTCATCGGAAAGAGTCCGGCCACGAACTGCGTGAAGAACTCCGCGCCGTCCTGCTCCTGATTCAGGGACAGGTTCGGCCGCCCGGTGCGAACGATCTCGGGCAGGGGAAGCCAGTTGGGCAACACCTGCCGCACGGTATGCCGAAACATCTCGCCGTGGTAGCCAGGCCCGGTGGAAACCAGGAAGGCGCTGCTTTCCGGGGTCAGACGAACCGAATCCCCGTCGCGCTCCAGCAGTTCGAGTCCGACCAGGGCGTTGACAAGCATGGTCATACCGCGGACGGAGGTGTGCGTCCGGGCAGCCAGTTCGGCGGCCGACAGGGGGGCGCGCTCCAGCAGATCGAACACACGGTAGTGGAGCGCGGTGTCGAGGATCAGCGGCCCGGCAAATCCCCAGGCCATCTGAAGCAGGCGCTCGGGGGTTGGCGGCGTCGACTCCCCAGGCGAGGGACCAGCGGTTGGCCGGTTGGGGGCGGAAGTCCGCGATTGGCGAGCGATGGCCACATGAGTCGGCGCATGAGGAGCGTTGGCGGTATCGAAGTCTCGGTGCATAATGGTCTACATTTTACAGTCGATAATGTAGATCATTAGCACGCATGCTTGTGCGAAGCAAACTCATGTCCTGGCCTCCCACGTCCGCCGGGCAACCGTCGCCGGGGTGGGGACCACGAGTCCGCGGGGCTCCGATGACCTAGCGGGCCTCGACCGCACGGTAGAAGCGCTTGGGCGCGCTGGGGGACGAGAGGTCAAACCACAGGTACGGGCTTTGGGACAGCGTGAGGTTGGTCACGGTGGTCCATTGGCTGCTGTCAGGCGAAGCCGCGGCTTGAACTTCATAGACCGTTCCCACCTTCCCCTCAAGGGTGAGCCCGGCATACCAGCCCACGCCAAGTTTCGGCCCGAGGGCGGGCAGGGTGAGTACGATGGTCCGGGCATACGAGACGAAATAGCTGCTGCCATTGTTGCCCCCGGCAAGCAACACCCGCCCGTCGGACAACAGCGCTGCTCCTGTGCTGTCGAAGCTCACCTTGTAGCCCACCTCGGTCAACCTGCCGGTGAACGTCTCCGCCTTCCGTGTGGCCAGGTCGATCCGCGCGACACTGAAGTCCGTACTGCCCTCCGCCGTGTTGGCGGCCGACGGGACCAAGACCAGGTTGCGAGCCTTGTCCACCAGCGGTTGGAACGTGGGATTCGCGCCGAACGCGACCGGATTGGCGGGCTCGAATTTGGCGAAAGTCTTCGCCGCGGGGTCGAACGTGGCCAGCGTGTAGGTGGTGGTGGCACCGTCCAACCGGTACGCCATGAAGATGAAGCGTCCATCCGGCAGGCGCAGCGAGTCGGATACCGCAGAGAGACCGTCCGTCCGCCACCCCGGATCGCCAGCGAAGAGTTGCCCCATGGGGGTGAAGCTGTTCTGATCCGGATGGTACAGTTCCGGCAGGGCCTCCAGCGCGTCGCCGGTGGCGCCGACCCCGCCCACCACCACGGCTTGTCCGTCATCGGTTGGGAATACCAGAGGCCTCGCCCGGGGGGCGTTCAGACCGCCCGTTGCCGTGAAACTCCCGGTCGCTGGGTCGTACAAGTCGCCATAGGTGTGCGCGTCATTATGCGTCCACCAAGCCCCGGCGAAGAGCACCTTGCCCGATTTCAGCGCAGCCGCGCCTGCGCTCGCCCGGAAGCGCGTCAGGCTGCCGGTCGCGGTGAATTTCAGCGTCGCGGGATCGAAGACCGCCGCCTCGCCGTAGTACGGGATGCCCAGATCTTTCGAAGCCCCGGCCACCAGATACTTGCCGTCAGCCATCCTGGCCACCGTGGTGGCATCCGCGGGGAAGGGCATGTCCACCAGACTGAAGCCTGTTCCCTCCGCATTCAGTATTTCCGCCGAAGGCAGGGACACAAAATCGTTGCCGCGCCCGCCCAGCAACGCCACCCGGCCATCGGTCAGGCTCAGTGGCACGGTCGACATGCGTGGCGTTACCATATCCGGTCCCCACGCTGGTGAAAGCTGCCCGCTTTCGGCGCAGGCGAAAGTCGCCGCACTGAGCAGCGCCACGCCGAGCAGCAAACGCTGTCCGATAGCATGTTCGATAGTCATAGGGACAGTGTAACGTCCCCGATTCCAGCACGCCAAGCCAGATCGGAGGCACGGATCTCGGATTCCACTTTTCGTCCACCGCCACCTGGAAGTGACCCCGCCCGTGCTTGTTTGCTGAACTGGTTGGCTTACCCGTGGCCTGCCGAGGTGTTGGAGCCGTCAACTCCATCATCGGCGCCGTACTGTGGTGGCTCCGTCGGACAGCAGGGAGGCATTTTGAAGGCTCTGGGTGGCTTCCGCGGAGGAGGATTCCTTTGAGCCGGCTGTCCGGAATGGCTGCTGCGACTGGCGCGGGACGGGGACCAGCATCCCCGGCGAGTGGATGAAGCGAGGAGGCACGCCTGCACTAGCGGGCCGCGCCTGGAGGATGGGACTTCCCCGCGCCAGCCTTGGCTTCAGTACGCCGGAAGAATCGAGGGAGAAGCCATGAATTCGGTCGGGGCTGAGGGCAGGCCGGAGATCACGGCGGCACTGCCGGAGGAGTCGGAGAGGCGATAGTCGCCCGTCCACAGATAGAGCGAGGCGATGGCCACCAGGATTTCGATGACAAAGCGGGCGCAGGGAGTCCGAACCAGGCGTTCCGATGAGTTCGCGTTCATGGAAGCAACCTAAGCCTCTCTACTCCGAAGCGTTAGTTGATAAAACTAATCCGAACATCGCCTCAGCCAATAGCGCGAGGATGGGGGCGATCACAAGGGCGGTGACGCAGCGAGGTTGCTTGGCGAGAACCGGTGACAGGCGTGCCTTCGAGAGCGAGCAATCCTGCGTGCGAGACGCTCGCCCCCGGCGAAATGCGCCGCCGGAACCCATGGCAAGATCCCGGCTGGCGCGGTCACCGTGATTCACGCCGGGGCAGGGGAGGTGGGCTGCCAGGCGCGTGGTCCGTTGCCGTGTGAGCTGGCTAACCCAGGCGCGCCAAGGCGTCCTTCAACTGTTGCACCTTGCCTTGCCACTCGGCGAGGCGCTTCTGTTGCTCTTCCAGAACGGCTGGGGGCACCTTCTGGACGAACGCCGGGTTGCTCAGTTTCGACTGCACCTTGCCGACCTCGCCCTCGGCCTTGGCCAGCTCCTTTTGCAGCCGGGCCTTTTCGGCGCCAACATCGATCAAACCTTCGAGTGGCAGGTAGAGTTCGCCCAGGGGTGAGCGGATGGTGGGGGTGCCCTTGGGAGCCTGGTAAGCAGGCTCCACCGCCAGCGGCTCGGCGTTGAGCAGGATGCGGATCACTTCGAGGTCTGCGGCGGGCAGGTCGCCGGCCGGCTTGAGCACGAAACGCACCCGTTTGCTGCTGGGGATGTTGCCCTCGCGGCGAAGGTTGCGGCCCTGCACCACAAGGTCGTGCTTGGCGGCGACCACCTGGTCCACCGTCTCGTCGAGGCCGTAATGCTCCTTGAAGTCGCCGTCAAAGGGTTTGGGCCAGTGGGCGTACATGATGGTGTTGCCGCCTTGGTCGCCCGGGAGTTCCTGGTGATAGCCCATGCCGTGCCAAAGCTCCTCCGTGATGAACGGAATGAACGGATGGAACAGCCGCAGGGCGTGGCCGAGGATGAAGTCGATCACCGCGAGGGCATTGGCCTTGCGGGCGGCGTCCTCGCCCTGGAGCACGGCCTTGGAAGACTCGATGTACCAGTCGCAGTACTCGTTCCAGAAGAACCGGTAGAGCGTGTTGGCGGCCTCGGTGAAGCGGTATTCGGAGAAGGCCTGGTCAATTTCGCGAATGGCCTGGTCGAGCCGGTTGAGAATCCACTTGTCATCGTTGCTCAACAACGCGGGATCGAGCTCGCCCTCGGTCTCGCCGCCCTGCATCTGGCGGAAGCGGCAGGCATTCCAGAGCTTGTTGCAGAAGTTGCGGCCCAGTTCGACCTGCAGTTCATCGTAAAGCACGTCCTGGCCGAGCGGGGCGGAGCGCATCACGCCGAAGCGCAGCGCGTCGGCGCCGTACTTGGCGATGAGGTCCAGCGGGTCGGGCGAATTGCCCAGGCTCTTGGACATCTTGCGGCCCTGTTTGTCGCGGATAATGCCGGTGAAATAGACGTTCCCGAAGGGCTTTTCGCCCATGTACTCGTAGCCCGCCATGATCATGCGGGCCACCCAGAAGAAGATGATATCCGGGCCGGTGACGAGGTCGGTGGTGGGGTAGAACTTGGCCAGCGTGTCGGTCTTGTCCGGCCAGCCCATCGTGGCGAAGGGCCAGAGCCAGGAGCTGAACCACGTATCCAGCACGTCGGTGTCCTGCTCCCAGTTGGCGGCGTCTTTGGGCGCCTCCAGCGCACAGTGGACCTCGCCCGTCTGGCGGTGATACCACACCGGCACCCGGTGCCCCCACCAGAGCTGGCGGGAGATGCACCAGTCTTTCAAACCGCCCATCCAGTGGGTGTAGGTCTTGGTCCAGCGGTCCGGGAAGAAGCGGATGCCGGCCTTTTCCACCGCCTCAGTGCTGGCCGGCACGCTCGGGTACTTGAGGAACCACTGCTCGCTCAGGTAGGGTTCGATGGGCACGTGGCTGCGTTCGCTGTAGCCCACGTTGTGCTTGTAGGGCTCCACTTTGACGAGCCAGCCCTCGGCCTCGAGCGCGGCCACGACCGCTTTGCGCGCCTCCGCACGGTCCATTCCGGCGAAGGGTTCGCCCGCCTCCGCCGTCATGTGGCCATCGGGTCCGATCACCACCGGGAAGGGCAGGCCGTGCCGCGTGGCCATGTCATAGTCGGCGGGGTCGTGCGAGGGTGTCACCTTCACGCAGCCGGTGCCGAACTTGGGGTCCACCGCCTCGTCCGCGATGATGCGGATGGCCTTCTGGCGCAACGGCAGGAAGGCTTGGCGGCCGACGATGCTGGTATAGCGCTCGTCGTGCGGGTTCACCGCCACCGCCTCGTCGCCCAGCATGGTTTCCGGCCGGGTGGTGGCGACGATCAGGTGCTCCGTGGCGCTCGGCTTGCCCTGGGCGTCCAGCAGCGGATAGCGGATGTGCCAGAGGTGCCCCTGCACCTCGGTCATGATCACCTCTTCATCCGAGAGGGCGGTGCGGGCGGCGGGGTCCCAGTTCACCATCCGCTTGCCGCGATAGATCAGCCCCTTTTGATAGAGGTCCACGAACACGCGCTGCACGCAACGGGAATAGCGCTCGTCCATCGTGAAGCGCTCGCGGCTCCAATCGCAGGAGGCCCCCAGCTTCCTGAGCTGCTGGATGATGATGCCGCCATGCTTTTCCTTCCATTCCCAGACCTTCTCGAGGAACTTCTCCCGCCCCAGGTCGTCGCGGTGCTTGATCGTGCCCTGCTTCTTGAGGGTCTTCTCCACCACCGCCTGGGTGGCGATGCCGGCATGGTCAGTGCCGGGCAGCCAGAGGACCTCCTTGCCATCCATGCGGGCTTTGCGGGCCAGGATGTCCTGGATGGTGTTGTTGAGGACGTGGCCGAGGGTCAGCACGCCGGTCACGTTCGGCGGCGGAATGACAATCGAGTAAGCCGGCTTGGGGGATTGGGGGTTGGCGGCGAAGCACTTCTGGTCCAGCCAGAACTGGTACCACTTTGCTTCCACCGCCTGCGGTTCGTAGGCTTTCGAGATCTCGGACATATCCGGTCAACGGTTTAACAACTTGTCAAAAGAGGCGCAATGGTCAACAGAGATTGCCTCGACATGCAAGCGCGCGATGAACCGAGGGTGTCAGCGACACGCTCCTGGTCGTCCCCCTTACCCCCCCTCCCGCAAGTGACTGTGGTCGAGCCTCTCCGGGTCGGATCGCAATGTCGCGGACGGAGCTTGTCAACGACCGGCTTGGGCGCTAACCTAGCCTTCTCAACTGCATGGCACTCATGAAACGAAAGAACACTAACGAAGCGTTCCCGGGGATCTCGAAGATCCAGTACGAAGGACCGCAATCCAAGAACCCCCTCGCTTTCAAGCACTACAACCCCGACGAAGTGGTCGAGGGCAAGACGATGAAGGAGCAATTGCGCTTCTCCGTCACCTACTGGCACACCTTCCGCGGCGGGCTCTCCGACATGTTTGGCGCCGGCACGGCGATCCGCCCCTGGGAGGACGGTACCAACTCCGTCGAAATGGCCATCAAGCGCGCCCGTGTGGCCTTTGAATTCATGGACAAGCTCGGCGCGCCGTTTTACGCGTTTCACGACCGCGATGTCGCCCCCGAGGGCAAAACCCTGAAGGAGACCAACAAGAACCTGGACGCCGTCGTCAAGGTGCTGAAGGAAGAGCAGAAGCGCACCGGCATCGGGCTGCTCTGGGGCACCGCCTGCCTCTTCGCCCACCCCCGCTACGCGCACGGCGCGGCGACGACCTGCAACGCGGATGTCTTCGCGTTCGCGGCCGCGCAGGTGAAGAAAGCCATCGAGGTCACCCACGAACTGGGTGGCCGGGGCTACGTCTTCTGGGGCGGCCGGGAAGGTTATTCCTCCCTGCTGAACACCGACCTCAAGCGCGAGGTGGATCACCTGGGGGCGTTCCTCCACATGGCGGTGGACCACAAGAAGGCCATCGGCTTCGATGCGCCGTTCTACATCGAGCCCAAGCCCAAGGAGCCGACCAAGCACCAGTACGACTCCGACGCGGCGGCCTGCCTGAATTTCCTCCGGCAGTATGACCTGATGGATTACTTCAAGCTGAACCTGGAGACCAACCACGCGACGCTCGCGGGGCACACCATGCAGCACGAGCTCGAGGTGGCCATCGCTTCGGACGCCCTCGGATCGATCGACGCCAACACCGGCGACCTCCTCTTGGGCTGGGACACCGACCAGTTCCCGACGGATGTGTATCTGACCACGCAGATCATGCTCAGCATTCTGAAGATGGGCGGGTTCAAGACCGGCGGCACGAACTTCGACGCCAAGGTGCGCCGCGAGAGTTTCGAGCCGGTGGACCTGTTCCACGCGCATATCGGCGGCATGGACACCTTCGCCCGCGGCCTCAAGATTGCCGCCGCCATCCGCAAGGACGGACGTTTGGAGAAGTTCGTCAAGGACCGTTACAGCTCCTTTGACAGCGGCATCGGCGCGAAAATCGAAGCCGGCCAGGTCGGCTTCAAGGAACTCGAAGCCTACATGCTCAAGAAGGGCGAGGCGGCGCCGAACCAGAGCGGTCGCCAGGAGATGCTCGAGAACCTGATCAACGAGTATATCTAAGCAGCCACGGCGGTGGCCTGAACCGGATTGGCGCGCAGCGGCGGTTTCCATCGTCGCTGCGCGTCTTGTTTGAGGCAGGCCGGTGCTGCCATGCGCGAAAGCCATGCAACGAGTCTGCGTCATCGACGTCTCGGGCCGTCCGGTGCTCGGATTGGCCTGCCGGGGCCAGATTGCGGACTTGAGCCTTGCCGTTCGGTTGATGCGGACCACCCGCGGCGAAGACGCGCGTTCTGCCGCCTCGTTTCCCCGTCGGCTGGGCGCCTGGGTATGGCGGGGCAGGGGGGCGGTCGAGGAGTTGGAAGTGGTGTCGCTGGCGGACGTCATTCCGAAGGC
>CAYYMW010000253.1:0-10237 GCA_964472515.1 uncultured Verrucomicrobiota bacterium | reverse complement strand
GGTGGCATATTCCGTCGGTTCCCAGTCCTGCACACATTCCACCAACTGCATCATAACAGCACTTTCCTGACTTGTAGCGGAATCAGCTCAATGATGGTCTGACGTTGGGTTCACAACTTGAGTCTGCTCCGGGCTTTACAGCCACAGAACTCCTCAGGCGGCCCTGCCTAGCTCGCAGGTCCGCGTCGCGTTATCCCGTCAGTTGTAACCATCATTGCCCATGCAGGCGCTCCTAATAACATGAACAGAATACTGCCAAACGGTGCTAGCGTCAACCGAACATGGCCAAAAAGTGTCATCTTTTTAGACCACCTACTGTCCATAGATTAGACAGTTGTATGGACACTACATGCGCAGAAGATCAACTCGAACGGAAAAACAACTCCTCCAACCCCCCCCCAACTAAACGAACACCAATTCCTAAACTGCTTTACACCATGCTCTTACCATGCACCATCGCAGGCGCGCCCAACGAGACGGACGACGAGGCCAACTCGCCCATGATCTGCTCGCCGCTCATCCGCATGGCTCGGGGATCGCAAGCCGGTACCCGCTTCGCGGCGGCCACTCCGAGCGCGAGACAGACCACGAAGGCCACGCCCACCCAGAGACCACCAGCAATCAACAGTACCGTCATCATGCCATACGCTGAAGCAGACAGCGTGCCGAACCTCGTAGCCCCCCAATTGGCGGGCTTTTTGGGGCTCTGGCAGTGTCCCGCTGCTGTCCTACTGTCTCATCCAAAGTCACTCCACAAGACACTTCTGTCTCAGATTGAGACACGCTCGGAAAGCCAAACCGACGTGGAGAGAAGCTACCTGCGTACCGGGCGGCAATGACTTTGGCCCGCCGTACCTGCCAAAAGCCCCAGATCCGGAACCGTCGGCAGGTAACACTTCGCCACAAGGGCAACCTCCCGGCGATGGATTCGCACCCAAACCTGAGCCCCCTCCCGGGACGGATCATCCGGAACGCGAGATCAGGCCTTGGCGATCCGCGCCTCCAAGAACCACTTACGGGTCGCCACCACGCTCGCCCTTAGAGCTTTAACCAAGTCTGACCTGGATTTCGCGCCTTGGGCATTGGCCCACTTGAACTCGATATGGATGGAGACCGGAGCGAGGTAGTGGAGCCGATTCAATTCCCGGAAGAAATCGGTGGCAGCAAACTCACCCTCCCCAAATGGCACAAACCCCTTACCTCGTTTAACGTCCTTCACGTAGACGACCTTCGCGTGGCTCGTCAACCGTTGAAAGTGGGGCTTCCACTCATCTCCATGGACGTTAATGGCGTGGCCGAGATCGAACGCCACCCCGATTTCCTCCGGATTGAAGCCCGCCACCAACTCCGCCATTTCCGTCAAGTCACCACCCAAATAGGCTTGGCCACCCGGCGTGTGGTTCTGCACCAAGCCAGTCATACCCAACTGCCGGTTCAGTGCCGCCAGTTCCTGGAGTTGACGTCGAGCCTCCGCGACTGACCCGGGGTCCTTTCGTCCTTGCGGATGATTCCATGAGCCAAGCCGGTAGTACTTGACGCCGAGGCTCTTGGCCGTCCGGAGGATAGCCTCCGCGTGCGCGCTCTTGGGGTTCTGGATGCCGGTGGTCAGCAAGAGGACCGCCTTCCCTTGTTCACGCAGCGCCTCAGCGTACTTGGGAAGCTCGTCAGCGGCTCGTTCCGGCTCAATCTCTCCACCAGGACGCACTGGGCAATCGATGCCGTCGAGGTCGGACTCCGTGGTGACGGCGGCAGCATCGCGGAAACTGAGCCTAAGCTCTTGATAGACCTTGCTGAAGACCGCCATGGGCGGGATCCCCACTCGCTTCTCCCCCTGCGTTGGGGCGGCTGCGAAGAACGGCGTCCCGACAACTACCGCTGTCATCCCCAAAGTGCCCCGGTTCAAGAATGCCCGTCGTGACCATCCAGATTCGCCAGTCATAATCGTATCGGTGTTGTCCAAGCATCCTCTCCTATGAATCGGCCTGCAAGCATGGAAAGCCTCCCTTCCCAGGCAATTCAAGCTCCTTCATCGGGGGCAGGTGGTGAATCCGCCTTCCTACCCGCTTCCTTGGCCAACCAGACCCCCGTCAGCACCGCCGCCGCACCGCCGGCTTGCACCAGACTTACCCCCTCGCCCAGCACCACCCAAGCAAAGGCGGCGGCCAGAACGGGCTGCAGCAGTAGAGTCACGGAGAGGACGGAAGCCGCCAAGTGCCCGGAGGCGTAGGTGATGAGCCCCTGGCCCAGAGTGTGGCTTACAAACGCCAGTCCCGCCAAGACTACCCAGGCACGAAGCGTCGGAGGAATCGCCACCCCTTCAGTGCCCAGGGACACCAGCGCCAGCAAAGGGCTGCAGAAGACCGGCATCCATGCCAGGACGCGAGTGGTGGGCACCGTCTGGCGTAACCGGCTGAGGCACAATTGATAGCCAGCGTAGAAGACCGCCGTCGCCACCCCAAAGAGGTCGCCCGCAAAATGGGAAAGAGCATCGCGCCAACTCTGGCCCGCCACCAACGCAGCACCAGCCAAGGCAAATCCCAAACCGCCATAGTAGCGGGGAGCAATCTTCTCCTTGAGCCAATAGTGGGCGCCGACCACCACGAACAGGGGAGCCAGATTGCCCAGCAACGTCGCGTTGGCCACGGAAGTAAGCTTGATCGACCAGTGCCATACCGCCAAGTCCCCCGCAAAACAGGCCCCCGCGCCAGCTACAAGGACCCATTCCTGGCGGCTCTGCGGCGCGAGCGCATACCCACTCCGGCGGGCCATCCATAAGTGCCAGGGCCACAGACAGGCCAGGGCCAGAAACACCCGATAGAAGCCGGTGGCCACCGGGCCAACTTCGCTAAACCGCACCCAAAGGGGTGCCAGCGCGATTCCAGTCGCACCGCCCACCAGCGCGGCAAAGCCAGCACCGTCCCCCGCTCGCTGGGGTCGCGCCATCGAAGTCCCCCCCTGCCCGGAGGCGTTCATGGTGTCCGCTTGCCTCCGGTAATCGCCTCCATCCGGAACTCGCCGAGATCGATGGCGGTGTCTTCGGCTCGATCCCCGGCCGGTGGCGGAATGGTCACTGAACGCTGAACGATCGCCGAATCGGCCTCATCGAGGCCTTGCGTGCGAGTCTTGGCGGTCACGCAGAGTTCGTATTCCCCGGCTACCACGTCGTCAGCACGAAATCGGCCGTCTGCTTCGATGAGCAGCACGATGATGTGGCCGGGAAAGCCATCCGACCTGTGCTCCTTCCGGGTCAGGAATGCGAAATCACCCGAACCATAAGCGAGCTCCCGCCCCTCGAGTTCAGGGCCTTTCACCAACCGGCCGGTTACCATCCAACCCTTGCCGCCAAGCTCAACCTCGGTCTTCCGCCCCGGGCGTATCCGGGCGCGGACTCCGTGTGACCCCGTCGCCGTGCGACTCAAATGGCGGTCGGTGCTGGTCTCCCAAACCACCAAGCGTTGCACGCGATAGTTACCGGGGGGGAGGTTGGTGAAGACAAAGCGCCCATTCACGTCGGTCTCAGTGGAGGCATCCGTCTGCAGAAACGGGGTACCCGCATAGGGCGAAACCGTGATGACGACGCCAGCGGCCGGTGTCCGGCCAATGCGCGCCACGCCCTCCAAACGTCCACCGGAGGCCACGGGACGAACGGCCGTCACCCTCGCTGCCCCCACCCTTGGGTGAGGCTGGCCGGCCTGCCGACAGGAAGGAAGAGCGAGCAGGCTGAGCAGGGAGAGCCCCCATACAAGGCGACAGCAGATCTCTTTCATACCCAAGGCCGCGGGCATTCTCGCGAACCTCGCGACAATGTAAAGCCTCCCCCGCCCTTTCACTCCAAGCGCGGGGAGCAGAAATAGCCCGCGGCGTCGTTGCCTGCGCGGTCATCCGCTCCCGTGAGGCTTGCCAATCCGTCTTGAAGCACCTGCCAGGCCGCCTCATGATGCGGGCATGCCGCCCACATCTGTCCGGCTCCGCACTCCGGGATTCAACGCCACCCCGTTGTGCGCCATGATGCCCGGCCAGCAAATCCTCCAACTGGCAGAGCTATTTGACACGTTCGACGACGCGGTGGTTTGGGTTAAGGACCGCCAAGGCCGGTATTGCTGGGTGAATCGGGCCTTCCGCCTGGCGTACTTGCAGGATTTCCCCGCCGGAAACCCCAGCGACACCGAGAGCATCCTGGGGAAGACCGACTACGACCTCTCCCCTGCCCTGCTGGCGGACCACTATCGGCTCGATGACGAACTGGTCCTGGCCGGTCAGCGGATCGTTAACCGGATCGAGCAGGTCGGGCCAACGGCAGAACTGGCCCGCTGGAGCGTCACCACGAAGATCCCCTTGCGTGATGCGAGCGGCGCCATCGTCGGCACCGCGGGTGTCACGCGGCAACTGGACGCTTCCGAGCAGGACGCCGCCACCCATGCGGGTTTCGGCGCGGTCCTGGCTTGCCTGCGGGACCGCTACGGTTCCCCCCTCACCAACCATGAATTGGCGCGGCTGGCGCATATGTCCGTGCGGGCCTTCGAGCGCAAGTTCCACAGCGCCTTTCACCTGACACCCCAGAAATACCTGCGGCGCCTCCGGCTGCACATGGCCGGCCGCATCCTGGCCTACACCGGGCGGCCGCTGGCCGATGTCGCCGCGAGTTGCGGCTTTGCCGACCAGAGCCACTTCACCCGGGAGTTCCGACGGCATTTCGGCACGACGCCCAAGGAATACCGCGCGATCTACGCGGCCAGCGGGAAGCCGGACGCTCCTGGCACAAACTCTGCCGCTTCTGCGCAAGAGACCTCGCACTCAGGCCGGTAGAGTGACGGCATGCATTGCACGCCAGATGGTCGCGCGACGCCGTCTCCATCGGCATCGACCATGAACCGCCGGCAGTTCGCCAGTGTCACCACCAGTCTGGCCGCCGGGCTGCTCGCCGCGGGAACCTCAGGGCTGCCCATGCTGGCGCAAACCCAACTGAAACCTGCCATGAAGATCGGCCTGTACAGCATCACGTATCTGGGTCTGTGGTATCGGGGCGAACCGCTCACGCTGCCCGCGCTGCTCAAGACCGCCAAACAGTACGGGTATGACGGCGTGGAGATCGACGGGAAGCGTCCCCACGGCAATCCGCTCGACTGGCCCACCGCCAAGTGCCGGGAACTGCGCAAACTGGCCGACGGCGAGGGCATCGAAATCCACGCTGTGGCGGCCAACAACGACTTCAGCAATCCCGTTCCCGAAGTGCGCGAGGCCCAGATCTGCTACCTGCGCGACCTGATCCGGATGACCGCCGATTTCGGCGCGAAGCACCTGCGGGTGTTCCTGGCTTGGTGGGGCGTCACCCGTCATCCGCAATTGGCGACCTACGATATCGCCGAGGGACTCTGGCCGGTCGTTCATGAGAAGTTCACCGCTGAAGAGATCTGGGGTTGGTGCCGGGAGGCGCTCATTGAATGTGCGCGCTATGCGGCCGAAGCCGGCGTGACGCTGGCCCTCCAGAACCACCGGCCGATGATCAAGGATCACCACGACGTCCTCCGCATGGTCAAAGAGGTCAACTCTCCGCATCTCAAGGTCTGTCTGGACGTCCCGCTGATGCCGGACAAGAGCAAGGCGGCCATCCGGCAGGCAGCCCAAGCCGTCGGCCCGCTCCAAGTCCTGTCCCACTTCGGCGGCGAGTTCGTTCGCAACCCGGATGGCACCATCAAGGGCCTGGACCGGCACGACGGAGTCATCCAAGGCGAGACCCGGCAGTACTATCATGATTTCGTGCAAGCCATGCGCGAGATCGGCTACCAAGGCTATTTCAGCTACGAACTCTGCCACCAACTGCCCGTCGAGAACGGCCAGACCGTCGGCATCGACTTCGCGCATCACAACGCGAAGCTGGCAGCGCAGTTCATGCGAGAGTTGATCACGGCCAAGACGGCCACTTGACGCTGGTCCTGTCGCTACACCGGGACCGGCGCAGCCCCCGTGTGGCTCGCGGCGCAGGCCGCGACCTCTTCCGGAGGGCTGCAAGCCGCCCTGCGTTTCTAGCGGTCTCGCTCCGAAACCCCGGCTATTCCGGACGAACAACTCGCAGCCGGTAGAAACCGGACGGGCTCCCCGGTCGGTTGGTGACCGACTGCAGTCCATCCGTACCCGGCAGATTCTCCGCCACGGCAGTCCAAGCCGGACTGGGTGCCAGCGAAGCGGCGGCTTCCACGGTGTAAAGCCGGTTGGTGCGGGTGGGGAAATCGATCCGCAGGGCATCGGCAACGGACAGGATTCGCACGATGCGCAGACGGTCCAACGGATCGGTCGGCGAGGTTCCGGCGATGAACTCGTCCCAGTTGGTGACGCCATCACCGTCGGGGTCGGCGGCCGGGCCAACCACACTCCGCGGAGTCGAA
Source organism: uncultured Verrucomicrobiota bacterium (assembly GCA_964472515.1). Lineage (GTDB taxonomy): Bacteria > Verrucomicrobiota > Verrucomicrobiia > Limisphaerales > J093 > CAYYMW01. The sequence continues at coordinate 3,854 of CAYYMW010000253.1, read as the reverse complement.
GGGGGCCAATTGGTGGTAATCCACTGCTCAAACGGGCTAAGCGGGAGCACGTGGAACGCCAAGGTGATGTTGGTGCTGGCGATGTTGGTGGGTTCTCCCGCCACCCGGCCTGTGGCTTGGAACGTCAAGTGCCAGAGGCCCGAGGTGCTGAAGCCCCAGTTGTAATGGGCATGACCTCCCGCGGTGAGGGAGAGCGTGTCGAGCGCCGTCAGCCCGTCGGTGCTGTTCATGAGCAGATCGAAGTCGCCGAATTGGCCCGCCTGCCAGACAAAGCAGCGTTCGGTGAAGTTGGTCTCCTGCCGGGCCGGGAGGTCCACGCTCACGAGCCTCATTTCCAAGGGGCCCGTGAACGCGGCTGGAGCGATGGTTTCGGTGGAGAGGCCGAGGTAGAGGATGCCGTCATACTGACTCTGGGGGAGCACCCAAAAAGGCGCGCCGCCCGGACCGAACGGTGTGCCGTCGGGCAACTCCAGCCGGCTGGCTTCGGTGGCCACCAGCGCCACCTGATCGTGGGCGTAAGTCTGGAGGTGATTGTCGTCATTCACGACGATGTTCAAGCGGTTGGTCTCGGCGGTCGCGTCGTAGACGATGCCGATATCGGTATGTTCGTAGGTCAGGCGGGCAAAGGAGGGCTGGGCAATGGCGGTCCACAGGACGGGACCGAGCGCCACGATGAGGGTAGTCAGGTTTTTCATAAGGTCGGGATTGGGTGGCTGGCCTTCCGGCCAGCCACCCGGGATTCAGGGGGATTTGCTTACACGCAGCTTCATGCCACCGATGCCACGCAGAGGCTGGCATCGGGAGGCACTTCACACCGGAACTCACGCTTCTCCAACCTGGACGATGAAGACGGCATCCGCCGCTTTGGGGCCATCGGTGACATGGGTGCCCGAGAAGCGCAGTCTGATTTGATAGAGACCGGGCTTGGTGAAGCTCCAGTTGGCGTGGGCGTGAATGTGGGCCGGGAAGCCCGGCCCCATCAAGCCGTGCGTGCGGTACACGTCCTTATTGTCAACGCCGTCCACGGTCTGGAAATGCACGTCGTTGACAAGGCCGTCGTTCTGGTACAGCGCGAAATGCCCGCCGGGCGGGCCGGCAAAGCTCACCAGTTGGATCTGCACCACTCCCTCCACCCAATCGGAAGCGGTCAGGCTCTCGGTGGAAAGCCCCAACCAAGGACGGTCCTGCTCCTGCACTTCGGGTATGAACCACACCGGTTGACCGGCGGAGGTACCGAGGAAGTCCCACTCGCTGCCCTCCGGACGCTCCAACGGAGCGTCGGGGAGGACGGTGCGGAGGGAGGCCGGAGCAAACTCGACACCCGTCTCCTTCTGCGCTTCGGTGCCCGCCGGTTGGCCGTCCACCAGCGCTTCGGGCTCAAGGTTGTATACGAGTTGGAGGTTTCCCGCCTTGTACAACGGGCGAATATCCGCGTGGCCGAGCGTGTAAAGCCGGGGCGCGGGCTCGCGAGTGGGCGGCACCAGGACGCCGTGCATCGAAACCTTGGTGGGAGTGCCAGGAAGCGAGAAAGTCCGGAGCGTCTGCAGGCTGGCGGCGTCCAGTTCGAGCACGCGCTGCCCGACCGGATCGGTGACGCAGATGCGCCCAAGCCCCACCGCCACGCCGGGATGGAATTGGCCGTGGTTGCCATGGTTCGTGCTTGGGGCGATGAGGCCGGTCCTCGTGCCAAGCACCTGCAGGGTGCGCGCGTCGATCTGCACGAAGTCCCCGTTGGCGAGAACCACGTTGAAGGTGTCGCCTTCCGGGCTGAGTTCATAGGCCACTGCAAAGGAGCCCCCCGGCAGGGGCAACTGGGCCATGGTGAGGTTGGTGGCGTCGATCACAAACATGTCGCCGGCGGTTTCACTTTGAAAGGCCAGGCCGAAGTAGTGGTTCAGGCTCTCATGCCCGCGCAGGTCGCCGATGCGGTAGCCCGCAGGCATGGACGCGGCGTTCGTGACCATGAAGTTCGTCCATCCGAACGCGCCCTGCCAGAGCACCAGCACGCCCTCCGTGAAGCCGAAGGCGGCGGACCAACCGTTGCCCGCTTCCCCATGCATGTTGGAATAGCCGCTGACCGTATGCACGCGGTTACTGGTGTCGAGATCCCAGATATCCACGCCGACCGGCAACGGATTGGGAACGGGCACCGGATAAAGCGGATTGGGTTTGCTAACGGCGAAGAACCGCCCCGCGACAGTCAGAGGCACGGCCGAGCCGTGCTGCTTGCCCGCGGCCAGGGTGGCAGGCGCGTAGGCGTCGCCCAGCGCCGCGAGTTCCGTCTCGCGGAAGAGATCCACGCGGCCCGACAGATCCCAGTGCAGGGTCAGCCAGTCCCCGACCGTCACCGTATGCACCGGGTTGTCCCCCAGCAGGGAGACGCTCAGCCTCCGGGGATTCTCCTTGTAGTAGTGCCAATGGTCGCCGTGGTCCTCAACGTAGATGCCGCTGTCGAAGAGTTCGGCCTTGTCCGCGTCCAGTTCCACCGCGAGGCAGTAACGGGAGCTGGGCGAGGACCCCAGCACCGCGCGGGAGGCCAGCGGAAACAGGCCAGGGGAAACGGCGCCGGTTTCGAGGTCGATCAGCGAGAGCACACTGTTGGTGGCGTCGGCAACGAACAGACGAGCCAGAATCCCGGGTTCAGGCGAGGGACCGTAATCGACCAGCAGCCGGTAGAACTGCCGGGTGCTTTCGGGCTCGATATGTTCCTCCAAGACCCCGCCCGTTCCCGGAATGGGAGAGCCCAGATTGGTCCAATTCCCGCTGTCGACTTCGGTGCGGTACTGGATCTGATAACGGGCGTTGGTTTCGGAAAGCCACTCCAGATGGAGATGGTCGTGCCCGGCCTCCTTGGCCAGCGTCAACCGGGGCGCCTCGCCCACGTCGAACAGGTACTCGCCCACCTCGCTGGTGGTCGATTGGCCGCTGGTGGCCAGAACTCCGGTGGCCTGCAAGCCAATCCGGTACTTGCCCGGAGCGCTGAAGGCCCAGTTGACGTGCGTGTGGCCCCCAGCGGCAAGCGAACGCGTGTCGTTCGCGTCGATCCCGTCGCGGCTGTTCATGAAAACCACTGGAGCCCCAAACGCATCCAGTTGATAGACTGCGAAATGGCCCGGCCCCTCGACGCTTTTCAGCGCCAGACGGACGGTGTCGTTGGTGAAGAGCCCCGCCGCCATCTCCTCCGTACCCAAGCCCAGAAAGAGCAAGCCGGGCTTCTGGATGGCTGGCAGAATCCAAACTGGCGAGCCGCCCTCCCCCAGGAATTTGAACGCCTCATTCGCAGGCACCGAGGTGCGCGCGGCCGCACCGACCTTGAGCCAGACCGCGTCCGGTTCATACTCCTCCCCCAGGGACTCGGCATGGACGTGCAGATCCCAAGCATCGTCCTCGTAGTTCACCCCGACGTCGGTGTGGCCGCTGGTGAGGATCGGCAATTCACCGGCCGTCAAGCCCACAGCCAGGAGGCCGCCCAAGAGGCCTGCGAGCAGGCTGCGGGCACCCTTCGCCCGAGGCAGGGGAACCCGGGCGGTCGTGTCGACGCTTGCGGGCGGGCTGGACTTCCCCGCGGGCCGCAGCGAATCGGCCCCCGGGTTGAAGATAGGTTGATGCATTTGCATATCTGTGTCTCTACTGGTTACGAGTTCATTCGTTGAACTTGGAGCCGGGCTTGGGGCAACGCGCCTTGAACAAGTCGTTCCTCAAGCCTGCTCCCCCCATGCCACACGGCATGGGGAAATGGGTTGCCGCGGTTCCGCGCGCTGGCCCCCGTCCGATTCCGTCAATGGACGAGGCCTCTCCCGAAGCCCAGGGCGTGACCGCGCGAAAGGGAAGGCTCGCACTCATGGGTTCGGCGA
>CAYYMW010000252.1:0-10241 GCA_964472515.1 uncultured Verrucomicrobiota bacterium | reverse complement strand
CACCAAAATGGGTGCGGCGGCCGTAGCGCCCCCCCCTGCCCGCCTCCTTCGTCAGGCGATCAGACAGCGTTACTGCCGTGTCCGCGGTCAACAATCCGCAAGGTTCGGGCTTGGGCAGGCATGAAGCGCTGAACTCCGAGTTCTTGGGTGGAGTGACCGCGCGGGGTCGGAACCGCGCGCGCGGAGGTCCCTCATGCCGGACTTCCCTGCCGGCTCGCACCCTTGGGGGTCACAGCCGGGTTGGGAGGACAGGACTGGTGGCGTGAGCCGCGGAGAATAATCGGCTCGTTATGCAGACGGTGCTGCGGCAAGCTGGCCAATATGAATGCGAAGTGCTTGATGGGTTTGCTGCTCGTCCTGCCACACGCGCTGTGGGCATCCGAGCCCGGGCTGGTCCGGCGTACGTTCCGGGAAGTAGACACGCTCTTCGCGAACCCGGGGCAGGGCTGGATGAGCCAGCAGCGACACCCCCGCGGCGAACCGCGCTTTCCCTGCTCGGTCGTGTACATCCGCTTCAACTGGGCCGAGGCGGAGCCGGAGGAGGGCAAGTACAACTGGAACCTCATCGACGACGTCATCGCCGCGTGGAAACCGCAGGGCGCGGCGGTGGCCCTGCGCGTGATGACCGCCAACGCCCACAGCGGCGGCTATTACACCTCGCCCAAGTGGCTCTTCGACGCCGGGTGCAAGGGCCATGAGTACCTGCGCGGCGGGGACGACCCCACGAGCGGCGGCCAGCGCATCCCGCGGCTCGAACCGGACTACGCGGATCCGGTCTATCTCGAGAAACACGGCGCCTTCCTGCGCGCGCTTGGCGCGCGGTACGATGGCAGCCCGGACCTGGAGTTCCTCGATATCGGTTCCTACGGCATCTGGGGCGAGTGGCACACTGGAAACCCCGCTCCCGTGGCGGTGCGCAAACAGATCGTGGACCTCTACCTGCGCGCTTTCCCGAAGACGCCGCTGGTCTTCATGTCCGACGATGCCGAGGTGCTGAACTACGCGCTCGCCCACGGCACCGGTTTCCGGCGCGACGGCGTGGGCTCGCCCTGGCATGAGCAGAACTGGATCGGTTCGAAGAAGTATGCCGGCGTCGAAGGCATGGCTGAAACGTGGAAGCGCGCGCCGGTCGTCTTCGAGTGGTTTGGCGACTACGCCTATCTCCAGTCGCAAAAATGGTCCTTCGAGGCGGCGGTGAACTTCATGCTCACCAATCACGTCACGCTCATCAACGACAACATTGGGCGCTTCCCGCCGGAAGCCCTGCCGCAACTCCAGAACCTCGCCCGTCTGGCGGGCGCGCGCTTCACCCTGCGCGAACTGGCGCACGAGCCCGCCGTCAAACGCGGTGCCACGCTCCATCTCCAAATGAAATGGGCCAACGTGGGCGTGGGCCGGCTGCATCGCCCTTACGCGCTGGAGATCCTCCTGCTCGATCCCAACGGTCAGCCGGCCTTCACCGCCCGCGCCAAGACCGACCTCCGCGCCTGGCTTCCGGGCGAACACGCCCTCAGCGAGTCGTGGTTACTGCCTGCCACGCTCGCGGCTGGCGACTACACCATCGCCCTGGCGTTGGTGAGTCCCTCCGTGCAGGGCCGCCCGTTCCGGCTCGCCTTCGACGCGCCGGAAAAGGACAGACGCTACGAAGTCAGCAAGGTGAAGGTGGAGTGATCGGCACATTCGCTTGAGCCGGAAGGCTTGCCTCCTCGACGGGGGGATCTCCTCGACCCAGCTGGCAGACGGTTGCGTCTGGCGGTTCGAAGGGGTGCCCAATAGGCGTCCCGAAGGCTTTCGGTACAATGCGGCCGGGGGATTGTAATCGCCAGCCCACGCACCCCAGAGTACTTTCATGTCCATTCCGCCAGCGCCGGTGGCCCGGCTTGGCTGGTGGGACGCCCTTGTCATGAACGTGGTCGAACTGCAGGACGTGACCAAGACCTTTGGCGCCACGGTGGCCGTCAACGGCCTCTCCCTGAGCGTGCCGCCGGGGAGCATTTACGGCTTCATCGGCCCCAACGGCTCCGGCAAGACCACCACCCTGCGCCTGATCCTGAACTTCTTCTACGCCGATCGCGGCTCGGTCCGCGTCTTCGGGAAAGAGGCCGGCGGCGGCACCTCGGACCGCATCGGCTACCTCCCCGAGGAACGCGGCCTCTACCGCCGGATGAAGGTCCGCGAGTTCCTCCGGTTCTACGCCGGCCTCAAGGGCGGCAACGCGGTGACCGCAGCCGTCGACGCTTGGCTTCAACGGCTCGAACTGGCCGACGCCGCCAACAAGAAGATCGAGGCCCTGAGCAAGGGCATGAGCCAGCGCGTCCAGTTCATCGCCGCCGTTGCCGCCAAACCGGACCTCCTGATCCTCGACGAACCCTTCAGCGGCCTGGACCCCGTCAACGCCGACGTCCTCCGCCAGGCCGTCCTCGAGCTCCGCGCCCAGGGCGCCACCGTCATCTTCAGCACGCACGACATGGCGGTCGCCGAGCGGATGTGCGACTTCATCTGCATGATCTTCCAGGGCCGCAAGGTGCTCGATGGCACCCTCGCCGCCATCCAGGACCGCTACGGCGAGGACACCCTGCGTGTCCGGGCCGAGGGCGGCGCAGAACGGCTGCGCGGCCTCGAGGGCGTCGAGGCGGTGGACGATTTCGGCCAGGTGCAGGTCCTGCGCCTGGCGCGCGACCGCGACCCCCAGCAGGTCATCGGCGCGGTCCTGGCCCGCACCCGCGTGCAGAGCTTCGAGATCGCCCGGCCCTCGCTGCACGACATCTTCGTGCGCATCGCCACCGGCAAGGAGGCGCCCCATGCCTAAGATTCTGCGCATCGCCCAGCGGGAGTACCTCGCCACGGTCAAAACCAAGGGTTTTATCATCGGCCTGGTGCTCGCGCCCCTGCTCATGTGTGGCGGCATCATTGCCATGGCACTGCTGCGCAACCAGGTGGACACCAAGGACCGCGTCGTGGCGGTGGTGGACCGCTCGGCGGTCATCGCCCCCGCCATCCTCGAAGCCGCCCAGGCCCGCAACGACCGCGAGGTCTTCGACAAGGCCGGCAAGAAGCTCCGCCCCGCCTACCGGTTCGAGGTGCTGGACCCCGGCTCGCGCCCGATCGAGGACCTGCGGCTCGAGCTGTCCGACCAGATCCGCTCAGGCCGTTACCACGCCTTTCTCGAGATCGGTCCCGAGGTGGTTCAGCCCGGCACGAACGCCCCGGCCCGCCAGGTGGCCTACTACGCGAAGAACGCGGTCATGGATGACATCCGCCGCTGGCTGGGCGAGCCCATCAACAACGAATTGCGCAAACGGCGGCTCGCCGCGGCGGGGATCGACACCGCCAAGGCGCCGCACCTCTTCAACTGGGCGCAGGTCGATGGCATGGGGCTGGCCAGCCGCGACGCCAAGACCGGCGCCGTGAGCCAGGCCAGGCGCAGCAACGAGGCCGAGGCCATCGCCACCCCCATGCTCGCCACGGTGCTCATGTTCATGCTCATCATGATGGGCGTCACGCCGCTGCTGCAGGTCCTGATGGAGGAAAAGACCCAGCGCATCGCGGAGGTCATGCTCGCCACCGCCACGCCGTTCCAACTGATGTTCGGCAAGGTGCTGGGCGGCGCCGCCGTCTCCTTGACCGGCTCGCTCGTCTACGTGTTCGGCACGGCGTCGGTCCTCACCGGGATGGCCATGGGGAACTTCGTGCCGTGGTCCCTCCTGCCGTGGTTCTACGTCTACCTGGTGGCTGCCACCTTCATGTTCGGCTCGGCCATGGCGGCGGTGGGTTCGGTGTGCAGCGATACCAAGGACCTGCAATCGCTCCAAATGCCCGCCATGCTGCCGATGATCATCCCGATGTTCGTGCTGGGGCCGGTCATCAAGGAACCGCACAGCATGATGTCCACCGTGCTCTCCCTGATCCCGCCTTTCACCCCCACCCTCATGACGATGCGCCAGGCCATGCCCGGCGGCGTGCCTTGGTGGCAACCGGTCGTGGGGTGCGTGGGCGTGGTGGCCGCCGCCATCTTCGCCGTCTGGGCCAGCGGCCGCATCTTCCGCGTCGGCATCCTGCTCCAGGGCAAAGCCCCCAAATTCACCGAACTCTTGCGCTGGGTGGTCAAAGGCTGAACCACGCGCCGTGGGCGAGTGCGGCGCGCACGGGCAGTGGCTTCAAGAACCAGACGGCGGATCGGTTCGGGCACGACCATCGTCCTCCCGCCGCTGACAGGGCGGGAGAGGTTCGAGAGGGCGGGTTCCCCGGGGTGTTACCCCGGGCTGCCCCGCGTCCACGCCGTCGGCGTGGTTGAGAAAGGGCCACGTCAAGGCGCATTTCCTTGCTCCAGGGGCTTGGCTTGGTTACGGTGCGCCCATGACAGCACTTGGACCACGATCTGCCTTGGGGGCGGGGTGTTGGGAAGAGCCATGGCTGGCTGAGCGGCGGATGCGTGTACGGCTTCCGGGATGGCCGCCGGCGATGGTCGCCGTGCTTCCGGCGCCGACTCGTGAGTCTCTGAGCTAACCAACGTGAGACGGACAATTGGCATTGCCGTCGTGATCCTGCCTGTGCGGCGCGCACTGCTCGTGGGCTCGTTGGCGGCGCTGGCTGGGCTGCTAGTGGTCTTCCTATTCGATTTGCTCCGACGGCCCGGTGCGCCCTCATTGGGAATGTCGGTCGTCGGTGTCTGGGGCCGTCTGCCGGTTTTCCTCTCGGGCCTTGCTGCATTGGTCCTTTCATTCGCCAGTTGGCTCGCGTTACGGCGTAAACCAGGAATGGCTCGCGCGGCCGGGCTGGCGCGCTCGGCATCGATGGGAGTTGGGCTGCTCCTGGGCATTCCAATGGGGATACTGCTGCTGGAGGGCTGCGTCTACGATCCAATCAAGTTCGCCTGGTTGATTCGCCGGGTTGAGGCTGCTTCGACTCTCGAAGAGGAAAGGGCGGCCTTCGTGACCGCTTCGCGATGGGGAGTCGTTTGGGAGTTGAACCGCCTGGAGAGGAGGTACCTTCCGGCCCGGGCTCAGCATATCGAGGGCGCTTGGGTGCTCGAAATCGAGTGGTTGGAGACCGGGTGTTCAGGCGAGCCCTACCGGGCCTATCGCCGGCTGCTGGATGAAGCCAACTTGGACGTCTTCCACGAAGCCAGGGCGGCACGACTGGGACACGTGTGGCTGAAACCGCCGTCGGCAAGTGAGCCGCCCCCTCCATCCCCTTAAGCGGGTTAGACTATGAGCGTTGACAAGCACACGTTGCAGCAGTGGGTCGCGGGGGCGGAGGTGCGCTTCAAGAAGACGCGCAAGCGGTTCTCAGGCGTGCCGCTGGTGAACCGCGTCGAGCGGTTGGCCGAGGCCACGCAGGAGTACGTGCTCACGGAGAAGCTCGACCTGACCAAGGCCAAGGATTTCCGCGCACAGGAGGCAGCGGAGGACATCCTGTTCGCCTCGGTGGATCTGCCGCTCTTGGGCAAGAAGGCCATCGGCAACGACACAGGTATGGCCGTGGCCAGCTTCAAGTATGTGGATCGCGAAGGCGAGGAGCACAACCTGATCGCTATCTGCGCCTATGAGATCAGCGGGATGGTCCGCAAGACCCGCGAGCTCAAGAAGGTCATCGTCATTCCCGTGGCCTGAAGTGTGCCAAGACAGTGCCGTGTCTATGAGCGCGACGCCACGATCATTGGCTGGAACTGCCCTGGCACCATCGAGCAGAACAAGGGGAACGTCATGCACATCATCGACACCGCCAGCGAGCGGGAACTGGTGAGGATCCGCGTTCGTTGAAAAGCAACCGTGAGCATGAAGCCAAACGCAATCGAAGACAGAATCTACGCCTGGTTCGAGCGACACTACCCCGACGGCCCGAAGTGGACATCGAGCTGTTTCCAGTGTTTCCGCGATGCGCCGCTGGAATTGCGAATGGTCATCTCGATGGACAAGGTTGAGGGCGAGATTGGCAATGGCGGGTTGCCGCAGCTTCTCTGGAACGTCTTCTTTCACTGGCGGCATGTGCTGGCCGATTGCGAGGCTGGCTATGAGATGATTGGCGCGCTGGCGCAGCGCGCTGCCGCCCAGGAATACCAGGTGCTCTTCGAACGATACGAAATGGAGTGCCGCCGTTACCTCGACCGCTGCATTCAGGAACAGGAATTCAGCTACTTCAACCAATGGTGCGAATACGGATACACGGTGATGAAATTGGAAAGCGAGCGGTTGTTCTATTACGATTCCGGTATCCACGAGGAAAGGCTTGCCTGGCTAGACAAGAACCGGCGTCGAATCGAGAGCCTGTTGGCGACTCCGCCGGCATCCAAGCAAGAGTGACGTGCTAATCTCCCCAGCCCGGCTTAACGGTCGACGTGCCAATGGGTGGCGGGCCGCGGTCTCCGCGCACCCATGCGCCGCATGCTTCGTGCACCGCACCTGGGCTATCCTGCCCCCATCAAGTCCATTCCCCATGTCCGGCACTTGAAGCCCGGTGCTTCGTCCGTGGGGGTGACCAGCAGGCCGCGGGCCTGGGGGTGGAGGCGCTGGAGGAGCGGCAGGCTCTCGTCGCCGAGCACCAGCATGGCGGTGGTCAGGGCGTCGGCTTCGGTGGCGCTGACCCCGGCCAACGCCGAGAGCCAGGCGCGCCGCACCGGCTCGCCGGAGCGGGGATCGAGCACATGGCCATAGAGGCGATCCCCTTGGCGAAAGGCGCGTCCCCAGATGCCGGAGACGGCCATGGCTTCGTCCTTCAGCGGTAGGAGGGCCAGCGGCGTTTCGGGCAGGCCGGACTCCGCCGGGAGGTTCACGGCGGTCTTCCAAGCTGCCTCCCCGGGCGGGTTGCCCAGGGCCAGCGCGCTGCTGGTGCCGCCGTGCAGGAAGGCGCAGGTGACGCCCGCCTCGCGCAGGACTTCGCCGGCCTGGTCAACGGCGTAGCCCTTCCCGATAGCCCCCAAGTCCACCATCATGCCTGGACGGGTAAAACGAACCGTGGAGTGGTCCGCGTCCAACTCCACCCACTGCATGCCCACCGACTCCCGGGCCTCGGCCACCGCCTTGGGGTCCGGCATGGCGCCCGTGCCGCCCATGAACCCCCAGCACCGCACCAGGGGCGCCACGGTGATGTCGAATGCCCCGCCGGTTTCCTGCCACAGGCGGCGGGCGTGCTGGAGCAGGTGGAGCACCGGCGGCGAGACCCGCACCGGGCCGTCCGCCGCGTGGCGGTTGAGGCGGGCGATCTCGCTCGCCGGGCGGTACAGGCTGAGGGTCTCCTCCCAGCTCTCGATCTCCGCCAGCGCCGCCTCCCCGGCGGCCCGCAGCCGCACGGAGTCCTCCCCGGGCAGCACGAGCTCGAACCGGGTGGCCATCGCCTGGAGGGCCAGCCGGACAGCAGGGGCGGCGGGATCGTTAGTCATGTCGGGAAACAGAAACGGGGTTCTGCCAGTCTCCCGGCAAAACCCCGCGCAAAGGTGGATTCGGTCGATTAGGACGGATCGAGCACGCCGTAGTTCAGCGGGTCGATCTTGGTGCCGCCATCGGTGGTGATGGCGCGGGTCTTCTCGTCGAACTTGCAGGTGATGCTCAGGCGGTCGGCCATTTCACCCAGGGAGACGACGGTCTGGACGCGGATGGCCAGGTCGATGCCGCCGTTGGGCTGTTTGTTGGCGCGGATGCAGTCGAACCAGTTCTTCTCGTGCACGCCGACATCCTCGCCCGGGGTGAGGTTCTCGAACGTCTCGGGATCGAATTCCTCGGCGAAGGGCCGCTCGGGCTTGAGCTCGACGCGGTTGCCGCCGATGGCCAGGGTGCCCTGGTGGCCGCGGATGATGTCCGGCAGGCCCTGTTCATTGACGGAGCTGCTGCACACCATCAGCGAGTAGCCGCTCGGGAACTCGGCGATGAGCGTGAGGCATTCCGGCACGTCGCGGGTCGGGGTGCCCGGGGTATTTTTGTCGGTGATGATCTTCTTGGTGCCGAGGGCGGCGACGCGGACCGGGAACTCGGGGCTGCCGGTGGCCAGCATCAGCGGGTGCAGACGGTGCGGGAAGAGGTCGCCCAGCAGGCCCGCGCAGTACGGATAGTACTTGCGCCAGCGGAAGAAGTGGTCGGCGTTGAAGTCGACCTTCTTCTTGATCTGGGTGCCCATCCAGACGTTCCAGTTGACGTTGTCGGCCTTGAGATCGGGGTCGATGGTGTAGTTCCATTCGCCCTTGGGGCTGTTGCGCATGTAGGAGCCCTGGCCCAGGACGAGCGGTCCGATCTTGCCCGCGCGCACGAGTTCGGCGGCCTTGTGCCACTTGGCGTCGGAGCAGCCTTGCGAGCCGACCTGGAAGATCTTGCCCGTGCTCTTCACGGTGTCATGCACTTCCCACGCCTCGGGGAGGTAGCGGCTCATCGGCTTCTCGACGTAGATGTGCTTGCCGGCCTTCATCGCGTCGATGGAGATGCGGGAATGCCAGTGATCGACGGTGGCGCAGAGGACGGCGTCGATATCCTTCTGTTCGAGGAGCTTGTGGTAATCCTCGTAGGTGGTGGGGTTGCTGCCGGCTTCGGTCTTGGCGTTTTCGAGGCGCTTCTTCCAGAGGTCGCAGACCGCGCCGATGGCGACGTTGTTCTTGTCGGCGTTGTCGCGCACGGTGCGCAGGTGGTACATGCCTTGGCCACCGAGACCCACGAAGCCGACGACGATGCGGTCGTTGGCGCCGATGACGCGTCCCGTCGAGGGGGCCTGGTTTTGCCCGTAGACCGGGGTCTTGAAGACGTTCACCGCAGCCACGGCGGCGGCGGCCGTGGCCGCTTTCTTAATGAAGGTACGGCGGGTATCGCCGCCCGTCGGTTGGGTCACTTTTTGTTCCATAAGCAACGGTTCGTAAATGTCAGTGAGACAATGGACGAAGCCTACTGGGAATTCCTTCATCGTCAATCTTGAAAGACCGCCCGCGCCCGGCTCAATGGACGATGTAATCGTTTTGTTGCGAACCGCTTATGCTGAGCGCGCCGCCGCCCGCCCCTCCCGCAACCCCCGCTGCCGCAGCACCAGCACCGTGCCCAAGCCCAACAACAGGAAGAGGGTCACCGCCCAGACATTGACATTCGGGTTCTGGGGTACCAGTGCCAGCGAGGCCGCCCCGGTAGCCGGCCCGAGGAAGATGCCCAGGCCGATGGCCGCCTCGTGGATGCCGCCGTGCTCGCCCTTCGTGTCGCCCACATCCATGGAGTAGAAGAGCGAGGAGTAGTAGATGAGGCCCACCGCCACCCCGAGGACCAACTGGGCCACCAAGAGCACCACCAGGCTCTGGCTCAAAAGCATCACCGCGAACGAGACCGCCAGGGCAATCTGCGCCGCCACCAGCCAGCCGACCTTGTAGTGCCAGCCGTCCCAGAACCAGAGCCCGACGAACGACAGCGCCCGCGCAAAGAACCACGCATAGCAGAAGAACCCGGCGAACATAGGCGAGAGCGCGAACTTCTCCGCCACCTTGGGGATCACCGGCAACAGGGCGTTGATCGCCACGTACGCGAACGGATTCGCCACCCAGGCCATCTTCAGGAAGACCGCCGGGGCCAGCGGGCCCTGGGGCCGCTCGTGGGCTTCGGCCTCCGGGTGCGACCCGACCGCTTCGCTCGCCGGCCCGGCTTTCGGCCGCACCGGGTCCGCGTTCGAGAAAGCGATGAGGGCCTGCACGGCATGGATCGCCACCGGGATGAAGAAGATGCTGGAACGCCCGAAATGCTCGAGGATCGCCCCGCCCACGAAGGAGGCGATGCCGCTGGAGGTGGCCCAGATCACGTTGTACGCCCCGATCAGGTTCTTGAGCCGCGAGCGCGGCTCGTGCTCGCTCACGATGGCCTCGAGGTTCGGCCAGGTCAGGCACATGCCGAGCGTCCACCCCGCCATCACGAGCACATGGGCCGTCACCGTATGCACAAACGCGCCGGCCAGCAGGGAAAGCCCCATCAGCGAGAAGCCGATGCGAAGCGCGTGAAAATACCCGGCCCGCTGGCCGATCCGCCCGCCAAACCACGCCGCAAAGGCGTAGATGAAGCCGTTGGCGGCGCACACCACCAGGTTGCCCAGGTTGGTGAAGCCGAACTCCTGCCGCAGCAGGAAGAAAAGGTAGGTGAAATAGAGCGACGTGGCGAAGGCGTTCAGGCCTTCCAGCGTGAAAGCAGCGTACTTGGAGCGTCGGGAATACATGGTGGGGGGAACGGCGGTGCGAAAGCGAAAGCCCGGCCAGGTCAGGGCGGGGGTGGAGCGACCTCGGCCAGGGCCTGGAG
>CAYYMW010000251.1:0-10284 GCA_964472515.1 uncultured Verrucomicrobiota bacterium | reverse complement strand
GGTCGAGAGGGAGTTCTCCGCGCCGCCTCCAGGGCGCGGTGGTCCGGATGGGGTGGTCCTTGACCGGTGGGCGCGCCGCGCTTCCCACCGGCTACGAGCTTTGGATCCCTCCGGGATTGGGTGAGGAGCAGGAGGGTGGACAGGCAAGCGGTCCATCAGCGGCGCATGGCGCGAAAGTCGGCACGACTGGGCAATCTACACCCGGCGCTGGCGCGCCACTCGCTCCCTGCGGACGGGAAGAGATTCGGACAATTGGGATGTTGGCACCCAGGGCGTTCGGCCAGATTTGGGTGGTCGCCGTGGGCGATCCGAGGCGTTGCGGGCCTGTGCCTGGCCTCTCTCCACACTCTTAGGGGCCGTCAAAGAATAACATTTCCACTCTGCCTCGGTCTTGCGGCGGCCGGCGTCGTTACTCGCTCGTTACAGCCCGCTACGGGGATGCGCCTCGCTCGCGCCTCGCCCGCCGCCTCAATCCCATCGGCATAGCCGTAAAGCTTATTCGTTGACGCCCCCTTTGTGCAGTTTCGGGGCGGCGCACGGCGTGAGGGCGCGCTTGACAGTGGGGAGCGGGGGGCATAGTAGTCGCTGGTCGTCCGCAGGTCGGTCCGGGCCGTTTCCCGGACGGCCTGCAGATTCCTCTGCGGGAAGGATGACTTACGGCGGGTTTTGGCGAGGTTTTCCGTGTGTCCCACCAGAGCCCGCCCATTGTTTTGGCGCGGTCTGGCGGGAGAAACGAAAGGCCGCCCGAGCGCGGAACACCCGGACGGCCAAAGGAGAGCGGGACGGCGGTGCTACTCGAGGTTCACGTCACCGCAGAGATGCACCTCGAGGCCGAGTTCCGCGAGCATGGCGGCCTTAATGCGGCAGGCGCGATGGGCCTGCTTCTCGTTCGGGGCGTAGACGACCTGGATATGGTTCGCCTTGTGACGCGCCATCATCTGGTCGCGCGAAATGCCCTGGAGCACGGCGTGCATGATCGGCCACTGGGGAGTGGTTTCCTGCCAGCGGCGTTCGGTCTCCTTGGCGGGGAGTTCGGCGACCTTGGCCACCCCCAGGTCGCATTGCAGCCGGTCGTCCATGACAAACACGCGGCTCCAGACAATGTAACCCGGCTTGGAGATGCCCTTGACGGTGCCGCCGCCGAGGCGGAAATACATGCCGGGCTGGCGTTCGCTCGAAGCGCCCTTCCAACCGCCGATGAAATGAGCCGGCGGCACGGCGCCGGAGATGAGCAGCACCCACACGTACTCCTCGACGCCCCCGCTCTTGAAAGGCGCGCCCCAGCGGACGTCGTGCAGGGTGGTTTCGGGCGCGAAACCCAGTCTGGTCCAGAGCCGGTTGGTCACCAGCGCATCGAGGCCGGCGCATTCGTCGACCTCGTTGAAATGCGGCAGCGCCTCGCCCTCGAACAGGACCTTGCCGGTCACCGGGCACTTGACCGGGGGGCGATCAACGTTGTTCAGCAGGCCCTCAGCGAGGTCGCTGGCGGGGGCCAGGTCCTTCAGGCCCTGCTGGTATTGGATGCCGATGGTAGCGCAGCCGAATTGGGCGGCGATGCGCACGGCGGCAATGTACATCTTGCACTGGAGCAGGACCTGTTGTTCGGTGAGGTCGGTCTCCGGGTTCGGGCCGTAGACGAACTTCATGCCTTTGCGGAGCAGCCATTGATAAACGCCCTGGGCGTCTTCGTCGCTTACCTCCAGCATGGCCGCGTACAGCGAAGACTGGCTGAGCCGTTCCTTGTAGACCCCGACTTCGCTGAGCAGTTCGTCCTGGATGAGGGCGTTGTACATGCCCATGCATCCTTCGTCGAAGATGCCCATGATGGCCTTCTGCTCGCGGAACTCCCGGGCCACCTGCTGGCCGAGTTGCTCGTCCGCCAGCGGCAGCTTGAGCAAGGAAAGCGGCCGCACATGGCTTTGGTCGTGGGTCACCACGCCCTCGTTGAGCCATTGCCGGAGACCGTTTTTGAAATAGGCGTCGGTGAACTTCTCGCTCCAGAGGGTGCTGTAGGGCACCCCCATCTTGGTGAGGCAGCCGTTCAGGTTGAGCATGCCGACCAACCCCGGCCAGGTGCCGCTCCAGTTGGCGACGGTGAGGATCGGGCCGTAGTGGGTGTGCAACCCCGGCAGGAGGTGCTGGCTGTATTGCCACACGCTCTCCGCCACGATGAGCGGCGCCTCGGGATCGAGGTTGCGGAAGACCTCGATGCCCATCTTCTGGGAATCGATAAAGCCGTGCTTCTTGGCCTTGTCGTAGGGATGGGCGCGAATGAGTTTCCACCCCTCGGCCTTGAGTGCGGCGGTCAGCGCGGCTTCCATTTTGGCCTGCTCGGCCCAGCATTGTTGGTTGGCGGAAAGGCGGAGGTCGCCGTTGGCGACGAGGTAGGCCTGTTTGGGCTTCAACGAAGTGCTTGCATTCGTGCTCATAAATGGAAAAAGGCTAGCCCGTTTCGAGGCAGGATCAACAGAATTCGCAAGCAGCATGAAGCCGCGTTCGTGTCGATTGGACTTTGACTTGCAGGGCGGGATGGCGTTCTCATCAAAGCCATGCAGATTCCGTGGGCACAATGGCTGGCGGCGGTGCTGTTGGTGTGGTCTTGCCGGGCCACGGCGGAGCCGTTGGTCTTTCGCGTGGGCAGCTACAATCTGGAGAACTACCTCAACCAACCCGAAGGCACACGGCCGGCAAAGTCCGGCACCGCCAAGGCCCGCGTGCGTGCCTCCATCCGCGCCCTGAATGCCGACGTGCTCGCCTTGCAGGAAATCGGGCCTATCTCCGACCTGGAGGAACTCAGGCAGGGCTTGAAGCGTGACGGGGCGGACTACCCCTATTGGGAGCACGTGGCGGGCGCGGACACCAACGTCTTCGTGGCGGTGCTCAGCCGGTTTCCGATCGTGGGGCGACGGCCCCATACGAACGAGGCGTTCCTGCTCCGGGGACGGCGTTTCCAAGTGAGCCGGGGATTCGCGGAAGTCGACCTTCAGGTCCGCGAGGGCTGCCGGTTCACCTTGTTCGCCGCGCACTTGAAGTCGCGACGGGTGTCGGCGGTGGCGGACGAATCCGACTTGCGCGAGCAGGAGGCCATCCGGTTGCGGGAACTGTTGGACACCCGGTTGCGGGCCGATCCGGCGGCCTTGTTTGTCGTTGCCGGGGACATGAATGACACCAAGGATTCCCGCCCCGTTCGCACCCTCATTGGCCGGGGCAAACAGGCCTTGCTGGACACCCGTCCCGCCGAATCCAACGGGGACTCCGGCATTCGGGCCACTCCGCGGGCCGATTCCCGCACCATCACTTGGACGCACCACTACGGCAAGGAGGATTCCTATGATCGCATCGACTACCTCCTGGTCAGCCCGGCGATGGCGAAGCAATGGCGTCGCGAGGGAACGCAGGTGCTCGCCCTGCCCGACTGGGGCGAAGCTTCCGACCATCGCCCCATCGTCGCCCTTTTCACGGTCGATGCTCCCTGACGCGACGGACGCCAAGCTGCCCTCTCGTTCGAAGTCGCGAACCCGGCCTTTCAAAAAGACGTGCAGCCCTCCTGATCGCGTGGCACCTTTCCGGCCATGAGTAAGATCGTAGGCATCGATCTGGGCACCACCAACTCCCTTGTGGCGGCGGTGGACGCCGGCATCCCGTATGTGATCGCCGACGCCGGCCAGCAACGCCTCACCCCTTCAGTGGTTCACGTGCCCAGCCCGGGCGCTGACCCCATCGTGGGGCACCCGGCCAACCGCGTCCGTGTGCTGCGTCCGGCGGAGACCGTGTATTCCGTGAAGCGGTTCATCGGACGGCGCGGTAACGAGATTGCCCGGGAAGAGATGCTGGTGACCTATCGCATTCGAGGTGAAGGCTCCGGCCCGGCTGCCATCGACTTGCCCGGCAAATCGTGGCTGCCGGAGGAGATCTCCGCTGAAGTGCTCAAGAAGCTCAAGCGTGATGCCGAGGCAGCTTTGGGCGAAGCCGTCACCCGGGCGGTCATCACGGTGCCGGCCTATTTCAACGATGCCCAGCGGAACGCCACCAAGAAGGCCGGGGAGTTGGCCGGTTTTACCGTCGAACGCATCGTCAACGAACCGACGGCAGCCGCGCTGGCCTATGGGTTGGACAAGCTCAAAGAACATTCCCGCGTGGCGGTCTACGATCTTGGCGGCGGCACGTTCGATCTGTCGATTCTTGAACTCAACGGCGGGGTGTTCCTGGTGCTCTCCACGCACGGCGACACCCGCCTCGGGGGCGATGACCTCGACAAGCGCCTGCTCGATTTCCTCGTCGACCGCATCAGGGCGGCCGGCGGCCCGGATGCCGCCGGCGACCTCTCCATGCTCTCCCGCATCCGCGAAGCGGCGGAGCAGAGCAAGATCCGCCTTTCCAGCGAGGCCCAGGTCGAGATTGCCCTTCCTTTCCTGACGCCAACGTTCAGCTTCAGCTATACCCTTACGCGTGAGGCCTTCGAGCAGATGACCCTCGACATTATCACGCGCACTCGCGGGCATTGTCTGCGCTCACTGGCGGACGCCAAGCTGGAGGCGGCCCAGTTGGACCAGGTCATTCTCGTGGGCGGCCAAACCCGCATGCCACTGGTGCGCCGCCTCGTGGCCGAGTGGTTTGGGTGCGTGGAGGACGAGGGCCCGGTGGCACGCGGGGAAGGCCGGCCGAAAGGCCCCCGCCTGAACACCTCGCAGAACCCTGACGAGGCCGTCGCTCTTGGCGCGGCGATCCAGGCGGAGATCCTCTCCGGCGGCTTCCGGAACCTGCTGCTGCTCGACGTCACCCCGCTCTCCCTCGGGATCGAGACGTTCGGCGGCTTGATGAACGTCATCATTCCGCGCAACTCGACCATCCCGATCAAGGCGGGCGAAATGTTCACCACCGCCGTCGACAACCAGCGCGAGATGCTCATCCACGTTCTCCAAGGGGAGCGCGAGCGGGCCAAGGACAACTGGAGCCTCGGCCGCTTTTCACTGGAGTTCGAGGCCGCGCCCAAAGGGGTGCCCCGCGTCGGGGTGCAGTTCGAGATCGATGCCGACGGCATTCTCCATGTCTTGGCGCGGGACGTGAAGACCAGCCGCGAGAAGGTGGTGCAGATGAAGTCCGCCGTGGATGTCGATGACGCGGATGTGCAGCAGATGGTGGAGGAATCCCTCGACCACGCCTTCGACGACATGCGCGCCCGGCAGTGGATCGAGGCCAAGATCCGTGCGGCCGAGACGGTGACTGCCACCCGCAAAGGGTTGAGCGAGTGCCATGCCGAGTTGGAGGCCGCCTACCGGGAGCAAGTGGAAGCGGCCCTCAAAGCCGTCGAGACCGTGCTCTCGGGGGAAGACCCGCGCACCAAGGTGGGTGATCCCGCCCGGCTCAAGGCCGCGACTGCCGCCTTGGACGAAGCCACCAAACCGCTCGCTGACCTGATGATGGACAAGGCCATGGAAGCCCTGCTCCGGAAGCGGGGAATGATCCAGTAGCCCGGGTCCGAGTCGGTTTTTGGAGGTCGAGAGGGTCGAACAGTGATTGATGCTCACCTTGCAGAATCAAACCAGTACTTTGATTCTGCAAGGTACGAACCTGCTCAGCTGGCGCACTTCCAGTCTGTGAGCGAGTTTCCCATGCTGCGAATCTCCGCAAGCCACGGACGGGGCCTGTGGGCTTGGGCTCGAGTGCTTCGCGGGTGCCAATTGGCTTGATGGCGCGGGGAAACTTCGGTACCGATGGGTTCGTCATGCATGCGTCATCGCTTCGCCGTTCCGGGTTGGTCATGGTCCTTTGCGCCTTGGCGACTGCCTGGTTGCAGGCGGCTCCCGCAGTTGAAGTCTGGCTGACCGACCCCGCAGGGACCGCGCGCTTCGAACGGCAGGCCGCGCAGGCGATGTTTGCGCCGGGCGAGGCTCCCACCAACGCCATCGTGGTGGATGACCGGCGTTCGTTCCAGACCATCGACGGCTTCGGCTACACCCTCACGGGCGGCAGCGCCCAGCATCTCCTGGGCATGGGCGCTCCAGCCCGAGCTGCGCTGCTGATGGAACTGTTCGCCACGAACGGAACCGGCATCGGCGTCAGTTACCTGCGGTTGAGCGTGGCCGCCTCGGACCTCAATGACCACGTCTTCTCCTACAACGACCTGCCGGCTGGCGAAACCGATCCTGAGGTCAGGCGGTTCAGCCTGGGGCCGGACGAGAGCACCGTGGTGCCGATCCTGCGGGAGATCCTGAGCATCAACCCGGGGGTCAAGCTGATGGGCTCTCCGTGGTCGGCGCCCGTCTGGATGAAAGACAACGGCGACACCCGCGGCGGCAGCTTGAAGCCTCAATGGTACGGCGCTTACGCGCGGTACTTGGTGAAGTACGTGCAGGAGATGAAAGCGCGGGGGATCACCATCGACGCCCTGACGGTTCAGAATGAACCGCTCCACCCGGGCAACAACCCCAGCATGTTCATGCCGGCAGAAGCGCAGGCCGAGTTCATCAAGCGGCACCTTGGACCGGCCTTCAAGGCCGCCGGCCTGGCCACCAAGATCATCTGCTACGATCACAACGCCGACCGGCCCGATTACCCCATTACCATTCTGAACGATCCCGAGGCCAAGCCGTTCGTGGACGGCTCGGCGTTTCATCTCTACAAGGGGCAGATCGGCGCGCTGGCGCAGGTTCATGAGGCCCATCCGGACAAACACCTTTACTTCACCGAGCAATGGGTCGGCGCCCCGGGCAATCTGCGGCAGAACCTCTCCTGGCACGTCAGCCAGCTCGTCGTGGGCGCCACCCGCAATTGGTGCCGCACGGTGCTGGAGTGGAACCTCACCTCCAATCCCCAACTGGACCCGCATACCGATCGCGGGGGGTGCGACCGCTGCCTGGGCGCGGTGACCATCGATGGCGACAAGGTGATTCGGAATCCCGCCTACTACATCATTGCCCACGCCTCGAAGTTCGTGCGCCCAGGGTCGGTACGCATCGATTCCACCCTGCCGGAGGGCTTGCCCAACGTGGCCTTCCGCACCCCGGCCGGCGAACGCGTGCTGATCCTGCTTAACCAGGACAAAGCCCCTCGTGAGGTCGCGCTCAGCCATCATGGACGCAAGGCGGTGCTCCCGCTGCCCGCCGGGGCCGCCGCCACCTGCGTCTGGCGTCCGTGAAGGTCTTCTTTCTCGTCCATTTAACCGGATTTGGCGTGGCGGCCGGGCAAGGGACGGGTATGCTGTCAATAGCCATATGAACCGAAACCCCACCTTTCTGTGCGGTGCCGCCCTGGCGGCTTGTCTGTTGGCAACCGGGCTGCGTGTCACTGCCGCAGAGGCCTTCCATCTCCCCGCTGACCCGGCCTACACCATCGTCGATTCCATGCGGGATTCGCTCCGGTTCACGCTGGAGCGGACGCTGCGCGAGGATGCCAAGGGGCACCTGGTCTCCATCTCCAGCTTCGTCAACCCGCAGGGCGAGATCATGGGCTGGCACGACTTCGGCAACCTGGAGGGCCCCGGCTGGGCGGCCAACGCTGTCGGCGGCGCGTGGGAGATCTACCGCGCCGGCCGCTTTCTGAACCGGCCCGACTGGCAGGAGAAGGCCCTGCGGATCGTTGACCACGTGCTCGACTGCGGTTTCCTCGACGAACAAACCGGCTTCATCCGCGCCTACCGCGAGACGACCACCGGCAAGTTCGCTCTGAACTACAAACACAACTCGGATTGGTTCTGCCCCGGCTCGATGGCGAAGGTGGCTTTCCAGATGCTCCGCTTTGCCGATGATTTGTCCGCGAAGGACCCGCGCCGGGCGCGCCTGCGCAACATGGCGGTGAAGTGCGCGGAGTGGATCGAGCGCAACGTGGAGAAGGTGCCCAACGGCTGGTATCCGCGCCGCACCTTCCCGGATGGACGCTTGTACCGCAAGTCGCCGGAAGGCGGGAACGATCCGTTCTGGCAGACCTCGGCGGACGGCCTGTTCATCGTTCAGTTGGAACTGGCCCTTACCCAGCGCGGCCTGGCCGACTACCGCGCAGACGTCCGCGCCAAGACCGGCGTGTTGGTCGCGCAGAAAGGGATCTTTGGCAGCATCAACCACGACACCTATGATCCCCACGAGAACGTGGCTTATTCGGTCGCGTTCCGCGTGCTGCTGCCGGCGTCCCGCCTGCTCAAGGACGACGGCCTGCGCCGTTTCGCCTACGACACCTGCCTCGCCGGCCTGGACCAGTTCAAGATGGCAGAGGACCGCAACGGCGTGGCCACGCGCGGCCTGCTCTACATGGAGAAGTCGTGGGACACCTCGTACCTGTGGGAAAACGCCGAGGCCGCGCTGGCCATGTTCGAGGCGGCGGCGGACCTGCGCCGCGCTGATCCCACGCGCAGCCGCGCTTGCGAACAGGACGGCCTCACGATCCTCCGCGCCATCGCCAAGCACCACTATGGCCCTTACGGTTTCCTCACCGAGGGGGTGGATTGGAACGACCATGTCGGCCAGCAGCACCACATCAATCAGGCCAAGTATGCTGCCATTCAGTACACCGAACCCTTCCTCAACAACCAGCACCTCACCGAACCGACGCTGTTTTACTTGGAGAACCTTGCGCTACGGCAACGGGCTGATGGCGGACAGCAATGGGTGGATGTAGAGGGGAATGTGCTGATGGAGCGCGGCGAGTAGCGAGGGGCGGTACGGGCGGGGTTGGGCATGGCGGGTTGGGGCGGTGCGGCAGGATGCACTCCGACCTCCGGGTGGCCTTCCCAGCTCGGTTATGGAGTGCGGTGGCAAGCGCAGCGCGACACCGCTTTTCAGAGTGTCGGGCGAAGCTGGCGCGCCATAGCGCCGTCGCCGCTGCGCTTTGCCGGCGCACTCCACATGCGGGCACTGCGATGGCCCGGGGAGGGTCCGGTGAGGCGACGGACACGGCACCCGAACCGGGCGATCCCCACAGAAGCGTCCGGCGGAAGGTCGGATGTTGGCGATTTCGAGCCTTGGGTTTACGGCAGGAGCCTGGCGCGGTGGAAGCTGTCACCGATTGCATTCACACCCCTCCGAGCCGTTGCGTTGTCCTTCAGACCCTCCGGTGCTACAACAAAAAAATTGTCGCAGTTGTGCCAGGTACATCCGTCATGCGAATAGGCCAATGGCACGAAGGTAGTCGGGACGAGCGATCATGGCAGCGAGTGTAACGGTGAAAATCGAAAGCGCAACGTTCGATTTTCAACCATGCAGTGAGGCTGTCCGAACGGCCAGAGACACACGGAGGACGGCATGCGTGACGCCGCTTTTCACAGTGCCGGGAGAAACTGGCAAGCCATAGCGCCGTCGCCGCTACGCTTTGCCGGCGCGCTCCACATGCGGACACTGCGATGGCCCAAGGAGTGTCCGGCGAGGCGGCGGACACGGCACCCGAACCGGGCGCTCCCCACAAATGCATTCGGCGGAAGGTCTGATGTTGGCGTTCCGAGCCTTGGGGTTACGGCAGGAGCCTGGCGCGGTAGAAGCGGGCGCTGGCACCGGTCGCTTGATCGTCCACGAGCAGGGTGGGCGTTTCGGCGAGGGTATTGGTGCCCAGACTGCGCCAGTCAACCGGAGCGCTCAGGGAAATGGCGTAGTCCACCGAGCACTGTTTGCCAGCACCGCCGGAAACCTTCAACTGCGGCGTGCCGTTCGTCCATTCTACGGTAAGACGCAGAGGCGCCGGTTGGTCCGCCACGGTCAGGTGGTGGTTACTCCTCCCGGCGTTATCTGCGACCATCTGCGCCATCTGCGGATACCCTCCGCCTCCGTGCCTCGGTGGTGGCTTCCCATCTCGCCGTCCGCAGTGCGCTCTGCGCCATCTTGCCCACCGCAGATCCCGCCGTCCGCAGGACCCGCCCGTGTTTCAGAGGCCAATACCTGCAAATAGCAGCAAATAGCGGCAAATCTCGCTTCACGTTTCCTTTGCACGACACCTTTCAATCCGCTGCGACCGGGCTTCCCTCCGGTGCATCAGTCCCCGCGCCGAAGTGGAAGCAACCGCCCTCTCGCCGTCCGCAGGACCCGCCGTCCGCAGGACCCGCCATGCGCAGTGGCCTTGCCCACCCATGAACAACGGGAGTTGGACCGGCGGCTGAAGGGGCCGGGAATGGAGTTGCCTGTGGGGCCTGGCTGGTCTCTAATAGGCGCACATCGTGGCCACCCGAGGCAAGGCGCAGCGAGGTTGGCCGCAACGACCTGACGATGTTCACACCACGGCATGCTGGTTTCGCCGCCGGCCACGCGCATTTCCGCATGGTCGGGGCGGGGCGCGGCGTCGCCTGGCGGGGCGGGATGACGGGGC
>CAYYMW010000250.1:2294-10305 GCA_964472515.1 uncultured Verrucomicrobiota bacterium | reverse complement strand
GCATGAAGCGGCGGGTGGAGGTCGAGGTGGTGCGGGCGGGCGAGCTGGACCGCAACGTGAAGCTCGGCCGGGGAGGCATCCGCGAGGTGGAATTCGTGGCCCAGACCCTGCAAATCCTGCACGTGGGCCGACAGCCGTTCCTGGCTGACCCCCAGACGCTGCCCACCCTGCAGAAGCTGGTGCGATACCGGCTGCTGCCCGCCCCTTCCGCGCAGGCGCTCACCCTGGCTTACGAATTCCTCCGGGAACTCGAGCACCGGCTGCAGATGGACAACAATCTGCAGACGCACACGGTGCCGGAGGACCCGAAGGCGTTGACGCGCCTGGCCCGATTGATGGGGTTCCCGTCGCGGCGGCCCTTCGAGACGGCCCTGGCGCGGCACCGGCGGTCGGTACGGGAGGTCTACGAGAAGCTGTTGGGCCAACCGGAGGAGCTGGAGCCGGATCGCCTGCCCGCCGGATTCGAGGGGCAGGAAGACGCGTGGCGCCGGCTGTTCGAGGCGCACCGCTTCCGCGACACCGAGAAGGCCCTGCGCCTGGCGCACCACTTGGTGCAGGGACCGGGCTTCGGCCATGTCTCCAGCCGCACCAAGGAGATCGCCCGGGGCCTGCTGATCCGCCTGCTGGACCTCTGCCCGCCGACGGCGGACGCGGCGGCCGCCCTGAGCGTGCCGCCGGATGGGGATCCGACGGCGCGGTGGCTGTCCGATCCGGACCGGGTGCTGGCGCGCTTGGACACCTTCATCGCGGCGTATGGGGCGCGGGCGCTGCTGTTCGAGACGTGGACCTCGAATCCGACCCTCTTCGACCTGCTAGTGTTGCTGTTCGATCGGTCGGAATTCCTGGCGGAATCGGCGATCCGGACGCCGGACCTGGTGGACGAACTCGAATTGAGCGGACGGTTGCGGCGGTCCAAGACGGCCGAGGCCACCCTGGCGGACTTGCGGCACGGCCTGGACGATGCGGACCAGCGTCTCTGGCTCTGCCGCTACCACCAGACCGAACTCATGCGCATCGGACTGCGGGACATCCTGGGGCTGGCGGATTTCGAACAGAACCTGGTGGAACTCTCCGCCCTGGCAGAGGCGTGTCTGAGATATGCGTTGGAAGTCGTCCTGCGCAAGCACCGCATCCGGACCGCTCCGTTCGCCATCGTGGGTCTGGGCAAACTGGGAGGGGCCGAGCTTAACTACGGCTCCGACCTGGACTTGGTGTTTGTCGCGGACAACAAGGTCAAGGATCTGCCGAGACTGCAAGCCGTGGCCGGCGAGGTGCTCGAGTTGCTGACCAGCCCGACGAGCCTGGGCACCTCCTTTGTCGTGGACACCCGGCTGCGGCCCGACGGCGAGAAGGGTCTGCTGGTGAACACGCTCCAAGGGTACGAGGAGTACTACCGGCACCGCGCCCGGCTGTGGGAAGTGCAGGCGATCTCCCGGTCGCGTTTTGTGGGCGGCAGCGAGGTCGTGGGCCAGGCTTTTCGGACGCTCGTGCGCGATTTGACCGATTTCAGCCGCACGCCCAAGAGCCAGACGAAGGCCGGCGGAGCCAGTTGGAAACAGGAGATCGCGCGCATGCGGCAGCGCATCGAAAAGGAACGCACCGCACCCGGCCAGGATGACCTGGCGATCAAGACCGGCGTGGGCGGCTTGATGGACGCGGAGTTCATCGCCCAGTACTTTTGCCTGGCGCACGGTGAACTGGAGCCCAACACGCTCCGGGCGCTGCAACTGGCGCGGGACCGGCAATGGCTCCCCGAACCGGACGCGGGGAGCCTGATCTCGAACTACCGCAAGCTGCGGCGCGTCGAGGGCATCCTGCGCCGCTGGAGCTATGCGGGCGAGACCACGCTCCCGGAAGATCCCGCACCGCAATACCGTGTCGCGGTGCGGTGCGGGTTCCGCACCACGGAGGCCTTCTTCGCAACGGTCAGGAACTACCGGCGCAACCTGAGGGAGTGCTATCGGAAGGTGTTTGCCGAAGGTTAGCCGGCGGAGGGACTTCGCCCGCAGCCGGCCGCTACCGCAATCGTATGCAGGCTTCGTGCGCCACCGGGGGCAGGGCGAAAACCAGCGTCCCGGTCAGAGCATCGTAGTCCCGGTCCCATTCCTGGCCCGCCACCAGCACCCGGTAAGCGCGGGGCGCGCGCAGGAGACACACCTGCCACTGCTTCACGCGGCTTGGAAAAGCCCCGCGCGGCGCTTCCCAAAGCAGGGTGGCCCCGCGCGCCTGCGGCAGGAAGCGGATGCGCTGGCGGCGCGAGCGGGCCGGACTGGCGTCGAGGGTTCGTCCGTCATCTTCGTAGTAATCCCACTCTCCCGCCCCGCCCGGCCAGACCTGCAGGGTGACGACCTCCTCGGCTTTTACCGGGACGGACTGGGTGGGCGGCGTCATGGGGATAACCGCCCCCGCGCGCACGTAGAGCGGCAGGGTCGAGAGCGGGGCATGCGCGATGATGTGCTGGCGCCCGGTATGAAGCTCACCGGTCCAGAAATCGAACCAGTTGCCCACCGGCAAATAGACTGAGCGGGCGTTGGAACCGGGACGGAGGATCGGGGCCACCAGGAACGAGGCCCCCAGCAGGAACTGGTCTCCGCAAGCCACGGCCTCAGGATCGTTTTGGTAGTGCCAAGCCAGGGGTCTCATCACGGGCGTGCCGTGAGAAACGGCTTCCGCCATCAGCCCGTAAAAGTAGGGGCGGAGTTGATACCGGAGGGTGATGCAGGCCCGGCAGATGCCCTCGATTTCGGGACCGAACACCCACGGCTCCTGGCGGTGTGTGCCGTCGTTCGAGTGGTTGCGGAAGAACGGGGTGAAGGCGGCCAACTGGGTCCAGCGGGCCAGCAACTCGCCATTCGCATGGTCCAGAAAGCCGCCCACGTCCGCGCCACAGAAGGGCACGCCGCTGAGGCCCAGGTTCAGCAACATGGGAATCGACTCGGCCAGGTGCTCCCAGGTGGACGAGTTGTCGCCCGTCCACACCACCGCGTGGCGTTGGAGTCCCGCGTAGCCGGCGCGGGAAATGACGAAAGGCCGCTCGCCGGGCGCATGGCGTCGCGCCCCGTCGAAGGAAGCCTGGGCCATCGCTGAACCGTAAACGTTGTGGACTTGCGCGTGAGCGCGGGGACCGTGGTCGGTGGTGTGGCGGCAGTCTGCCGGAAGGGTCCTGCCGGGCAGGTCGAACACGGCGGGTTCGTTCATGTCGTTCCAGAAACCGGCCACCCCCAGCGCCTGAGCACGCGCCTGTTCCCGGCCCCACCATTCCCGCACCCGTGCGGAAAGGAAGTCGGGGAAACGGCAGGGACCGGGCCACACCCGGGCCACCACGTCCCCCCCGCCGGAGCGGCGGACAAACACGCCTTCGCGGTGGCCGCGCCGCCAAACCGGAAAGCCGGGATCGTCCTTGACCCCGGGGTCCACAATGGTCACGACCTTGAACCCTTGGCGCCGCAGGCGGGCCAGCCACTGGCGGGGCTGAGGAAACCGGCGGTTGAAGCTGAACACCCGATAGCCATCGGTGTGACCGATATCCAGGTAGAGGACATCGCAGGGGATGCGCCGCCGCCGAAACTCGCGGGCAACCTGCTGTAATTCGCCGAGAGAGCCGTAGCTATGTCTCGACTGCTGGTACCCGAGCGCCCAGCGGGGGAGCATCGGGGCGTGTCCGGTTAGTTCCGTGTAGCGTGCCAGGATGCCGGGCAGGGTCGGGCCCAGGAAGAGATAGAGGTCGACGGCGCCGGAGTCGGCCGAGAGGCGGAGTTCATCCTGGTGAGTACAGCCGAGATCCCACGTTTGCCGGGCCGGATTATCCCAGAAGAGCGCCGCCGCCCGGCCTTCGCGCAAGGAAACCAGGAATGGGATCGAAACGTAGAGACTGCGGAGGCCGGCATGCATGGTGGGGGAGTGGGCCAGCATGTCGATATTCCACAGCTCGCGAATCAAGCCGCGTTTGTTGAGCGGACCGGTGGTCTCGCCCAGGCCAAGCAGCACTTCGCGAGGCGCGAGTTGCAGCGCCATCTCCGGCGCGGCCCCGCGGCAGCCGGTGCGGCGGGGCAAGGCCGAGAAGAGCTCCAAGCCATGACGGTCACGGAGCTGCCATTCACCCGAGGCCAGGTGAAGCCCGATGGCAGCCTCGGACGAGGCAAGTTCGAGGCGGCCACGCCGCAGACGAAGCTGAGCGGAACCACGCGGCCAGGCCTCCTGGATCACGGCCCAGGACGGCGGTCGCAAGGCCGCGCCCACCGGGGCGATCTGGAAACGCACCAAGTCCGGGGCGAGGAATTCGACGGCGGCGGCAAAGCGGCGGGAACCCAACTCGACCCCGTGTTCGCTCTGCGCCCGGACGTGCCAGTCGACCGCGGGTCCGAAGGGCGGCGCGGCTGCCTTGCTCATGGCGCAGTGGGTGGAGTCAGAGCCGCCAGGGTGCGATGGTTGCGGGGCGCGAGCTAGCGCGGCTGCGCCTCGGGAGTGGAAAGCGAGACGTCCACCACCAGGTCGCCGGCGGCGCGCTCCAGTTCGCGGCGCAAGTTCGCCAGATTGCAGACGGGCGGCACCTGGAGCCGGGCTTGGGCCTTGAACAGAAGTTCGCCGGTCATGGGGGCGCTGACACACTCGGTCCGCAACTCCTCCACGTTCACGCCCTGCGCGGCCAAAATCGAGGATATGTGGCGGACGATGCCGGGCCGGTCCTGTCCCACCAGCTCGATCAGCGCAAGCCGCCCGCCCGGGGTCGGCGCGACCGCGTCGTCCGGATGCACCACCACGGAGAGGCCGTGGGTGGCCAGGTCCTGGAGGGTGCGGGTCAACGCGGTCTTCTGGGGTTCGGCAACCTGGATGCGGAGGATGCCGGCGAACTGACCGCCCAGGCGGCACATGCGGCTCTCGAGCCAGTTGCCTCCGTGCGAGGCGACGAGCCGCGCCACCATCTCCACCAGGCCGGGCCGGTCCTGGCCGATCATCGTCATCACCAACGGGACTTGCATGTGCCTTTGGTAGGCGGAACAGGCCGGAGAGGCAAGCTAATCCGGGCGGGAACCGGCCCGAGTTGGGCGGCTCCCCGGCCCGGTTGGCGTTACGCGATCCGCTTCAGGGCGGCCTGCGGTTTGACGCGGCGGGTCAGGCGCTGGAGTTCGGCCACGGAGATGAGCCCGCGCTGCACTTTGGCCCAGCCGAACTCGCGCAAGGAGCGCCAGCCATGCCGGCGGGCCGCGCCCCGGAGCTGGCTGGTCTTGATGTCGGTACCGAGCAGATCGGCGATCTCGTCGGTCATCAGGAAGAACTCGTAGATGGCCACCCGGCCGCGGTAACCCTTCTGATTGCATTCGACGCAGCCGCGCCCGTGAAACGCCTGCAAAGCGGAGGCCTCGAGCCCCAGCACGCGAGCCATCTCCTCGCGCAACTCGGGGCTGACCTCCGGGTCCGGTTCGAGGCAATGGCGGCAGATGCGCTGGGCCAGCCGCTGGGCAATGCTGCAGACCAGGGACGCTCCCACCAGAAAAGGATCGACCTCCATGTCCAGCAACCGGGTGATGGCGCTGACACTGTCGTTGGTGTGGAGGGTGGAAAAGACCAAGTGGCCCGTCTGGGCGGCGCGCACGGCGATCTCGGCCGTCTCGTTGTCCCGGATTTCCCCGATGAGGACGACGTCCGGATCGTGCCGAAGCACGGAGCGGAGACCGCTGGCGAAGGTGAGATCGATCTCGTCGCGGGTCTGAATTTGGGTGATGCCCTCGAGGAGATACTCGACCGGATCCTCGATGGTAATGATCTTGCGTCCCTCGTCGTTGGCGTGGGCGAGCGCCGCGTAAAGCGTCGTGGTCTTGCCGCTGCCCGTGGGACCGGTCAGGAGCACCAGGCCCTGGGGCAGGCTGGTCAGCTCTTCGATCAGGGTTTCTTGTTCGGGCTCCATGCCCAACTGGCTGAACTCGAGCATCAGGCTCTGGTGTCCCAGGATGCGAAGACAGACCGCCTCGCCGTGCTTGGTGGGGATCACCGAGACCCGCAGGTCGTAGTCCTCGTTGTCGGACTTCATCGTGATCCGGCCGTCCTGCGGCAGGCGCTTTTCGGCGATGTTAAGCCCGGCCATGATCTTGAGGCGGGAGACCAGGGCGCCGTAGAACTTGGGCAGATCGCCCGGCACGGGCACTTCCTGCATCAAACCGTCGATGCGATAGCGGAGCTTGATGCGGCGGGCGTAGGGTTCGAGGTGGATGTCGGTGGCCTGCAGGCGCAGCGCGTCGCCGAGCAGTTGGTCGACAAACCGGGCGATGCTGGCGTCCATCGCGGCCCCCTCTTCGGTGGCCGTGACGTCAAAGACCGTGTCCTGGGGACCCTCGGTGGACTTGCGATCCTCCTGCAAGCGCTGGATGGTATCGGCGCCGAGCCCGTACTTGCGGACGAGCACCGAACGGACCCCGCTGGGGGTGGTGAGCACCACGCGGAACTTCTTGCCCAGCAGCAGGCGGAGGTTCGCCAACTCCGTCTGGCGGGGCGGTTCGCTAAAGGCCAGCGCCAGCACCTCGCCTTCCTTGGCGATCGGGACCAGGCGCTGGCTGAACATGATCTTGACGGGAACCTCGCCAAAAATATCGGGGGGAAAGGCGTAGCTGGCCACGTCCACGAAATCGAGGTGATGGAGGGCGGCCAAGGCGCGGTAGGTGTCTTCCTCGGTGGCCAGATGGTGAAAGAGGATCGCCGAATGCTGGGGGACTTGCAGCCGGAGCTGGCGGCGGCGGACCAGCTCGAGGTCCTTCTCGCTGATCCGCCCCTGCTCGAGCAGCAAATCGCCGACTTCCCGTTTCTGAGGCTTGGCGTCCATGCTACGAGGCGGGCACCTGCAGGACCTTCTTGAGGTTGAACGGCAGCACGTTGGTCTGCTGGGCGTTGGTGAGGATGATCTGCTTCATGTCGATCGAATGCAGAATGTGGTCGGCCACGACCTTGCTGCCGTTGGTCATGATGACCGTGGTCCCGCCCATCTGGAGGTAGGCCAGGCGGCGGCCGAGCGAGGTCTCGACACAACCGATGTAGGTCAGCTCGACCGGCTTGGTCTGCGAGGGCGGCGGCGGCTGGAAGAAGAGCGTGTGAAACGGATTGATGAAGTTGGTGCCCGGGGCCAGGCGGGCGAAGGAGCCGGTGCCGAACCACTCCTGGAGCTCGGAGGTGGTCACATAGCCGCCGGCGGACATGGGGCGAACCGGCAGCGGGCGGAGTTCGGGAACGGCGCCGCCCAAATCCCGGACGGCCAGCGCCAGCAACACGAGCAGACCGGCCAGCAGCAGGACGGTGAGCGGCAGACGGCGTTCCAGAAGGCGAAGCATGGCGGGTGGTTAGTTGCGCAGCGTGCTGGCGCGGTTGATCGGAACCGGCTCGCTCCACGGCAGGAACGCCGAGACGACCGCTTCGAGCTGCACTTCGTGCGGCTGTTCGGGGGCGGACTTGCGCACCAGCAGCGGTCCCAGGAAGAAAGGCGGCTTGTTGGTCAGGGGGGCCGCCACGCCCACCGCCTGCAATTCGTTCGTGGTGGCCAGGGGCAGCGCGGCCAGGAAGCGCGTGACCGCCTCCATGGAGCCGGTCACCTCCACGCGCATGGGGATCTCCATCAGGAAGACCTGGTCGCGGCGCGCATAGCGGTGCGCCTCGGTGGGGAGTTGTTGCAGGTTGCGCAGGTTGCGCACCCGGCAGTGCGCCGCTGTCAAGAAGAGCTGGTCGGCCATGTGCAAGCGGGGCCAGAGCAGCGTGGGCAGGGGCATGTCCGCCATGTACTCGGGGTATCCGTTGGTGGCGCCCGGTTCGAGCGCCATCTTCTTCTCCCGGGCCAGGGCGGCCAGCTCCTGCACCTTGCGGTAACGCTCGTCCTGGAAATCGATCAACTGCCAAGGGGCGGACAGTTTCGCTTGCACGGCCGGCGGCCAGAGAATCCGCCGCTGTACCACGGCGCTCGCCGTCTCGAGCGACCGGGCCTGCCCCTGTAACTGGCGCAGCCGCTGGTCGTGGTTGTCCAAATTCAGCCCGC
>CAYYMW010000250.1:0-2284 GCA_964472515.1 uncultured Verrucomicrobiota bacterium | reverse complement strand
GACCAGCAAACGGTTTACGTGACCAACACCGTCGTCCAAATTCAGCCCGCGAACGACCGGGCTGGTCTCATTGGTGGCGGCAAAACGGTTCCACGCGGCCACCAGCGGCTGATCCAGCGCGGCGGCCTTCTGGCCGAGCGGCCGGAACACCGCGACATAATAGGCCGCCAGCGCCATCCCCACGAGCAGGGAGAGCGAAGGCAGAGGCAAATGTCTGGACGGGGCGGCCATGGCTCAAGGTGGAGTGGCGGGCGCGGGCGACGGCGCGGCGGGCTTCTCCGGTCGGAGCCGCGGCAACAGGCCGCCCCGGCGACCCTCCCGAAAGCTGCCGGGAAGCGCGGCGGAGCGGTTGGAGGGGACGGGCGTCGAGGCGGCCACCGGGACCGGCGGGGGGGAGTTGGTCGTGCCGCCCATCTCCATGGCGATGGCGAAGTACCGGTTGGTGATGACCGTGCGCAGGTCCACCAGGTTGCGCTTCCGCTCCGCGGGCAGGGTGTCGACCCGGCTGAACAGCCGTTCCGACGGGTCCGAGGGTTTGCGCTGCTGCTGCAAGCCGCTGACGATCTGGCTCAACTGCGCGCGCATGGCGTCGCCTTCCTGGGGGATGGAGACTTCGGCCACGAACTCGAGGCGTCCCTGCGGAGGGTTCGTGCCGCTGGAGAAGACGGAGAAGTTGGTCTGGTTCGTCACCGCCGAGGGCAGGGTTGTGCCCGCGAAATAGCTGGTGGCGTCGGCGAACAGGGCGAACCACAAATCGCGGTTGGTGCGCGCCTGCTGCATCGCCGAGAGCGCCTCCAGCGTTTCGAGGGTCTGGCGCTGGCGATCCAGGACGGGGCGGATGCGTTCGTACTCGAGCGCCAGCCGCTGGGAAAGCAGTTCCATGGTGTGCGCGGTTTCGAGCGCGGCGCCCGTGCTGGCGATCAACTCGCGCTTACGGTCCGCCAGGGACACCTGCTGCCAGGTTCCGAAAGCCAGGAGCAAGGCCAGCGCCGCCATGAGCAGGACGTTCGCCGCCTGCAGGCGCTGCCAGAAGAGATGCCGCACCCGCAGGGCGCGCAAGTCGTGCGGCAAGAGGCTGAAGGGGCGCGCCGCATGGCCCAAGCCCGCCAGGGCGGCGCCATAGGCCACCCAATAACGGTCCATGGGTTCCCCGGCCACCCGATCCGGCGGCGCCGGCCATTTCTGAAACCTCAACAACCCCGCGCCGCTGAGCGCACCGGCGAGGCCGGGTTGCCCCGCCGCGCCACCGGAAAGGTAGACCGGCAGGCTGGGGGCTTCGAGATTGAGTTCGGGATGCTCGTCCAGCCATTCCAGGATGGCCCGGCAGACTTCCCCATGCCACTCTTCCACCGCCTGGCACATCGACTCGAGCCGGTGCTCCCCCGCGAACAGATCATGGTGGCGCTTCATCTCCTCCGCCTCGGCCCTCGAACACCCGAGTTGCGCGCAGATGGCTTCCGAGAAGCGGGCGGCGCCGCTGTTGAAAGTGGTGGCGAAGACCCCTTGCCCGTTCACCACGACGGCAACCAGCGTATGCTCGGCCCCCACTTCCACCAAGGCGGCTGTAGTGCGCGCCGGCAGCACGCGGGCGGCGGCCGTGAACAACGCCTCGGCCGCCGTCGTAAATTCGGCCACGCCGGGGTGTTCGACGACCGGTTCCGCCCCTTCCTTGGGCTCGGCCGCGGTGAACAGGCCGAGGCGCTCGTCCAATTCGCGCGCCTCGCCCAGGCACAGCCAGTGGGGATTCCGCAGCTCCCCGAAGGGCTTGAGCCGAACGTGGCTTGGCCGCATCTCCTTCTCGCTCAAACCGGCGATCTGAGACGCCTCGGTTTCCAACTGCTTCTGCGCCGCCGCCCCCGCCATCCCCGGCGGCAGATCCACGATCTGTGAAAGCATGCGGCTCTGAGGCATCGTCAGCGCCACCCAACAGGGTTCGAAGCCCGCCAGCAGCCCGGCGAGATGCTGCGGGACCTCATCCATCGCCAAGCCCTCGGCCTTGAGGTCCACGGTGGCCCGCCGGACGATCTCCAACCGGCCCAACTGGGCCTCCAAGACCAGGAGCTTCAGGTCGGCGCTTCCCAGATCCACCGCGGCCACGCGCTGGCTGGTCAGCGGGCGCAGGATGCGGGCAATTGGTCTGGCTATCCGTCCGCTCACTTCTTGGGCTCTTCCTTCGGGGCTGCCGCCGGGGCCGCCGCGGGTGCCGGCGCCGGGGCCGCCGCGGGTGCTGGCGCCGGGGCCGCCGCGGGTGCTGGCGCCGGGGCCGCCGCGGGTGCTGGCGCCG
>CAYYMW010000249.1:0-10339 GCA_964472515.1 uncultured Verrucomicrobiota bacterium | reverse complement strand
CGGGCTGTAACGAGCGAGTAACGACGCCGGCCGCCGCAAGACCGAGGCAGAGTGGGAATGCCATTCTTTGACGGCCCCTAAGGCCGCGGCGGCTGGCGAACCGGCCCCGCCGAGCGTATTTCACGGCACGGCTTTCCAACCAAACGGGGCGGCCGCAGCCGCCCCGTTGAGAGCCTATCCAGGGACGGTTCCGGCTACGCGAACTTGTAGAAGCCCGGCGTGGCCACGTCCGGGAAGGGCAGGGCGCCCAGCTCGTACTTCTCGGGTCCGAGCCGGGTCTTCATGTTGAGCGCCTGTTCCCACTCGATGGTCTGGCCCGAGTAGGCGGCTTCGCGGCCCATGATGCCCACCAGCGTGGCCTCGGCGATGGCAAAGGCGTCGTTGATCGGCTGGCCCGTGCGAATGGCCGCCACCAACTCCTTGTGCTCCTGCTGGTAGGCGTTCACCTCCTGCTCGCGGAAGCGCCAGAACTGCCCGCCGGTCTGCTTGATCCAATTCACGCAGTTGCTGGTGCCCTTGGTGCCGACGACGCGTTCTTCCACCCGGCCTTCGCAACTGTTCATCTGCCGGCACTGGCTGGTCATGATCACGCCGTTGGGATACTCGTACTCGACGGCGAAGTGGTCGTAGATGTGGCCGTAGTTCTTGTTGGGCCGGGCCTGGCGGCCGCCCATGCCGTAGGCCTTGACGGGGTGCGCGCCCAGCGCCCAGTTCATGATGTCGAGGTTGTGGACGTGCTGCTCCACAATGTGGTCGCCGCCCAGCCAGGTGAAGTAGTTCCAGTTGCGCAACTGCCACTCCATGTCGGTCCAGCCTTCCTTGCGCTCGATGACCCAGATCACGCCGCCGTTCCAATAGCAGCGGGCGGAAAGGATCTCGCCAATCTCGCCGTCGCGCAGCCTCTTGATGGTCTCGCGGTAGCCGCGCTGGTAACGGCGCTGTATGCCCGCGCCGATGCTCAAGCCCTTCTGCTTGGCCAACTCGCCGGCTTTCATGACGATCTTCACCCCCTGGCCGTCCACCGCCACGGGCTTTTCCATGAAGACGTTCTTGCCCGCCTCGACGGCCGCCAGGACCTGCGCCGGGCGGAAATGCGGCGGGGTGGCCAGGATCACGTAGTTGATCTCGCCGATCGCCAGCAGCTTCTTGTAGGCGTCAAAGCCGGTAAAGCACCGCTCGTCGGGGATGTTGATGCCCAGCTTGGAGAAATTCTCGCGGGCGCTGTTGATGCGGTCCTGGAACATGTCCGCCAGCGCCACCACCTGGATGTTCTTGGTCTCCAGCTTGGCCGAGGCGTCCACGTCCTCCGTGTGATAGCCGGCGGAAGGATAGATTACCTTGGTGGCCGCGCCGAGGGCGTCCAGCACCGCGCCCGTGCCGCGTCCGCCGCAACCGATCAAACCGATGCGGATCGGGTCATCCGGGGCTGCGTGGGTGGTGAGGACATAAGGGAAGGCCGCCGCGCCGGCTGCCGCCAGGGAGGAGCCTTTGAGGAATTGACGCCGGGACAGGTCGGGGCGGGAAAGGGGATGCGAGTCAGGTTGTGTGTTCATATCGAGTCACGTTTGGTTGCCGCATTGCTTATCGCGCATCATGCTAGCCCGCCGCCAAATCCTCAAAGCCTTTTTTCGAGTTACGGAACGGGGGATTTTCCCCGGCACCGGTGTTGTTCAGGCGTGACGCGAGGCGGCGGTGTGGTGTAGGCTGACGCCATGCTTTCACACACCCATGGTTGTTGCGATCCGCTGGGACAAGGGCGCCGACGGTTGCTGAGGGCCTTGACCATGGTCGAATTGGTGGTGGTGATGGTCGTGGTCGGGGTGCTGGCTCTGTTGGTGCTGACGACGACATGTCGCAACAGATCCCCCACACAGCGCATCAACTGCGCCAACAACCTGAAACAGATTGGCGTCGCCATGCGGTTGTTCGCCACGGACAATCGCGACCGATTCCCAATGCACCTGAGTGCTGCCGAGGGTGGCTCACAAGATGTCCTTTACGGTGGCTCCGGCAGCGCCAACCCCCTGCTCGAATTCCATCCGTTCTACGCCGCCCGCAACGAACTGGGCACCCCCAAGGTAGTCGCCTGCCCCATGGATCGTGCCCGCGGCAACCCGCAGATGACCAACTTCGTCGGGGTGGCCTTCCCCGACGGGAAGGTGCTCGCCAGCGGGGGCACGAACGCCAGCGACTTCGCCACGAGCGTGGCCGATTGGAACCAAGGCCGCGGGAACAAGGCGGTGAGTTATACCATCGGCCTCGAAGCCAAGGGAACGAAGCCCAACATGATCCTCGCCACGGACCGCAACCTCAAGTACGCCGGCCAGGTGGACGTCGCCTCCTCGCCGATGGGGCTTGATCCGCGCCTGGTCCTCAAGGGCAAGGCCCAGTCCACCCTGAGCTGGGATGCCAACCTCCACGGCCCGAACGGTGGCAACGTCCTCCTCACCGACGGCAGTGTGCAGCAGGCCTCGGATGCGCGCTTACGCGAACAGGTACAGGCCAACTTGGAAGGCACCGGTACCAACGTGACCGTAACGACCAACTGGCTGCTCTTTCCGGTGATCAACGGCGAGCAGACCAAGTGGTGACGCCCGGCGCGGAGGGTTCGCCGTTGCATGGCACTCCCGAGGAAGTCCCCTCCAGGGGACGACCGAGAATAGCCCAGCACTTGAGTGCTGGGGGGCACGGCCCAATTTCGAATCCTTCCCAGTCCCGCGTCCGGCGCGGGACGACAGAGGTGGACCTGCACGCTGCCATCGTGTGGTAATCCCGCTATCGGGGCGGGCCATGGGCGGTTGGAAGCCGCTGGCGTGAATCTTCCGGCGTGACGCGAACCATCGACTTATTGTAGGCTGGCTCCATGCTTTCTCACATCCATGCGTGCTCCGGGCCATACGCGCAACAACATCGTCGCTCCCTGCGGGCGCTGACTCTGCTGGAAGTGATCGTGATCATCGGCGTGGTGGCGGTCCTGCTTGGCATGCTGTTGCCGGCTCCTGTTAGTCGTCCCGAGGGCGCAAGCCGCATCGTCTGCGCCAACAACCTTAGGCAGGTCGGCGTCGCCATGCAGTTGTTCGCGACGGACCATCGCGACCGATTCCCAATGCACCTGAGTGCTGCCGAGGGCGGCTCGCAAGATCTCCTTTACGACGGTTCAGGTAACGCCAACCCGCTGCTTGAGTTCCATCCTTTCTACGCTGCCCGCATCGGACTCGGCACCCCCAAGGTGGTCGCCTGCCGGACGGACTTCGCCCGGGGCATCCCACAGATGACCAACTGGGTCGGGGTGGCCTTCCCCGGCGGCCTCATACCCGCTGGCGGTGGCACGAACGCCGATGACTTTGCCCAGACGAAGGCAGACTGGAAGAAGGGTCGCGGGAACAAGGCCGTGAGCTATACCATCGGCCTCGAAGCCAAGGAGACGAAGCCCAACATGATCCTGGCCACGGACCGCAACATCAAGTACGTCGGTCAGGTCGACGTCGCCAAGTTCCCGATGGGCCTCGATCCACGCCTCGTGCTCAAGGGCAAGGCCCAGTCCACCCTGAGCTGGGATGCCAACCTCCACGGTCCGATCGGCGGCAACATCCTTCTGACGGACGGCAGTGTGGAACAGGCCTCGGACGCCCGCTTGCGCGAACAGGTAAAGGCCAACTTGGAAGGCAGCGGCACCAACGTGACCGTGACGACCAACTGGCTACTCTTCCCAGTGATCAACGGCGAGCGGACCAAGTGGTAGCGCCGGGCTCGGCGGGT
The DNA here is from genome assembly GCA_964472515.1 of uncultured Verrucomicrobiota bacterium. Classification (GTDB taxonomy): domain Bacteria; phylum Verrucomicrobiota; class Verrucomicrobiia; order Limisphaerales; family J093; genus CAYYMW01. The sequence goes on along the minus strand of CAYYMW010000249.1, from coordinate 6,580 downwards.
TTGAGGTTGTCCTCCCGACCGATGAAGGCGGCACCTTCGGAAGTGACCCGGCACCAACCTCCTGAACCGTTTGGCGATTCCTTGATGGCGGTATCACGGCCACGCCAGCCTATGAATCCCCGCCCCTCGCTTTTCCGGTTTGCCGGGAAAGAGTAGGACCGTATATTGCATCCATGGACGCGAACGGGTTGATCGTCACGGATCGGGACATCTTGGGGGGTACCCCAGTGTTTCGGGGGACCCGCGTCCCGGTGAAGACGCTTTTCGAATATCTGGAACGCAACTATACGATGGACGAGTTCCTCGAGTGCTTTCCCTCCGTGACCAGACAGATGGCCTGCCAAGTATTGGAGTGCTCTGAAGCTGCCTTGCTGGCCCCGGCATCGCCATGAGGATACTGCTGGACGAGTGCGTGCCTTGGCCCATGCACCAACTGATGGACGGCCATGCCTGCACGAACGTCCAAAAGCGTGGGTGGAGCGGCACACACAACGGTCTGTTGCTCTCGCGTGCGGAACCCGAGTTTGACCTGTTCATTACTTGCGATCAGGGCATCCGTTATCAGCAGAACCTTACGGGGAGGCGGATCGCGATCTTGGAGCTTTCCACCAACGACCTCCGCCGAACCCTGGCGGCCCGGGGCTTGATCCAGGCCGCGATCACAACCCTCAAGCCGGGTGAGTTTCGCCACTTGGCGATTCCTTGACGGTCATTTCATAGTCTGTTGATTGCCAATGCCTTGAGGTGGGTATATGAAAATTCGGTTGTCTTCGCCGCGTTTTCACGTACATTATCTATCGATGGATCGAAAGCGCTGTATCCAAAGTATTTCCGAAGCGTTTCAGATCGCCAAGGTCGTCGCTCTGCTGGGACCGCGCCAGTCGGGTAAAACCACTTTGGCCCGCCAGTTTGCCGCGGGTGGCACCCTTCCGTTTAATCAGGGACTGAACTACTTCGACCTCGAAGACCCGGCCCATCTCGAACGCCTCGTCACCCCGAAACTTGCCCTCGAACCACTGGCGGGGCTCGTGGTCATTGATGAGGTTCAGCACCGACCTGACCTGTTCCCGGTCCTCCGCGTGCTCGTCGACCGCCATCCGAATCCGGCCCAATTCCTGATTCTCGGCAGCGCTTCCCGTGACCTGATCCGGCAAGGCGCGGAGACCCTGGCTGGGCGCGTCGCCTTTGTGGAAGTGACCCCGTTTGCCTTGGACGAAACCGGCGCGGAGGCCACCGACACCCTCTGGCTGCGCGGCGGCTTCCCGCACTCCTTTCTGGCTGCGTCGGAGGACGCGAGCTGGCGTTGGCGCGAGGCATATGTGAAGACGTTTCTCGAACGCGACCTTCCCGCGCTCGGCCTCCAGATCCCCGCCGCCACGCTGCGCCGGTTCTGGATGATGCTCGCGCATTACCATGGCCAGCAGTTCAACGCCTCCGAACTCGGCAAGAGCATGGGGGTGGCCGACACCACGGTAAGCCGCTACCTCGACATCTTGACCGGCACGTTCATGGTCCGGCGCCTGACCCCGTGGTTCGAAAACATCAAGAAGCGCCAACTCAAGACGCCCAAGGTCTATTTCCGCGACTCCGGCATCCTGCACCGTCTGCTGGGCATCCCGGACATGGAGCAGATGGTGACCCATCCGAAACTGGGCGCTTCGTGGGAAGGGTTCGCCTTGGAGCAAGTGCTGCGGCTCAGCGGCGTGCCCGAGGAAGAGGCCTTCTACTGGGGCGTGCATAGCCAGGCCGAACTCGATCTGCTGCTCTTTCGCGGCGGCAAACGACTGGGATTCGAGATCAAGTACACCGATGCGCCCAAGGTGACCACCTCGCAGCGTGCCGCCTTGGAACACTTGAGTTTGGACTCCCTGACCATCGTTTGCCCCGGAACGGCCCGGTATCCGCTCGCGGACAAGATCGAGGTACGGGGCTTGGCAGATCTTGTGCAATCCCGCTTGGAATAGGGCAGCGCCTTCAATCTGGCGTGACGCGAGGCGGGGATATGCCGTAGGCTGAGGCCATGCTTTCTCACGTCCATGGTTGTCACGATCCGCTGGGACAAAGGCGCCGGCGGTCGCTCAGGGCCTTGACCATGGTTGAGTTGGTGGTGGTGATTGTGGTTGTCGGCCTGTTGGGATTGCTGATGCTCGCCGCTCGGAGGCCCCCACGTACCGCTGCAAGCCAAGTATATTGCCACAACAACCTGAAACAGATCGGGGTGGCCATGCGGTTGTTTGCGACGGACAATCGCGACCGATTCCCAATGCACCTGAGTGCTGCCGAGGGCGGCTCGCAAGATCTCCTCTGCGACGGCTCAGGTAACGCCAATCCGCTGCTTGAGTTCCATCCTTTCTACGCCGCCCGCAACGAACTGGGCACCCCCAAGGTGGTCGCTTGCCGGACGGATCGCGCCCGGGGCATTCCGCAGACGACCAACTGGGTCGGGGTGGCCTTTTCCGGCGGCAGGGTGCCCGTCGACGGTGGCACGAACACCCGCGAGTTCGCCACGAGCGTGGCAGATTGGAACCAAGGCCGCGGGAACAAAGCGGTGAGCTATACCATCGGCCTCGAAGCCAAGGAGACCAAGCCCAACATGATCCTCGCCACCGACCGCAACCTCAAGTACGCCGGCCAGGTGGACGTCGCCTCCTCGCCGATGGGGCTAGATCCGCGCCTGGTCCTCAAGGGCAAGGCCCAGTCCACCCTGAGCTGGAATGCCAACCTCCACGGCCCGAACGGTGGCAACATCCTCCTCACCGACGGCAGCGTGATGCATGCCTCCGACGCCCGCTTGCGCGATCAAATCCAAGCCAACTTGGAAGGCACCGGCACCAACGTGACCGTGACGACCAATTGGCTGCTCTTTCCGGTAATCAACGGCGAGCAGACCAAGTGGTGACGCCCGTGGTGGGAAGTCTCCGGACGACCGATGAAACGATCTGACCTGGAGGTGAGCCCAACATGATCACTCCGGAAGACCGGGCGACCCCGCCCACCGCCACCGAAGTGGCCAGGCGTCTGACGGCCCTCTGTGTCCTTAAGTCACACGCGATCCGGCTGATGATGGTTTGGAATTTCTGCTTTCGTACCCGTCAAGCTGTGGCGAAGGCAACGGGGGAATCTCCCACCTGGACCGGTGCTGGCGCTGCGTTCTGGTGGCTGGGGCTGCGAGCGCGGTGGAACTGGTGTTGGGAACGGCGTGATGTGCGCAAGTATTTGGTGGCCGCCAACCTGTGGAGCACACTGACTCCCGAAGAGCGCGGTTTCCTTGGCATGGGCTTGAACGAGGCATCGGCAACTCATGCCGGGAGAGTGCTCTGGCAAGTAGAAGCGGCCGCTGTCCTTGCTTGGGCGATACGGCTGCTGCCGCGCATCTGGCCGATGCACGAACAGTTCGACGGTGGCCTTGACGATGTCCTCGGTGAGGCAGGATTGGAGGGAGTGCTGCGCAATGCCCGGCTGCGGCCGTTGGAGGAAATCCAAACCGAGTACGAGCGGGTGGTATTCTGGCATTGGCGCGCCCGCCAGTACGAACTGGAAGCGGAGGGCTATGTTTGGCCCCCGCGGGAGGCGTCCCCCGAGGCCATCGCCGATCTCAAAAGCAAAGGGCTGGATAGCTTGGACGGCATCGTTCGCGCTGCGGTCCGGGCGGACAAAGCGCGCGATTGGGGAGCGGAGATCATTGACGAGGACCTCTCTGTCGAGGGTCGTCCCTACCGGAGCCTCGCCGCGGATGAAGTGTCCGAGCTGCGGAGCATTGCCATGGAGCGCCACCGGGCGTTGGGCTGGCTTTGCGGCCTCGCCCCCGGCAACGATTGGAGCCAAGTGCCGCTGGAGACTTGAGTACAGCTACGCGCGGAGAGTTCCGACGGCGGCTTCCCCAACCAACGCGCACTGCGGCCCTCGGCTTACTTGAAGATCGAGAAGTCCGGAACGGGTCCAGATCGCTCCTGGCGCCAACGGTGGAAATCGATCGCGACTGGGTCCAGGTAGACCGAGCCATCCCGCAGCTTCGTGGTGCCGACGAGCGTCGTGTTGTAGGTTTCGGTACGTCGGCTGCCGGTCGTGGCATTGACCTTGCTGCCGGCGTAGGTCCAGTCGGGCTTGGGGTGGGTATGCCCATTCAGGACCGCCAGCATGATGTGAATGAAGCGTACCGCACCGACCTGGGTGTCGAGGGTGAAACAGGCAATCAGGTGCCACCCCGAATGACCGTTGTGGCTCTCGCCGCCCTTGCCGATCTGAATGGTGGATTTGACCTCCAAGCCGACACTCCCGCCTTGCGCTCCCCCTGCGCGGCCGATGAGGTCGGGATAGCGCTGATCCGAGTTGCGTTTGTAGGGCGAATGCTCATGAAGGGCGTCGCAGAGCACATTGGACACAAGCCCGCTGAAGTTGTTGCCCTGGATGTACTCCGGCAGCGGCTTGGCGCCGCCCGCGAGGAGGTTGGCGTTAATACGATGGACCAGGCTTTGGGTGGCATCCATGGCAGCCTGCAGGTGGGCCGTCTTCATCCCAGGCGGCAGGGGCACTTGCGGACGGAAGTACTCCGGATTCGCCCGGGGAGGTGGAGTGGCGCGCTCTGGCGAGTAGGCCCCGGCGACGAGTTGGGGAAGCGGGCAGCCCAGGGTCCGGGCCAATCCTTCGAGGGTGTCGAGCGACACGTTTTCCCGTCCGTTTTCCAAGCCGGAGAGAAACTGGTAGGAGATGCCGGTGCGGGAGGCAACCTGCTCCTGCGTCAGGCCCTTTTGTTCGCGCAACCTGCGAACGAAGCGACCGATGGTGGTCTTGGCATCCATTTCGCCTATGGTTGATACCAAGAATGCGCTTGCGTGTCTTTCGCCTATAGACGAAAAATCCCGGTGCGCATGCAACAGCTTCTCCATGCCGACTGCTTCGAGTGGCTCCGCGAGCGGTCACCGCTGTCCCTCCACGCCGTCTGCACCGACCCGCCGTACGGGGTGGTGGAATTCTCGGGAAAGGAGATGTCCAAGCTGCGGGCCGGTCGCGGAGGCGTCTGGCGCCTGCCCCCGACCATCGGCGGAAGCCGGCGGGACCCTCTGCCCCGTTTCACGATCCTAAACGCGGCGCAAAAGGAGGAACTCAAGCGGTTCTTCTGCGAATGGGGCCAACTGCTCCTGCCGGCGCTCGTGCCCGGAGCGCACGTGTGTGTGGCGGGCCACCCCATGCTGCAGCCGCTGGTGCAGACGGCGATGGCGGAGGCTGGCTTCGAAATCCGCCCCGCGATCATGCGGCTCTACTTCAGCTTTCGCGGGGGGGACCGTCCGAAGAACGCCGAGCGGGAGTTCCCCGGCGTCTGCGTGACGCCCAAGGCCGCCTATGAGCCCTGGATGCTCTTCCGCAAGCCCATCGCCGAGCGGACCGTGGCGGAGAACCTCCGCCGCTGGAAAACCGGGGGCCTGCGCCGGCTCTCGACGGACAAACCGCTGCCCGATGTGATTCCGAGCGGCCGCACTCCCGACCGCGAGGAAGCGATCGCAGACCATCCGTGCCTCAAACCGCAGCATCTCATGCGGATTCTGGTACGGGCGCTGTTGCCGCTCGGCGAAGGTGTTGTGCTCGATCCCTTCATGGGTTCCGGCTCCACGCTGGCCGCTGCGCAGAGAGTGGGCTACGAGGCCATCGGCGTCGAACTCGATGCGGAATACTTCGCCCTCGCCAAACAAGCCATCCCGAAGCTCGCCGCCCTCTATCCGGAGTTCACGGGGACGGAGTTGGAGATGGACGTTGCCTATGGTCCGCCCGAACCCGAGGACGCGAGTCAAATGGCGCTGCAGTTGGCGGAGACGGCCGATACTCCGGCGAAGGCGCGCGCCGTTTCCAAATGAAATCCGCAGGGGGATGCCCTCCGGGGACGATCCCTTCGATCCGAGCGGAGCGCCCAAATCCCGGCACCGCCGCCGGGGTGCCATCGGTCAGTTTGGGGCTCTCGTACCGGGGGCTGCGGCCGCGCGAGCGCAGGGCCTTGCCACCCGGCTAAGGGCTTTCGGTCCCTCCGGGACAATGTGAACGGATGCACGGATTTCCTTTCGTGACCAACTTTACGGCTGCTGCTACGGTTTCTGCATGCAGGGTCCCCGATTGCATTCACCTAAGAACCGGCCGCCAGGTCCCGCTTGGATACGCTCCGGCCTGACACGGATCGAGGTGGTGGTGATCATTGGGGTGTTGGGGATCTTCTTCTTGCTCCTGCTCGTTCAACCCTTTCCTACCGAGAAGGCCCTCCGCACCAATTGCTATAACAACCTCCGCTCGATCGGCGTTTCCCTCCGCCTATTTGCCGCCGACAACATGGAGGTCTTTCCGCCTGGAGTCTCCACCAACCAAGGGGGATCGAGGGAGTACGGAGCCGCCGCATACGCGCACTGGGTTCCGGCCAGAAACGAGTTGGGTACCCCGAGCGTGCTCATTTGCCCCACTGACGACCGCCTCGCCGCGACCAACTTTTCCCAGGTGAGGCAGACGAATGTGAGCTACTTCGTCAGCCTCGATGCTAAAACAAGCCGCCCCGCAGCAGCCCGCGAAGGGTGTGCAGCTCGTGGGTGAAAGTCCCACCCGT
>CAYYMW010000248.1:9643-10351 GCA_964472515.1 uncultured Verrucomicrobiota bacterium | reverse complement strand
GCAGGGCCTACCGGTCACCGTTTACGAAGCCTCCGGGCGCGTGGGCGGGGTGATTCAATCCATCCGCGAAGGCGGCTACCTGGCGGAGTTCGGCCCCAATTCCATTCTCGAGCTTTCCCCCAAGATCACGGCCTTGATCCATGACCTGGGGCTCGATCCCCGCCGGATGTACTCCGATCCCGGCGCCGAGAACCGCTACCTGGTGCGCTACGGCAGGCCCATCGCCATGCCGGCCAAGCCCCCAGGCTTCTTCCGCACCCCGCTGTTCACCAGTTCGGCCAAACTCGCCCTGCTGCTCGAACCCTTCCACCGGCGCTCCCGGCCGGATATCGAGGAAAGCCTCGCGCAGTTCGTGCTCCGCCGCCTGGGCCAGGAATTCCTCGATTACGCCATCAACCCGCTCGTGGGCGGCATCTACGCGGGCGATCCCGCCCGCCTCTCCGTCAAACACGGTTTTCCCAAGCTGCACGCGCTGGAGCAGCGTTACGGCTCGATGATCCTCGGGCAGATCCTCGGCGCGCGGGAACGCAAGCGCCGCGCGGAGGTCTCCAAACAGGAGGCCAAGAAGATTTCGTTCGACCAAGGCCTGCAGGTGCTCACCGACACTCTGAGCGAGAAGCTCGGGCCGAACCTCTGGCTTAACGCGCCGGTCAGCCGCCTCGCGCGCGACGGCGCGAACTGGACGGTGACGGCGCAACGCGATGGCCG
>CAYYMW010000248.1:0-9633 GCA_964472515.1 uncultured Verrucomicrobiota bacterium | reverse complement strand
GGAGACCGTTACCACCCACCGCGCTGTGCTCCTGGCCGCGCCCGCCTACCGGCTGGCAGAACTGAAGATCGAGGCCGGCCCCGGCGCGAGCATCAACGTGGCGCCGCTGGCCGAGATCGTTTACCCGCCCGTGGCCAGCATCGTGCTGGGCTACCGCCGCCAGGATGTGGCGCACCCACTCGACGGCTTCGGCATGCTCATCCCGCAGAAGGAGGGCTTCCGCATCCTCGGCTCGTTGTTCTCGTCGTCGCTCTTTCCCCAGCGCGCGCCCGAGGGCCACGTCACGCTCACCAGCTATCTGGGCGGCATGCGCGCGCCCGAGCTGGCCCAGCGGCCCGTGCCCGAGATGATCCAAATGACGCACGAAGACCTGGCCCGCATCCTGAACATCAACGGCCAGCCTACTTTCCAGCATTGCGTCCTCTACCCGCGCGCGATCCCGCAGTACGAAGTCGGCTACGGCCGCTTCAAGGACCTGATGACCAGCGTCGAAAACCAAGCCCCCGGCCTCTTCTTCGCCGGCCACTATCGGGACGGCATCTCCCTCGGCGACTCCATCCTCTCCGCCCACACCGCCGCCGAACGGTTGGGGACGTTTTGCGGAGCGCCGGAAAAGTAGCGGGGAGCATAACCCGCGCGCTCAGGCTGCAAGCCCGGCCTGTGACAGCCTGGGGTGACGCGCTTGGCGTGGAGCCCCAGGATCGCGTGCCCCACCGACCCCCAGCCCGCCCTGTAAGGGAGGGGCCGGTCCCGAACCCGGCTTCACCACACCGGGCGAAAACCCCAAGGCGGGGTCATTTGCTGGACAAGGGCCTCCGAAACAGCCACGCTCAACGCATATCCGTATGGCGACGTTCGTTCCAGAAGGTGCCGGGCCAAGTCGCTGCTGACTGCCCGTTGGTACTGCCGCTCATCACGTGAAAGCATTCAGCAAACTGCTTGTGGGCACCGGGATTTGCATCGGATTGCCGCTGCTCTCGTCGTGGGCGTTTGCGACCCTCGCCTGTCGTTTCGGCATGCTGTTTTCGGGTGTTGACGCCATTTTCTCGGTGGCCGTAGCAACGGTTGCTACGACGACGGTGGCAGTGGCCACCGTAACGGTCCGCGAGCGCAAGGCGAAGCCACTACCGTGGCCCAACGTGGCCGTCGGAGTCGTCACGCTTACGTTCGCGGTTGTTTGGGTTCTGGCTTGGTTTCAGACACGTGACCATGTGAGGAACTTCCTCCTCCCGGCGCCTGTGCCGACCGGGTTACAGGTTCGCCACGGTCGCCAGCAATTGTTCTTTTCGCACATTCACTTTACCGCTCCCCCTGCGGCGGTTGCGGCGGCACTTCGAGCGAAGGGATTTGTGGAGATTCCGGCGGAAATGGCGGATCAGGACGATCTGTCCGGCCACTCCCTGCGCGAGGATACCAAGGAGCCTCGGGATTGGTGGCAACCCGCCGCGATGGCCCAACCGAGGTTTTTCTACCGCCATCACGAGACAGAGGAACGCGGTGGATGGTGCGAAGGATGGTGGGTGAATGGCGCGAGTAACGAGGTCTATGCTACCATGAGATAGGTATCACCATGTGCGTCGAGACGAACTACGGTGGGCCGGGAATACCGTCCTCAAGGTAGCTGTCCATCCACCCGATCCACTCAAATGCCATCCAACTCCCGCAGCGGCACGCGCAGCAGCCTGGTAGCTCTGAGCTTGCTCTTGGCAATGGTGGTGTACGGTTTCCTGCTCCGCTCCTGCCGGACGTGGGCGTTCCGCGACCGGGCCCACGCCGGGCAGCCCATTGTGCGGGCAATTGAGGCTTACCGGAAAGGTACGGGCCGCTACCCTGAGAAACTCGCTGACCTCGTGCCGAGGTACCTGTCAGCCACACCGGATCTTCCGGACACGGAACGGCGCAAATACACGGGATGGGAATACCACGTCGTCACGAATGCGGATGCCGTCTCCTACCGCCTGCGATCCTACCTGGGCCATGGCGGAGTGGAATACCAACCGCCCCAGTGGATCGCCAACGATGAGGGGGATATCACCATCCTTCTCACCAACCAGTAGTGCGGTACCCGGAGAGCGGATTGACGACGAGCTTGGAGGGGAACTCTAGCTGCGCGTGCTCCACCGACCCCCAGCCCGCCCTGTAAGGGAAGGCTCCAGCCCGAATACAGCGTCAGCACGTGGCGCGACAGGCCCACGGCAGGGTTCGTGTTGCCGATAGACAACGGCACCCACACCCACGCCACCGCCTCAGGCAGGCGGAGGCACTCCTGTTGGGAGGGCGGGCAGCCCTCTCTCCTTCGCACCGTCACGCGGCCGCTCTACGGAGCTGGTTTGGCGGGGAGGGCCTCTCCGCGATCATACAACTCCCGGTCGAGCATCCCGTTATTGAAGTACTGAAGGAGGGCCTGCGCTTCGCGCTCGAGGGCGGCGCGGCGCTCTGGTTCGTTCAGCGGAGCGTGAAACTGGGGGTCGGCGGCGGGGGCGAACAACTGGCCGGGCTGCCCGGGGGTCCACTGCAACGCCCGTTCGCCGCGCACCAGCCAGTAGCGTCCGTTGTCGTGGAGGAACGCGCGACCCTCGCCCCGCCGAAAGAAGGAGCGTCCGAACAGCATCCGCTCCCGGGGCGCCAGGCCGAGGTAGTCCAGGACCGACGGCAGGATGTCCACGTGCTGGGTGGTCTGGTCCGTGACCACGCCGGCCCACTGGCGTCGCGGGTGGTAGCACCACAACGGCACGCGGTACTGTCCCAACGGGTTCGCGTAGGCGGGGGTCTCGAGCTTCTGCGTGTGGTCCCCGGTGATGAGGAACAGGGTGTTGGTGTACCAGGGCTGTTGGCGGGCGGTGGCAAAGAACTGCTCCAAGGCGTAGTCTACATAACCAATAGACTCGTGGATGGGCAGCGTCCCCTGCTTGAACCGCCCGCGATGCTGCGCCGGGATGGGATAGGGATGATGCGAACTCAAGGTAAACACGACGGCCGCAAAGGGCGGGGTCTGCCGGCTCAGTTGCGCCGCCACGAACTGCAGGAACGGTTCGTCGTAAATGCCCCAGTCGCCGTCATAGTCCGCCGGGTGAGGGTACTCCTTGAGACCAACGTAATGCTGGATGCCCGCCTGCCGCATCAGCACATCGAAACGCATGGTGCCCTTCTCGGCGCCGTGGAAGAAGCTGCTGGTGTAACCCTGCGGTTCCAGCAGCGTGCCCAACCCCAGCAGGCGGGTGTCGTAATAGGGCGATTCCAAGAGCGATTCCGCCATGAGCGACGGCAGTCCCACCAGCACGGCCGGCATGGCTTCGATCGAACGGCGGCCGTTGGCATAGTGGCGTGGGAAGAACAGCGACTCCGCCGCCAGCCGGTCGAGAAACGGCGTGTAGCGGGGGCCGTCATTGCACGCCCCGCAGTACTCCGCCGCCAGGCTCTCCACGATCAGGATGACGACATTGTCGCGGTTGGTCGGGGCGGACCGCAGCGGTTCCCCCTCGGTGAAGGGCCGGAGATACGCCATGAGCGCGGGGCGGTCCGAAAACCAACGGTGCCGCGTGAGCTTCGAGCCTTCGTGGCTCCGGATCAGCGTGAAAGTCGAGTTCAGCGTCAGTTGGGCCAGGCCGGCGTGGTTCATCACCATCGCCTGTTGCGGCGCCAGGGGGCGGAACTGCAGCCCGCCCCGGATGGCAATGATGGTCAGCGCCAGCGCGGCGGCCAACTGCAGCGCCCAAGACCCCCAGCCCATCGGCGTCGCCTTCGCGGCTTGCGCCGGACGTCCGTACCACCGGTACAGCGCCACCAGAAACGCGAGCGACAGCAGCGTGATCGGCCAGTAGTAGAAGACCATCGTCGTCCAACTCACCCCGGCGTCGTTGGCCATGCGCAGCAGGGCCAGCGTGATCCGCCGGCCGTTGAACTGCACGTACTCGAGGTCGATGAGGTTGATCACGAGGAACGGGAAGTTCGCTGCCAGGAACACGCCCCGGACCAGGCGCTCATACCCCATGGACGCCGGGAACCGGCGCGGCAGCAGACTGAGCAGGATGAACAACCCGTTGACGATGGCCAGGGCCGCGAGATCAAACCGCAATCCATGCAGAAACGCCCGGGCCACCTGGCCGCCGGCGGCGTCCGCGAGCAAGGACCGGTTGTGCAGCAGGAACAGCACCCGCAAAAGCCCGTACGCCCCGAGCATCAAACCCAGGCGTCGCAGCAAGTACACCCAACGGCTCAGCCACATCGCGAGCGCCCTTGTAGCAGCATCTCCGGTTGCCGCAAAGCCAAATGGAACCCCGCCGCAAGCCGGCGCGGCGCGGTCGGCCCGTGCGTCACCCCCTGATCCCCCGTTTTCCGCTTCGCGCGGATGGCCGGTTTATGCTACGGTGCCAGTTGTGCCGGCACCGCTTATCATCAAGTTGCCCGAGGATTCGCCGTGCAGGATGGTGATGTCGGCCCGCCGTACTTCACCCACCAAACCCTATGAAACGTCCACTATCGCTGGCCGCCTCGTTCGCGGCCTTGTACCTCTCCGCCGCCAACCCCGCCCTGGGAGCCGACCAGGCTGTGGAGTTCACCACCACCGCCGAGGGATGGACCACCGTGAGCCATGTGCGTGAGAATCCCCCCTGGCCGGCAGCCGGCATCACGGCCAACAACCCCTCCCCCGCCGTGGCTGACGGCTTCCTGCGCGTGCAGGACTTGAACAACGACTGGCAATGCGTGGCCGCGCCCGCCGGCTTCCTGGGCGATTGGCAGCACTTCGCCAGCGTCAAACTCGGCCTGGTCACGGATGATTCGCCCACGGTCTACCCGGTAGTGCTCTACGTGGCGGGCAGCGTCGATGGGCTCGCCACCAACGCCGCCACCTTCACCTTCCCCGTCGTGGGCACGCCGAGCTCCTCGCGCCTCGATCTCGCCGCCCCATTGCAGGAAAGCCAGTGGACCATCCTCTCGGGCGCGTGGACCAACCTGCTCAAAAACGTGCAACAGTTCTGGATTCGCATGGATTTGAACTCGAACGTGGCCGGCGAGGTGGACCTGCTGGACTACGTGCGGCTGGCGGACACGGGTGACGCGTCGCTGCGGATCTACCCGGCGGTCGAACTCGAGTTCTTCGCCTTCGCCGGCGTCACCAACCAACTGCAGGTGTCCACCGACCTGCAAACCTGGAAGCACTACGGCCTCCCGTTTCTTGGCGATGGCACCCAGCAGAGCCGCTGGGCTCGCGTGGGCGACCAGCGGGCCCAGTACTTCCGCCTGATCCGGACGCCTTAGCCCGCGCCCGTGAGGGAGGCCCCTGCCTCGCCAGGCGGTGGTTCCGGACGATGGTTGGCTCGAACCGGCTCTCGCCGCATTTCCCCCACGCCTTAATGTTGCCTTAATGCTGCTCCGGGTAGATTGCCACACGAATTGGTCGATGTGGATATGAAGACGACTCCAGCGTGGATGGTACTCGGCGTTGCCCTCGGCTGCTGCACGGTGTGGGCCGACGACGCGTGGAACCTCAAGAATCTCGACGCCACCAAGCTGCCCCCGGTGGCGGAGAAGAAGGGGTTGACCTATGCCAAAGACATTCGCCCGCTCCTGGTGGCCTCCTGCCTCCGTTGTCACGGCGAAGAGCGGCCCAAAGGCCAGCTACGCGTGGACACCTTGGAGGCTCTCCTCAAAGGCGGCGAGGACGGGAAGATGGTCGTCGCCGGCGACAGCAAGAAGAGCTTGTTGGTCTTTGCCGCCGCCCAATTGAGCGACCAGATCGCCATGCCGCCGAAGCGGGGACCCGGCGGTCCCGGCGGCGGTCCTCCCCCAGGTGGTCCGGGCGGCCCAGGTGGCCCGGGCGCGCCGACGGGCGCCCCTCCAACCGGTGGTCCAGGCGGCGGCGGCCCCGGCGGTCCTGGCGGCTTCGGCCCGCCTCCCAAAGCGTTGACGGCCGAACAGGTCGGGTTGCTGCGCGCCTGGATCGACCAGGGTGCCAAGTAGGCTTTCTCTCCCGCCGCACACACGCACGCACGCGAGCGGCGCCAAATCCCCCATCAGCGGGGCTGGGTCTCGGCTCAGCCCCGCTTCGCCTTTGACTCCGGGACCTGACGGCGGCGCCGCCCTGGCCCGGCGTTACTGGCCGGGTTTCGGCAGGGTGTAATACTGGTGGGTCAGGGTCCAGGTGAACTCCTCGCCCGGCGCCACGGTCAGCGCGATGAACGGCTCGACGGACACCACGCTTCGGATTGACCACAAGGCCAGGTGCGAGAGCGGGCGATCTCCAGTGATCCGCAGCCCTGCCCCCGCCTTCCGGTTCTCGATCCGGATGTCATAGTCTCTCGCCTCCGTGCCGTACCCTTCCATGACCGTATAGATGCGGTCCTGATCCGCCAGCGTCTTGAGGAAGAGAAACTGGTTCCCGCGGAGTTGGGCCAGGTTCGCCTCGGGCGGCTGGCTGCTGCGCAATGGAAACGGGAACGTGATGGTCGTATCCGGGCCGGGGGCCAGCCGGTCCAGCACCCAAAAGTTGTGATTATAGGTGCGGCTCCGGATCAGCCGTTGGCCGGTGTTCTTGAACCGATGCTCAATGACCAACTCCGGCTTGTCCTTCGCCAACCGGACCACCTTCCGGTACCGGTAACCGTAGCCGGTCGCGGGATCCGCCAATTCGTGCTCGAACTCGACCGCCTCCGCGCGTTGGGAGACGGTCCATTTGCCCGGGTCCACCACCTCGTAGAGCTTCGCATAGTGGTAGTCCGGTTCGTCTTTGCGCAGCACCCCCACGCCGATCTTGATGAACGTCCCTCCCACCTTGGCCTCGGCCCACCCGAGGGCCGTTCCCTCCGTCTGGAATTCCTCCGTCGGCCCCGTGACCGCCGAGCAGGGGCCCGCCACGATCTCGGCGCCGCGGTAGACGAAATCGATGACCTTGGGGTCCGTCTGGTCGAACCACGGCGCATAGTACTGATGACCACCAAAGGTAAGGCTGCCGATCACCCCGGAACCGTCGAAGCGGGTGCCGCGATAGTAGCCGCTCTTGAGATCCGGCAGGCACAGCCTGGCTTGAATCTGGCCGTTGGTGATTTCCGCTTGGGGGAAGTCCGCTGCCGGTAAGGCGGCGGTGCCCAAGGCGGAACTGGCGGCGAGCACCGCCGACTTCAACACGTGTTTATGGTCCATGCGGCTCTTCATCTCACCGGGCGCCCCCTGCGTCAAGCCCGGTCTCCCCATCCCGGCGGGGCCCCTCCCGCTCCGCCAATCGCTCCGTCAGGCGCAGCCCCGCAAGCGCGAACCACCCGGCGCTTGACGCCGCCCGGCAAACGCGCCAGTTTCACCCACGACAGCCATGAATCTCGCATCGTACTGCGGCGCACAAAGCAACCGGGGTGCCGCACCCCAAGGGAGTTCGCGTGATCACGAGGGCTCCGGCCAGGGCCGGACACAAGCCGCAGCCCCGAGTGGCGCCGGAGTCCGGGTTCGCCGCGGCCTTGCGCGCCCGGCGGCCCGGTCAGTCTGGTTTGCCGCGCTCGGGCTGCTCTTGGCCGTGGGCGGGTTGACGCCCCTCCAAGCTGACGGCTGCTTCGTGTTCCGTTGGGACAAGAAGATCGACATTCAGGAACCGAACCAGAAGGCCATCATCGTGCATGAGGCCGGGCGCGAAGACATGCTGCTCCAAGTGAAGTTCGCGGGGCGGGTGGAGGACTTCGGCTGGCTCATCCCGGTGCCCAGTCTGCCGACGGTGGAGCGGGGAACGATGCAACCCTTCTACGAGCTAAGTCGCTTGACCCAGAGGTGGGAGGCGGGCACAAAGCCCACCATGGGTCTGGTTTCCAAAAGTGCCTACAATGAATCCGAGGGTGCGTCGGTCAAAGTGATCGAGACCAAGACGGTCGGGGCCTACGACATCGCCATCCTCTCCGCCCGGGAGGGCAGCAGCCTGACCCAATGGCTCCAAACCCATGACTACTCCATCCCCAACGGCAGAACCGACATCATCGACGACTACCTCCGCCAAGGGTGGTACTTCATCGCGGTCAAGATTCACCTCGGCCAACGGGGTGATAACCGGCCCGTGGACGGTGCTGCCGCACTGCGAACGTCGCCCCGAAACCCGACGCGGCGGGTTGTCCAGCGGCAGCTTTCGAGTGGGGAACTGCATCCGTTATTGATCAGCTTCGATACGCCCAAGTGCGTCTATCCCCTCCGCATCTCTGCCATCGGAGGCAAGCCGTCCGAGGTCTCGCTCTACGTGCTGTCCACCGAACCCCTGCTCAACCAGTTCGTGTTCGATAAGCGGCGGGTCAAAGTCCACCAGCGCGCCTTGGAATGGGAGCGAAAAGCCAAGGACCGAAACTCGTCGGCCTTGCGCGCATGGCAGAACAGCCGCAGCCTCGCCCTGGCGTACCAGATGTACTCAAACCAACCGCCGGGCCCGTCCAGCCGTCCGGCTCGAGACTGGTCCATCGAAGACCTGGAGGCGATCAGGAACGAGGAGGCCGGCTCGGTGGCGGACGCCATGATCGAGGCGCCGTTTGACGCCCCCTCGGTCGAGTTGCTGGCGTGTTACCCGGTCAGCGCGAAGCACATCCCTCAATGCGCCGAAGCGATGCCCAGGCTCAAGGCCCGAGAGTGGTACTTGACCAAACAAGTCTGGGCCTTTGCGCCGTCAGAAATGCGGGACTTGGTCTTCCAGCGGGCGGCGCCTGCTCTGGGCAAGCTGCTGTCCGCCCCCGAGGGGAGGGTCGCCGCGGAGATTATGCGGAGCTTCGGTGCCGGTGCGGCCCCGGTTCTGCTGGCTGCCTGCCAAAGCCCAAGCGCAAGGGAGCGTGTCAATGCGTCCAGTGTCATCGGCGGCATCACCAATTCTCACTTGGCTCAGATGCTCATCACGCTCCTCAACGACGAGGTTCCAGAAGTCAGATTGCATGCGATCCAGGCCATCCAGTTCAACTGGGCGCCCATGTTCGCCGAGCCGCTGGTCGGCCGCTTCGGCGATCCCCACCCCATTGTGCGGTCAAGATCGTCCTGGTGGCTGGGCAGTCATGAGACCCATGATCGCGTTCCTGTATACCTCACGCTCCTGCACGATACTGACCCAAACGTCCAGGCCTGTGCCCTCAAGGTGTTGGCGAAGCTCGCTCCGGCGGCGGTGCCCCGTGTCGATTTGGAGCGGCTGCTGAGCTACCCGGAATCAGATGTTGTCTGGGTTGCATTGAATCTGCTGCGGCAGTGTCCGCCCGAACCCACCTCCCAGTCGCCTGCCAAGGCAGCCTCTCCAAACAGACCGGCCCAAACCGGTCCACGCTACGAACTCCCCTCGCGGGAAGTAGCCCCGCTAGCCCGGCATCGGCTTGCGACCTTGCGGTTGGAAGCTCTGAGGATCCTCCAGGCAAACGCTGATGCCGCCGCCGTCGAACTCGCCCTGCCCATGCTCCGCGACGCCAACTCCGTCGTCCGCAGGCGTGCCTTCGCCTTCTTCCGGTACATTTCCGGCCAAGACCTTTCACAAGACAACCCGGCCAAGTGGGAGCAATGGTGGGCCACCAACCAGACTACCTTTGCCGGCAAGAAAGCCGTCCGCTGAGAGGCGAACGACACCCTCGCCGGAAGCGCTGAAGCGCTGTCAAAACTCTTTAGAAATGTCCCCTGTTTAACTCACGAGAGAATGTCCCC
>CAYYMW010000247.1:0-10356 GCA_964472515.1 uncultured Verrucomicrobiota bacterium | reverse complement strand
ATACGGCCATACCCCCCTTCAAATCCCTTCTCCTAAGCCCGACAGGCTGCTAGGGTGGCCCGAAGCTCAAGCGCCACCTCGCCTCCTCCGACTGGAACGGTCGACGAATCCTGCCTGAGGGACTTCAAGAAGGACGGCGCGGCGGCAGAAAGAACCTCCTATGGCAACGAGAGCGTTTTTGTTGGGAGCGGCTTGGCGGCACTTAACTGAGGCCATGAGGGGCGGAATGGCGGTGGCCTTGCTGGCGGCCGTTTGCGGCTCCGCCCAGGCTGGCAAGGTAACGGCTTCCCGGGGCCAGATTACGTTACCCACGTACCCGTGGTCTGCCGTCAAGCACCCCTATTTCCGGGGCACAGACCGGGTGAACATCTACCCGTACCCGATGCTGGATTTTCTCAGCCGGGACAAGAGCAACCGGACCTACCGCACGGTGGTGCTGGAAAACGACTACCTGCGGGTAACGTTTCTGCCCGAGTTGGGTGGGAAAATCCATGAAGTCCTCGACAAGACCACGGGCCAGCCGATGTTCTACGTCAACCAGGTCATCAAGCCGGCGTTGATCGGACAGGCCGGGGCGTGGACTTCCGGCGGCGTAGAATGGAACACGGGGCCGCAAGGTCACACCGTCGGCTGCATGCAACCGGTGGAAGTGGTGATCCTGCCGCCGGAAAAGGACGGCGCTCTCTCGGTGGCCGTCGGGGAGACCGAACGCGTGTACCGCACCAAGTGGACGGTGGTGGTCACGCTGCGGCCGGACCGCTCTTACCTCGAGGAGCGCATCCGCATCTACAACCCTACCGAGACGATCCGCCCCTACTATTTCTGGAATTGCACAGCCGTGCCCAATACCAAGGGGTTTCGGTTCATCTATCCCATGACGCTGGGCACCGACCATGGGGCGGAGAAGTTCTTCAACTGGCCCATCCATGAGGGCAAGGACCTCACCCGAGGCACGAACTACCAGGACGCGTCGTCCATTTTCGCGTGGGATTGCGACCAAGACTACTTCGGGTCCTATAACGACGACTTGGACCGTGGCATCGTGGCCTGCGCGAATCACCAGCAGGTCCCGGGCAAGAAAGCCTGGACGTGGGGCTGGGGCAGCTTCGGCACGATGCACCAGATGGATCTCACCGATGACGATGGTCCGTATAACGAGGTGCAGACCGGCCCGTTGCTGACCCAAGGCGAAGTGGGCCGGCTCGATCCCTGTGAAGCGGTCGAGTGGCATGAATGGTGGTACCCCATTCATGGAATGGGCGGTTTCACGTTCGCGAACAAGGACGTGGCGGTGCAGGCTGAGCGGCATGATGCGGGCGTAGCCTTGCGTTTGATGGGGTCGGCGGTACGCAAGGGCGCCGAGGTGAGCTTGGTGGGGAGCGATGGCCGAGGCCGTTTGGCCCACGCAGATTGCGATCTCACGCCGCGCGCGCCGGCGAAAGTACGGTTCGACCTGGATGCCTCCCTGACGAAGGCCGAACGGTTGTTTGTGAACGTCGAACATAACGGCGCCCGCATAGCCTCGTTTGCTTTGCCGCTCGATCTGCCCAAGCGCCAGCCGCCAACCCGCAAGCCGGCCCCACAGACGGCTTCGGAACTGGCTCAGGCCGGCTGGGAGAACTTCTTGTTTGCGCGGTTTCCCGAGGCCGAAGGCCGCTTTCGCAAGGCGCTGGAAGCCGATGCCAAGGCCGCTTCCGCACATCTCGGCCTGGCCTTTCTACGGCTGGATTCCGATCCGAAAGCGGCGGTGACCGAGGCCCGTGCGGCGGTCGAGACCGATCCACAATCCGGTTTGGCGCACTATGCGCTGGCGGTGGCGGCGGATCGTGCGGGCGATCGCGTGACCGCGCTCGATGCCGCGTGGAAGGCGGCATTGGACCCCGCCACAGCGGTCGCCGCGCGGGCGCTGGTGGCCAAACTGGAGGTTCGGTTCGAGGGCTACCGCGCGACGGTGGGGGTGTTGGGTCAGTCCGGCCCGTGGCAAAACGATCCTTTGTGCCGCAACCGACTGGCGTATGCCTGCCTGAAAACCGGAGACACCGCCCGCGCGACCGCCTTGGCGAGAGAGAACTTGGGCGTCGATCCCCTGGACGCCTTCGCGCAGAGCATCCTCTGGCTGGCGAACGGCAAGAAGGAGGAGTCTGCCTTGCAGGCGCGCTTGGAGACGTTGCCGTCGTTCATGGAACTCGCCGCCGAGTACGCCGCCATGGTGGGCGACCACCGGGAGCCGATCCGCCGTCTGACGGAGCGGTTTTACGTCGGAGGCTCGCTGCCGCACGACCCGATAGCGGACCTCTGGGTGGCCCGCGAATCGGGCTGGTCCGGCGGGGAGCAGACTCGAGCAGGAACAGAACGACTGCCGGCAGAGGTCATCTTCCCACACCAAGGCGAATCCGAGGCCGTGCTGCGCGAGGCACTCCAGCGCAACCCTCGCGACGGGAAAGCGGCGTTGTATCTCGGTCACCTGCTGTTCCATCTCGGCCGGCACGCGGAGGGACGGGAACTGTGGCAGAAAGCGGCCGACTTGGGAGCAGAACCGGCGATCGCCTTTCGCGCGCTCGGGATGGCGGCCAAGACCCTGGATAGCGATCTCAAGTCCGCCCGCCAGTGGCTCGAGAAGGCCAGCCAAGCCGGACCCGGCGACGCCATTGTCGCGCGGGATCTGGCCAACGTGCTGTTTGCGCTCGCGGATCAGGCCGGCTCCGACGCAGAGAAGCGGGGCTTGACCGAGGAGGCGCAGGCCCGTCTCAAGGGTGCTTTCGAGGAGGGCAAAGGCCGCTCCGATTTTGTGGCGCTGCTGGCACGATCTTACACGCGGTTGGGCAACCACGCGGAAACGGCGCGGTTGCTGGATTCGGTGCGGATCACCATTTGGGAAGGGGCGCATGAAGCGCACGATCTCTTCGAGGAGGCGCACCTGGCGTTGGGTGACGCCCATCTGGCTGCGGGACGGCCCGCGGACGCCCTGGCGGAATTCAACCGGGCGCTCGAATACCCGAAGAACCTCGCCACCGGAAAGCTCGAGAATGTCCGGGAAGCGCACATTCACTATCGCCGGGGAAACGCGCTCTTGGCCCTGGACCGCAAAGCCGAGGCCAAGACCGCCTGGCGCCTCGCCGCCAACGAACCGGCCTCCGACGATCCCCGCAAGCAGGAAGCCCGCGCGAAGGCCAAGGAAAGCCTGGAGAAGCTTGACCAGCAGCCGTAAGGAAAGGCGCCAGAAATTGCCCGAACGTCACGCGAACCTAGCGTCGCGCAGACGGAGCAGACTACCGCTCGCAAACGGCCCAGGAATTGCTTTCCCGAAGTCCCAAGCGCCCCGGCAAGCGTAACCAGCCGTGAATCGACAAGCCGGGGTCGGCTTTGACATCAGCCTGAGACGAGTATGACCTGTCCGAAGTGCAACCTCCCCGTCTGGCTCGCCGGCATCCTCCTCGGTGGAATGGCCGCCCACGCTGACGCCCCCGATCTCCCGGCGGACTTCACCGTCACCACGCGTCTGGTGGCGACCAACACGCCGCCCATTGGGGCGAACGAGTTCGGGAATCCCGGCGGCACCGAGTACTCGGCGGGCAACCTGATCCCGGACCCGGGTTTCGAGCCGATCAACATCCGCCGGTTTTGGCGGGTCACCGCCGCCGGACCCAACTGGATCGAGCTGGATAGCGGTGGAATGACCGATTGGGACTTGGTGCAGAGCGGCTACCTGAGTGGCGCGGCGTTCAGGCTCTACCGGATTGTCGATGCCAGCGGCAAAGCCTTGCCCCTCAAAGACAACTACCTCGATCTAACGGGCGCCGACCACTTCCTGAAAGTACGCGAAGGCCGGGTGATTCCCGCCGGAGCTCCGGGTTACCCGCTGGGAGGCTGGCTGACCACCAAGTACGCGCAGCCGGCCAAAGTCTTCGGCACACGTGCGAGCCTGAGCTTCACGGACGCGCAGTGGGTGGACAACGGCACGACCTACTACTACATTGTGACGGCGGTGAGCGATGGCAGTTCGACGGATCTGAACTCGTTGGTGGAGTCCGATCCAGGCACTGCCGTGGAGGTTTCCGCCACGCCGGCCGCAAACGCTACCGGCGGGCCGCGCATCTATCTGCCCGATGGCGACAGCTTCGCGGAGATCCCGAAAGCCGCCGCGGGAACGTGGTTCGATTTCAAACCCCGTGTCGCCAATGCCACCGGCACGGTCACCTGGAGCCTGCTCAACGCGCAGGACCAGCCGCAAACCGCCCCGGCAGGGCTCACGTTCAACAAGACCACCGGCCAACTCTCCGGCACCCCCTCGGCCACGCCCGGCACGACCGTGCTCCGCTTCAAGGCCACCGCCGCCAACGGGAGCGATACCCGTGATTTCCTGCTGAACCAAGCCGTTTGGACGCCCTCCGGCAATAGCGCCAGACCACAGTCTCCCGCCCAAGTCCAAGCCGAGGCGGGCAACGGTTACGTTCGGCTGACCTGGCAGGCCAGTCCCTCGGCCAACGTGGTAGGCTACCGGATCTACCGTTCCACCGCTCCGCGCGCTGAACAGGCCAACCGCGTCTATTTCGAAGGCGACGGCCCCGCGCCCGCGAAACTCGACTACGTGATGTTCGAGTTGCGCACCAACCGCGTCAGCAGCGCCTGGGCCCATCCGCGTGTGCGGGACATTGACGGCAAGGTGTCCGAGACATGGCGCAACAGTGGTTCGGGCGAGGTGAGCATTTCGCGCGACTACCATCAAGCCAGCCTGCCTGCCACTTTCCGTTTCCCTGGTGAAACCTGCCTCAAGGTCGAGTCGCCGGCGGCCGGCAGCCGTGCCGTGGCCGGCCCGGCGATTCTCTACCCCGCCAAGAACGACGGTGAGGCGACCTGGTACGGCCAACTTGAACCGGGCAAGACCTATCGGTACGATGTCTGGCTGCGGCAGGAGGGGTTGGGCAACGGCGGCAAGGTGGAGTTGGGCTTCAATCAGATCTACACGGCCATCAAACAGACCTTCGTGGTCAGCAACACCTGGCAGAAGTTTGGCTTTGAATTCACGGCGCCGGCCCGGCCCACCGATGGCTGGCATGGGATGCCCAAGCTCTCCTTCACCGGACCTGGCACTCTGTGGGTGGACAACCTCCGGCTGTTTCGCTTCGACACGCCGGCAGAGAAGGAGATGGATTTCGTGCCAAGCAGGCTGGTGTTCGACGAGATGATGGCCGCGCAGCCGGCCACCGGTCCCAAAGGCATGCTGCGTTCCATGGGCATCCTGCTCAACAGTTCCACCATGCGCGGCAACCTGGGCTACTACCGCGACGCCTCGGCCACCCTCGATTGGTATCAGGCCGCGGGCGCGCCCTCGGCCATGACCCTGCCGTTCTTCCTGGAGTACGCCCTGCGGACCGGGACGACGCCCGGCACGCGCATGAAGCCCTGGCTCAACATCCCCTCGTTTACCACCGAGGAGGAATGGCTTGCCCTGATCGAGTATCTGGGGGCCGCCATCAACCCGGACGACCCGGCGGAGGTGGCCGCCAAACCGTATGCGTTCCTGCGCTACCAGCAACGCGGCACGGTGACGCCGTGGACGGACGAGTTCGAGCGCATCGTGCTCGAGTTCGCCAACGAGACCTGGCACAACCGCGCGGTGAGCCAGTATTGGTGGGGCTGGGGTCCGGCGTTCGGAGTACACCAGGGGGGCTTCGAGTTTGGCCTTTGGGCACGGTACATCACGGACCTCGTGGCCACCCAAAGCTCCGCCTGGGCCGCGCGGCACCTGGACGGCCGGCTCACGTTCGTCATGGGCAGCAACTACCAGGACTACGCCGAAAAGGGCCGCCCCTTGGCGCCACGCGTGAAGGCCATTGGGCACACCACCTATGTCGGACCGAAGTGGGAAACCGGCGAGACGCCGAACGCTTCGTTCAACGACCACGGCGTGCAAGGCACCCTGCTGGGGTATGTGGCGGGCACCGCTCCCGACCTCGACCAATACCGGCGGCAGCGGGAAGCGCTGGCCGCGCAGGGTTTCGACTACGAGATCCTCGGGTACGAAGGCGGCCCCAGCGGCTACTCGCTCCCGGGCACGGCCTCAGCCGCGCAGGTCGAGATCAGCGAGCAGTACGGCAAGTCCCTGGCGATGGGCGTGGCGGCGTTGGATGCGTGGCTGGGCAGCTACGAGAACGGCTTCACCGATAACGGGCAACTCGCCTTCGCGCAGGGAACCTATTGGTCCTCCCACACGCTCGTCAAAGACGGCTACCGGCCCCATGTGGGCTGGCTCGCCCTGAAACTGCGCAACCGTTACGCCACCGGCCAGATGGTGCGCGTGCAGGCCGGTTCGATGCCGACGCTGGCTTGGGACGGCAAGGACGAACCGCTGGCCGGCTGCTATGCCTTTCGCGAGGGGGCGCGGCTTTCGGTGATCGTGCTCTCGCGCAAGCTGGGTGGCACGCATGACGGGCGCGACTTTGGCGATGGCTCGATTCCGGTCACGCTGCGCCTGCCCGCCAAGCCGGTGGGCTCCGCCACGCTCTACAAGCTGACCGGCGATCCGCGCGCCAACAACCGCCAGGCCATGACCATCGAGCTCCAGTCGGAGCCGGTAACCATGAGCCAGGTTCACACCTTCACGCTGCCCCAGGGTTCCATCTATCTGTTTGCGATGGATACCGAGTTGCCCGCCACCGGCGCAGCCCCGGCCACCCCGGCCAACGCCAGGGTCAGCTTCAGCTCCGGTGGGGCGGGCCTGGCGTGGGATGCCTCGGAGGGCGCCACCGGCTATCGGGTCTACCGCAGCACCCAGACGGCCTTCGCCGTGGCGGACGCCGCGCAGGAACTCACCACCGCCACCGCTGGTTTGACCGACGATGAAGCCGTGGGTGGCACCACCTTCTACTACCGCGTCGCGGCGACGAACAGTTTCGGCGAAAGCCCGGCCACCTTGGTGGCCGTGGGCGGGGTCAACACAAGCCCGGCGTTCCTGCCCGCCCCGGCCATTCAGGGCCTTGGCGAGGGCAACCAGGCGCTTGGCGTCTCTTGGAGCGCGGTGAACGGCGCGACCGGCTACCGGGTCGGCGTCTCCCGTACCGCCGGCGGGCCCTATGCCTGGTCGGATGCGCAGGCGCAGACAGCGCTGACGGTGAAAGGGCTCGAGAACGGCCAGACCTACCTGGTGACGGTCCATGCCTACGCCGCCGGCGGACGCAGCCCGAACGCCCCCGAGGTGCAAGGCACGCCGAGAGCGGCCGCGACCGCGCAGACGCTCGCCGCTTGGGAATTGGCGGGGCGGACTTCCTACGAAGCCGCGGTGCCGGTCTCCCATTATGCCTTGGGCGCCAGGGTCTCGTCGTTGACCCGCGGAGCGGGCCTCGCCCCCGGCGATGTCGGTTACCACCCGCTCAACGGCGCCTTCGGCTTCCAACCCAAGACCGACAGCGCCAACTTCGGCGCCACCGGCGGCGGTTCGCTCGCGAACGCCACGTCGCGCAATCTCTACGCTGGCGTTACCTTGACACCCGAGTTGGGCACGAGTCTCTCGTTGAGCCGCGTGGACACCGGCGCGCTCTATCCGTACTCGAACAAGCCGCTCCTGCTTCAACTCGAGTACAAGGTGGGCGCGGGCGCGCTAACCGCCCTCCCGGGCGCCCCGCTCGCAATCAAGTCGGAAACGCAGACGCCTACGGACCTGAGCTTCGATCTCTCCGGCGTGGCGGCCCTGCAAAATGTCTCTGAGCTGGTGGAGTTGCGGATCTACCTCTACTCCACCGCCGCCGATGCCCGCTGGTGCCGCGCTGGAATCCGGCGCACCTCGGGCGAGGATTTGGTGGTGGTCGGCGCGGTGCATTCGGCGATCCCGCCACGGGCCTCCATCCAGACGGATGGCACTGCCGTGGTGGTGACCTGGCCGGACAGCCCGGCGTTCCGCCTCCAATCCTCGACCAACCTGGTCGAGCCGGCGTTCTGGGCCGACTGGAACGGGGAGACGACCTCCGTCAACGGCGACACCCAGGCGCAACTCAGCCCGAGCGATCCCCGGCGCTTCTTCCGGTTGCTGAGGCCCTGACCCGCGCCGGCCGTTGGGCCGCCGCTAGGCGCGCACTCCGCTGCGCGCCATCGTCCGGACCTGCTGTGGCGGGCAGGGGATTGTCCCCTGCTACCTTGCCGATCAGGCTTTCAGTTCAGCATGCGGAGCCGCCCACCCGGAGGAAGTGAGTGGCTCGGCTCCGTCCCCTCCGACAGCCTGGGGTGCCCTATCTGAGTTGAACAACCTTGAAGAAAGCCTTGGGCTGGCCCAGGGGCACTTGGAGCACCGAGGGGGCGTCCCCCAGGACGATGTCTCCGAAATCCGGCATGGCCTCCCATGTCGTCAGATCCAGTGACCGTAGCAATTGCCAGCGGGTGCCTTTCGGTCCGCTGAGCTGCAACGTCAGCGAACCGTCCTTGACGTTCAAGCCGCCCAGAAAGGGGGGGGCGACCACCTCCGCGACGGTGACGGTGGCCGTCGCGCTGTTGGTGGAGCCAGCCGCGTTGGTTACGCGGACCCAGTACGAGGTATCGGTGGTGAGGGCGGGCGTGGTGAAGACGCTGTTCGTAGCGTCGGCCAACAGGGTGTTGGTGTCGCCGCTGAGGCCTTGGTACCACTGGTAGAATAGCGGCGGCGTGCCCGTGGCGGTAACGCTCAGAGTGGCGGTCATGTCGGAGACGACGGTTTGGCTCGCTGGCTGGATCGTGATCTGCGGCGGAGTGGGCGGCTGAAACGCACTCACGTCGAGAATTGTCATGCCCCAGTAGCCATCCGCCACATAAACAGTGCTCCCCATCACCTGCACTCTTTGCGCGTACCCGCTGGTGTCGTAGCCACCCAAGCGCACCACGTTGGCAGGATCGCTCACGTCCAGAATCTGCAAACCTACAGTCCCGTCCGCCACGTAAGCGATCATGCCTACCACTTGCACGTCCTGCGCATCCCCGCTGGTGTCGTATCCCCCCAACCGCACGACGTGGGCCGGATCGCCCACGTCGAGAATCCTCAAGCCGGCATACCCGTCCGCCACATAAGCGGTGCTGTCCACCACCTGCAATCCCTGCGCATACCCACCGGCTTCACCGTAGCCGCCCAGACGCTGGATGCGGGCCGGATTGGTCACGTCCAGAATCTGCAGACCAGCACCACCATCCGCCACGTAGGCGGTGGTCCCCACCACCTGGATGACATACGCAGACCTGCCGGTGTCGGGCCACGGCAAACATGTGACGTGGGCTGGATCGCTCACGTCCAGGACCTGCAAACCGGCGACGTCATCCGCCACGTAGGCGGTGGTTCCCACCACCTTCAAACCGAGAGGCGACCCACCGAAGCGGTATCCACCCAACCGCACGACGTGAGCCGGCTGGCTGACGTCCAGAATCTCCCAAGAGCCATACAAGTAATACCAGACTCCCACGTAAGCGGTGTTCCCCACCACCTGCACGCCGCTCACATACCCGCTGGTTTCGTAACTGCCCACCTGCACGACGTTGCCTGGATCGCCCACATCGAGAATCCGCAAGCCGGCAGTGCCGTCCGCCAGATAGGTGGTGTTCCCCACTACCTGCACCGCCAGCGCAAAGCCGTCGATCACATTGCCGTAACCGCCCAACCGCTGGACTTGGGCCGGATCGCGGACATCCAGAATCTGCAAACCGGCATGGCCATCCACCACATAGGCGGTGGTCCCCACGACCTGCACGCCACAAGCATATCCGCCGGTATCGTTGATGCATCCGCCCAAAAGCACAACGCGGGCCGGGTCGTTCACGTTCAATACCTGCAAACCGGCAGTGCCGTCCGCCACATAGGCGGTAGTCCCCACCACCTGCACGCCACGAGCATACCCGCCGGTGTCGTACCCGCCCAAGCGCACGATATGGGCCGGATCGCGCACGTCCAGGATCTGCAAACCGGCAAGATCATCCGCCACATAGGCGGTGGTCCCCACCACCTGTACGGCATATGCAGTTCCGGTGGTGTCGTAGCCTCCCATCCGCACGACGTGGGCCGGATCGCGCACGTCCAGAATCTGTAAACCGGCATAGCCGTCCGCCACATAGGCGGTGGTCCCCACCACCTGTACGGCATATGCAGTTCCGGTGGTGTCGTAGCCGCCCAACCGCACGACGCGGGCTGGGTTACTCACGTCGAGAATCTCCAACCCGGCATCGGAGTCCGCCACGTAGGCGGTGGTCCCCACCGTCTGCACCTGCCACGCATGGCCATCGGTGTTGTAGTTGCCCAAGAGCAGGATGTTCGCCGGCTTGGTCACGTCCAGAATCTGCAGACCGGCACCACCATTCGCCACATACGCGGTGGTCCCCACCACTTGCATGCCATACGCAGGCCAGCTG
>CAYYMW010000246.1:7790-10431 GCA_964472515.1 uncultured Verrucomicrobiota bacterium | reverse complement strand
CCCCCCAGCATGGCAGCGGTGAGCGGAACATGGGCGCTCTCCCGCAGCCACGCCGCCAGAATTCCCCCGATCATCACAAACTCGCCTTGGGCGAAGTTCAGCACGCCGGTGGTGCGGTAGATGACGTTGAACCCCAGGGAGATCAGAGCATAGATGCTTCCGACCATGATCCCTTTCACACACAACATGAGGGCAACGTTCTGCATTAGCCGCCGTAGAACTACCCGATCCAGCCCGGCGTGAAAAGACTTGGTTGGGGATGGACGACACGAACGGCCGCCGGCGCTGGCGTTAGCGGGGCCGGCGACCGGCCAGATCATCCCTTCCGGCGATAGGTCAGAATCACCGCCGCAGGCCGATGGTCGATCACCACCCGCACCCCCTGCTCCATCAACTCACGACCAGTCACCTCGCGGCGCCGCTCGGGTTCGTCCTGGTCCTTTACCTCGTACGTGGCGTCGGGATCGAGCCCACGCAGTTTGAAGCGCCCAACCTCGTAAACACTGTCCGCCCGCCGGAAAGCCTGCACAAACCCCTCCCCGTCCTCGGGTCGGTCGAATTGCCAGGCCATCCACGCCGCATCGTCCAGACTGTAGGCGGTCAGCGGATAGTAATCGCCCAGGAAAGCCGGAGCCACCTCCCGCCACTGGGAAGCCACCCGGCGAATCGTGTCCCAGTCTACCCCCGCCCCGCGTACGTCGGCACAGATGCCGAAGGCGGGCGACAGGTAGCTGCGCGCCGAGTAGATGAACTGGTTCGGCGTGAAGTAGACCCCCTGCCCATAGTACGGAATCCACGAGGACAGACCGTAGGTGTGCCCTTGATTGCCGGGCGCGTAGGCGGGGTTGCCGTCAAAGGACTGGTAGTCGCTCCGCAACAGGGGAACCGCGCGACGGAGGGTCTCAAGATCGTTGCGTCGCCCCCCGGAGGCGCAACTGTCGATGACCAGATTCCGATGGCGCCGGCGTAACTCATCCCAGTACGCCAGATAACCGGTAACGTGGCCGATCTCGGTGATGCCCTGACGGTCAGGCGCGTCGTTCGCCCGCCAGAAGGGCAGCGGATCGATGTTGAAATCCTGCCGGTACAAGTCGATTCCCTGCCGGGTGATCAGACTATCGACCTGCTCGGTGAGCCACGTGCGCGCGGCCGGGTTCCCCAGGTTGAGCAACTTCTGTTCACCATCCCGGCCCAGCAGCCACCCGGGCCGGTTGGTATAGAGCCACGTGCCCGGCGAAACCCGCTCCGGTTCGAACCACACGATGAGCCCCATCCCGTTGGTGTGGGCGTGATCGCTGACCGCCTTGAGCCCTCGCGGAAACCGGGCCGCCTCGGGTGTCCAGGTTCCCACCATCGGCCAGTTTCCCTGGCAGGGATACCAACCCGCATCGAGCCACCAGTAGTCGAGTTTCAGGCCCGCGGCGGCGAAGGCGCTGATAAACTGGCGTTCGCTCGCCTCGGAACACTGCAAACCGGGGAAAAAGCCCCCGCTGCACGACGTCAGCATCGGGGCGGGTGCCCGCCCGTCCGCGGTGCGCGGCAGGTTGTGGGCCACCATCCAGCGGCGCCACACGTTCTGGGCGCGCAGGCGGTCCCCTTTCCAGAACTGCAGCACCATCAACGGCGTCCTGACTTCCTCTCCCGGCAACAGACGGAAGCGGGTGGTCTCCTGCCCGGCCCGGACCCGCCACGCCCGGTCTCCCTCACCGGTGAACCGGGCCATCCACTGCCCCGGCCATCCTACTACCACGTTTATGCCCCCATCCGGGCCCGCCACGTTGAAATAGGGAAACGCCTCGCAGGTGGGGCGGCCGCCGCGGGGTGCGAAACGGAGGTCGCACTGGCCCGTCAGGCGGGTCTCCAGTGGTTGGTAGCTGTCCGGCGTGCAATCGTCACCCCGGTGATGGTGCAGGACCAGATCGCCCCCGGACGGCTTCTCGAACCGGGCATCCAGCGCCAGCAATTCCGAGATGATCGGCGTGGGTTCGGCGCCGGTGTTTCGCAGAAAAAGGGTCCACTCGACCACCGGGAAGTCAGCGTACTCCACGGCCACGCACCGTATGTCGAACCCCCGTTTGGGCACGCTCCACGTGAGGGTGGTTTCGGTGCGCCGGGCGTCCAACGCGCGGGAGCCACGTTGCGGAGCGGCGTTCGTCAGCGCCGCCACGGCAGGCTGGCCATCGAGACTGAACGAGAAGAATGGGACTCCCGTGACTCCAAGGTGGGTTTCCGCCCAGCGATGCGCCTCGGCAAGTTCACCCGCGGTGGGAACGGCTGGGTTGGCCGAAAGCCGAACCACCGCCCCAAGCATGACCATCAGCAATGCAGCAGGCACACGCATGGCAAGAGCAGGAAGCGACCGACGTCGCTCAGTCAGGGCGAAGTCTGGCGCGCCGGCGATGCGCCGCCCGCCGTTGTGGCCGGTCGGAATACTGGCTCGCAATCCACCCAGACGGCATCGTTCATATAGTCCTTGGCGTACGCAAAAGGCATCGCCCCGTCGCGGCCCTGGCGGCTGGTATTACGAAACAGAAACACCCCGCCTCCGGGCTGGGCGGCATCGTCCCGATAGCCCACGAGCAGGATGCTGTGCCCGTCCCGCACCGCGTTGGCCGGGCAGAGTTGCAGCACCTCGTTGACC
>CAYYMW010000246.1:0-7780 GCA_964472515.1 uncultured Verrucomicrobiota bacterium | reverse complement strand
GACCCACTCCTCCTTCTTCGGCCAGCGGAACCCGCCGCAAACCGGCCAACCCGCGCTGAGCGTTCGCTTGATGGCGGCCAGGTGATCGTCGGTCAAACCGGTATTCACGTCCCATTCCTTGATCCAGTGGAGCTTCAACCCCAACGGCACCCGTGTGGCAGCGTTCGTGAGGGCTGAGGCCGTCGGGGCTTGGTTGGTGTCGAAGCTCGGACGGTACGGCATGTCCTCCTCACCGCAGATGCCGTAGGCCGCGAACCCTTTCCACAGATCGGAAAAGAAGCCGCCGTCCTCCGCGTCGCCGCACACCTTGTTGGCCGCCCAGTTCAGGAACTCCACGCTGAACCGGGTCCCGCACCCTTCGCGTTTGGCGGCGGCGAATTCCAAGGCCCCGGTCACCGTGAACGCGGAACAGGTGGGACGGTCGCCCTGCCGGCGCGGGGCCAGACCGTACTGCTCGAAAACCGGGCGCAAATCGACGCTGGAGGGCGATGGCGGGGTGGCGTCAGGCGGTGCCGCGATGGCCGGACTGGAGGCCAGCAGCGTCAGCACGGTTGCCAGCCCACCGATTCGTTGGATCGCATTCATAAGTCTTTGTCCGCAGATCAAAGCCGCGCACTCGGCGCCGCCCGCGCTCAAACGGGCCACGGGCACGGCAGGCGCTTCGGCGAATTCAGTCCCGTTCTCCAAGGAACGCGGGAAGAAAGCAAGCCTCGGTTTCGTCATCCAGACGCCCACGCGGCAGGCCGGACGATCTCCCCGCCGTCGTGCCCCGCGGTTCGCTGGCGTCCAACCAGCCCCAGCCCGTTATGGCAGTTCCTCGAGGGTGATATCCTTGTACGAGACCTCCGCCTTGGCTCCACCGTGGATCTGGAGGCCGATCACCCCGAACTGGGGGATGGTCTCGTCGGTTTCCGTGTAATCGACGGTCCCGGCCCCGTTGATCGCCAGCCGGATCCTCCGGCCCTCGCAGCGAATCTCGTAGTCGTTCCACGCGTCCCGCTTCAGGACCTTGTTGACCTCGGCAATCTCCGACTTGGCCAAGACCTTGTTGCGGCGCGATTCGTCGTAAAGGCAGCCCCACCATTCCGGATCGCCCATGTCCGCTTGGTACCCGACCATTTCGTTGGCAGGATCCTTGGCCCGCTGACTGCGGAACTGGATGCCCGCGTTGATGAAGCCGCTCGTGCCCGTGAGTTTGAACTTCAAGCGCAGCACGAAATTCGTGTAGCTGCGCTGGGTGGCCAGGAACTCGTTGCGCGGCACCTCCTTCGCCAGCGAACCGCCGACCAGAGCACCGCCCTCGATGCGCCAGGTGGTGTTGGTGTCCCCGTTCCAACCAGCAAAGCTGGTCCCGTCAAAGAGGGGAACCTCTTTCGCTTGAGCAACCAATGTCAGGGTGGCAGCGACCAGGAGTCCGGACAGAAAACGAGTGGCATTCATGAAGGCCAAGGTACCCCACCGCAGTTCGCCCGTCGATGCCGGAGTGGGATCCACGCACGGAGGCCCGCAACTTCGTAGCGTGGGATTGGCGAGGTACTCCCTGAAGCACCCCGTGCAGGCATTTGGCGGGACACCACGGAGAATCCCACTGACTTGTTCCTCGTACCGCGAAGCATCCAAGCGACGCCTCGTAGTCCTCCGG
Source organism: uncultured Verrucomicrobiota bacterium (assembly GCA_964472515.1). GTDB lineage: Bacteria > Verrucomicrobiota > Verrucomicrobiia > Limisphaerales > J093 > CAYYMW01. The sequence continues at coordinate 6,138 of CAYYMW010000246.1, read as the reverse complement.
CTGGCAGCAAGATCGTTTGCTCAGGGTCTCATCCTAGCACGCACCTCAGTGACCCACGATAGGTGCCTGATCACGCTTGGGGGCGTGTTTCGGTCAGACCAGGACCAGAACCGGCCCCGCGCGATGGAAACCGCCAAGGCACCGTTTGCCCGGAATGCTTGGAGGGTTCCCCGAGCGTGCCGCTCGAAGCCGGCGCGGGCCTTACTTCCGACGTGACCGGACCTCCGCCCGCCGCCATACTGGGGATATGCACTTTCGAATGCTTCACCAGCCTGCCGCCAACCAACGGGTGGGTTCGAGCACTTGGCGCTCCCGCCAGCCTCTATGAATCCCTGGTCGCTCTTGGCAGATGCCGTCCTGCTCGTGCACTTCGCGATCGTGGCGTTTGTGGCGGGCGGGTTGGTGATGATCTGGGCGGGGTACTTCCGCAACTGGGCCTGGGTCCGGAATGGGTGGTTCCGCATCGCCCACCTGACCGCCATGGGTATCGTGCTCGTGGAATCCGTTTTCGGCGTTGTCTGCCCCCTCACTGAATGGGAGAACGCGCTGCGCGCCCGCGCGGGCCAAGGCCCGGCGTACAGCGCTACGTTTGTCGAGTACTGGGTGGGGCGGCTCCTGTTCTACGAACTGAGCATGACGACGTTTACGATTCTCTACGGGATCTTCTTCGCCCTCCTTTTGCTGTCGCTCTGGGTCGTGAAGCCTCAATGGCCGCGCTGGAAGAAGCGTTGAGCCTCCACCGGCACGGTCGTTCTGGATCAAAGTAGTGCCCCCCGCGTCAGGTTTTCAGCCCGGTCAACTTGAACTCCAGTTTCCGGTTTTCCTTCAATAGACCCGCCAGCGTTACCTCGGTCTTCCGGTAGGCGGCCTCGCGGCCCAGGATCGCGGTCAGGTTTGACCGCACGCTGGGAGCCACCGTCAGGTTGTCGTACCGCCCCTCGGTGATGAACTGGTGGAACTCGCGGATGTTGACCTGCGTGCCGGTGGTGTACAGGTTCTGGAACTTCGCCTGATAGACCTCCTGCCCACGCAGCCACACCCCCGTGTAGTAGTCGGTGCTGACCGAGCCTTCGCTGCCATAGACGCGGGCCGTAATCTGGTCGTCCACCTCTGGAATCGACTGGATGCAGGTGAACGCCAACGGGACGTCGTCCGGAAACCAATAGGTCACCGCGAAGTGATCGTAAATGCTGTTGGCGGGACGGACCTTGTGCCCGCCGGTGCCGATGGCCCGGACGGGGTCGGCATCGAGCAACCAGGTAGCCACGTCAAGGGAGTGGATGCTCTGCTCGACGATGAAGTCGCCCGAGAGCGGCAGGACATAATACCAGGAACGCAGCTGTTCTTCCGGGGTCGCCGGCGGGGCGCCTCGCCCTCCTCCGCGCCACGGGTAATGCGCCTCGCCCATGATGATTTTGCCAATCTCCCCTGCCCTCACGCGCCGCAAGGCCTCCCGGTAATGCTCGTCGGCACGGGTCTGGAAATCGACGAGGAAGACCTGCTTCTTCGCCGTGGCACGCTTGCCCGCGTCGGCGATGGTGAGGCACCCCGGCACGTCCACCGCGATGGGTTTGGCGATATAAACATGTTTGCCGGCCTCCACGGCGTCCATCGCCTGCTGGGGATGGAAATGGGGCGGGGTCTCGATGACCACCGCGTCGAGCTTGCCCTCAAGCAACCGCTTGTGGGCGTTCAGGCCGGTGTAACGGCGGGCCTTGTCCACGCCGTGTTTGTCGCCCACGGCATCCACGCGATCCTGGAAATAGTCCGCGCAGGCCACCAACCGGTACTTGCCCGTCTCGGTGAACATCGGGGCAATCCAGGAACCGCGTCCGCCGCAGCCGATCAGGCCGATCTCCAGCACGGAGTTGGCCTGGGCGCCGAAGGCGGTGGCCGGCTTGAGGATGGTAAAGGCGGTGGCGGCAGCGGTGCCCGCGACAAAGGCGCGCCGGGAAACCGGAGTGGGGGGAGATTGAGGATTCATAGACAGATTGGCTTGGACTGGTGGCAGGTCATTTGCGGGAGGTCTTGGGCTTGGTGGCTTTGATCGCTTCCTTGAGCCACTTCACGCTGGCGGCGGTGTTGTCGTCCGAGCCATGGCATTCGATGGAGATCGCACCGCTCCAACCGGTTTCCTGCAAGTAGGCCAGGCAACGGCGGATGTTCTCGGCATTCACGCCTCCCCCCACCGGTACGATGCTGCACCCGATTCCCGTCTCCTCCCCGCGCACGGCGGCGGCCAACTCGGGGCTCACGTCCTTGATGTGACAGTGCGACACATACGGCCGCAGCGTCTTGAGGTACTCGAGGGGATCGTGCCCGGCAATGAAGCTGTTGCCCGTGTCGAAATTGCAGCGCAGCCACTCCGAGTCGAAGTGCTTGAAGAGCCGGGTCATGAAGTCAGGATCGTTCGTATAGGGGCCGTGCGGTTCCACATTAATGATCACCCCGTAGTCCTCCGCCCAGGAGAGGCATTGGCGGTAGTTGTCGCAGGTGATCCGGAAGACCTCCTTGCGGTCCATGCCGGGCGTTTCAAACGCGCCGTCGACGGTGTCCACCATCGGACAGTCCAAATCGGCGGCAAAGCGGATCGACTGCTGCACGTACTGCACCCCGTAGGCCGAACCATTGGGCCCCATCATCGGGTAGGAACCGTCAATCTGAGACACCTTCAGCCCCAGCTTGTCCAGGAACTTGCGGATGGCCCGGGGATTGGACTGCAGCGACACCCCGGGATCGTAGCCCAGAGCGGCGATGAAGTTCTGGCCGTGGATGGCGCAGAACTCCAGGTGCTTCAGCCCCGTGGCGGCAATCTTCTCACAGGCGGCTTCGAAGCCGACGCTCAACGGACGCCAATTGTCTGTATGGATGCCAAGGTGGATCATGGTGGAGGATGGTTGAGGGTTGGAGACCAGCGCAGAAGGCACCGCACCGGCGGGCGGTTGCACCGAAGGGTGCGACCGTCAGGACGGATGCGAACCGTGGATTTCGACGCATGTTCCGAAGGTGGCCGCGAGAGCCGGCGGAGATCCCGGGTGCGGGCCCCGGCGACTCACGGACAACGGTTGACTGGCTGCTGACCGCATGTTGGGGGCTGGACGAAGGCGGGTCAAGCCCGGCCTGCACTCAGCGCCTGGACGCAAAAAGGCGGCCCTTTGCGGGGGCCGCCTGTGAGGAAGACGTAGGTTAAGCCGGCATTACTTGGCCGCGGCTTTGGCCGCCGGGAGCGGCATCACCGGGGAGAGCATGCCCATCTTGGCGCACACAAAGTACACCACCGCGCCCACGATGAAGGCCGCCACAGGAGCGCAGGGGATGTTGACCCGGATGGCGTCCGGCATCAGGCCGTTGGGCAGGATGCCCACGACGAAGCCCAGCGCCCAGGCGATCCAGCCAGCAGGATTGAAGCCGGCGCGAGGCCCGCTCCATTGCTTGCCGCTCAGGAAGTAGTCCACCACCATCGCGCCGACGATCGGACCGAAGGAAGCGCCGATCAAACCGAACACGCTCGGGAGCTTGCTGGCCACGCCGGTGATGGCAAGCGCCATGCTGACAATGGCGCCGATACCCACGGAAATGAAGGGATTCACCTTGGGCATGACCGTCTTGAAGCTATTGGCCGCGATGAAGGAGGAGAAGCAAGCGCCAGGGAAGGAAGCCAGCGTGAGGCCGATCATGATGGCCGCAAAGAGGCCCGGGGAGAGCTTCTTCTGAAGGGCGGTCGTCATGTTCATGTCGCCGGCGCCGATCACGCCCGAGGCTTGGGCGCCCGCCACGGCAATCACGGAAATGCCCGCCGTGAAGATGATCGCGATCACAATGCCCACGATGCCGCCCATGGAGACGTCCTTCTTATCCTTGTTGTTGGTGCAGATATCGACGCCCGCCGCGCCCGCCGTGGCGAAGAAGCCGACGATGGCCGCGATCATGATCAACATGGCCTGCATGCCGCCGCCGCCCGTGGTGGAGGGAGCCGGCTTGTAGTTGGCAGCCGCACCGCCAAAGCTAACCAAGCCGATGATCAGCACGACCAGGGGAATCAGGGGCAGGTACGTTGCCACTTTCGCGACATACTGGATCCCCTTGAGCCCCACAAACGCGGCACCCAAGGCCCAGATCACGCAGAGGGGGATATAGAGATTCGGCGCATTGAAGCCCTTGGCCAGCGCATCCGCCGAGCCGAAGGTGTTGACACCCAGCCAGCCGAATTGCAGCGCGCCCATAAGGAACCCGGGCATGATCAACCCGCCGACCGCGCCGAAAGTGGAGGTGCCTACCACGTAGAGGGGCAAGCCCGTGCCGGCGCCGAGATTACCCGGCACGATGTAAAACAGGAAATGGCAGATCAGCGCGCCGATGACAATGCCCGCCAGGGTGGCCCCCAACCCACCTACCGCAAGGCCGTTGCCGGCCATCGAATCCCAGAAGACGAACCATAGGAAAATGCCCGCATAGGTTGGGGCGGTGTTCTTATACCACGGGGCACGGTTGGCCTGAGGATTCGGCGTCGCGCTCGTGATGTACGAGGGTAGCTGTCCCGACACTTGGGTCTCTTGGTTGCTCATGCTTCTTTTATGGTCAATCCCGAGGTGCCCGCGCAAGTGAAAAACGAATCGTTACGACGCGATTTTTTACTTGTAAGAATGCAGAAACCCATGGCAACGGAAGCCCGACTCGCTTGAGAGACAGGGGGTTGCGTCGAACGGAATGGGCCATCCGCCCCCCCAACCCGGGCGGAAAGTCAGCTCGCCATGGCGCCTCCTACCTCAACCGGCAAACGACTCGACGGGACGCTCAGAGGGTCGCCCCGCCGGCGGGGGTTGCGGGCAGGAAGGCGAGGACGATGCGAAACCCGTGGTTGAAATTCCGGGTTTGGGGCAGGCTGCCGTGCCGGTGGGCCGAGCGCAGGCTGCCAGGGGTGGCATCGACCCACGAAGCGCCACGGAGGGTCCGAAACGTGTGCTCGGCATCATACCAATCCTCGCACCATTCCCAAGTGTTGCCGCCCAAGTCATAGAGGCCGTATTCGTTAGCGGAGAAGCTGCCAACGGGAGAGGTGTAGTCGTACTGGTCGACCTTCAGCGCCGGCGAGTAGTTCCCCGCGTCGGGCGGCGGCGGCCAACCTTCGCCCCACGGGTACGTTCGATTCAAGTGCAGGCTGCGTTCGGCGGGCGTCGCCCCGACCTCGGTCGTCAACCCGACCGCCGCGCTCCATTCCTCGTCGGTGGGCAGGCGGTAATGCTGCTTGAGCCCCAGCAGGCCGTTGGCGCGCTCGCGATCCGTGAGCCATTCGCAGAACGCCAGGGCATCCTCCCAACTGACGTTGACGGCGGGATGGGTCGGCCCCTGGCGGAAATGCGGCGCCTGCCAGGGCCGGCCCGCCTGGTCAGCGAAAGCCCGGTAGTCCCGCACCCGGGTGGGCCAAACGCAGAAGAACACTGAAGTCCCGGGAACCGGCATATAACGCATGCCCAGGCTATTCTCCCATGGTTGGCCGGCTCCCAGCCAAGACTGCCACAAGGTGGCCAGCAGGGGCTGGATGAGGTGCCGGGCCTCGGCCACGAAACGGCCCTGGGGCCACTCCGCCAGATACTTCCGGAACGCGTTGAGACTCATCCCCTGCTTGGCCGCCAGCCAGGCGGATTCCTCCCGCCACTCGGCAAAGACCGCCTCCGCCCGCCCGATGGTCTCGAGCAGCGGCCACGAATAGCGGCGGGCCCGCAATTTGGCTTCGAACTCCAGCCAGGCCTCGAAAGGAAACTCACTGGCCGCCCCGCACCGGCTGAAGAAACCGCGCAGGACCGCGGAGAAGTCCTCCTGCTGGCGGGCCAGCAACAGCGTCTTGAGCTTCGCCAATTGCCGCTCCAAGCCTTGGCGGCGGCTGAGGTCCGCCGGGGCGCTCTGACCGCCCGGCTGGCTGTCCTTCGCCGGCGAAGCGCTCAAGCCGATGGCTTGCTCCAGTTCCTCGATCAACGACTCCAACTCGCAGATGTCATGGGGCACCGGCGGCAAATCCCCGGCTTGCTCCGCCTCGGCAGCGGTCCCCGCCGCCCCCTTGCCGCCGGGGGCGCCGCCCGCCGTCGAAGCCGCGGAGACCACCGGGATGCCGGGCTCCGGAGTGGTCGTGGGGAGCGGAGC
>CAYYMW010000245.1:0-10446 GCA_964472515.1 uncultured Verrucomicrobiota bacterium | reverse complement strand
GGGCAGTTGGTGCGCCAGAGCGATCCCTGGCAGCACCTGCTTTCGGTGCGCGGCGACGCCGATTTCCATTTCTTCGCGTCGCCTTGGGCGGACCTGGCCCTCTACCAGGCCTGGGACGAGGCGGGTGGCTATGGGTTCATGCTGGAGCGACGGCGCAACCAGGCTTCCACCGGCCGGCCGATTCCCCAGGTCAACGAGCAGTACGGCTTCGAGGAACAGTTGACGCCCGGCCAGACGGAGCGCGCCCGGACCGCCGAGACCCGCCGCCGGCTGGCCTGGCAAATCGCCATGGCCGGGGGGTACCAGACCACGGGGGAGCGCGCCACGTCCGGCACCGGCCGCGGCGCGGACACGGGGGGAGGCTGGCTCAACGGCCGGGGTGACGATTCGATGGTGCTCTTCCGGCACCTGGCCCACCTGGTCCACTTCTTCACGCAGCTCGAATGGTGGAAGCTCGAACCGCATCCCGAGCTCGCGGGCGAAGGCAGCCTTTGCCTGGCGGAGCCGGGCCGGTGTTACGTGGTGTACCTGCCCCAGGGCGGTCCCGCCACCGTGGCGCTGGGCGCCGGGACCTATCGGGCGGCGTGGTTCAACCCCCGGTCCCGCGGGTACACCCCGCTCCCGGCCGTGCAAGCCACGCGGTGGACCTCTCCCGCCCCTCCCGGGCCGGAGGATTGGGTGCTGCTGCTCCGGCGTTAGCCGGGCGCAGCGGCCGGTTCAGCGCGCCGCCGGCCCGCCCGGCTCCCGCGCCGCGATCGCCAACCCCAACCCGCGCAACTCCGTGACCAACCGTTCCGCCAGTTCCTCGAGGCGTGGCTGCAAGACGGGCGATAGCGCGCAACCGGGTTCCAAGGAGTGGGGAATGACCCCCAGCAGATAAATGTCCGCCGGGCAACGGCCACGCAGTTCGCTGACCAGGAGCATTTCCTGCAAGCCGGCTTGATGGGGGGAGAGCTTGAGCGGCAGACGCTGGAGCATGAAGTCCGGCTTGGCATAGCGGAGGAGGGTGCCGGGCGGTCCGTCAGCGAGGACGGTATCGATCATGTAGACCCGGTCGGCCCGTTCGAGTTCGTGGGTGACCAACATCCCGAGCGTCCCCGCATCCAAGAGCGTCACCTCCGGGCAAAACCGGTAGCGCTGCTCCAGATGGCGGATGAAGTGCACGCCGAAACCCTCGTCCGAAAGGAGGACGTTGCCGGCTCCGAGGATCAGCGTTTGCACAGCGGGATTCTGGGTGGGAGGCCCGGCGGACGCAAGCCTGCGCGCCTTCGGGCCGCTTTCTGGCTTGTTCCGTGCGCCCGCATCGCCTTGAATCATGGGCATGGGAAATGAGACCAGTGATGCCCCCGGAGCCCAGCCGCCGGAATCGGCCGCTGCGGGAGCCTCACCATCCGCGCGATCCTCGCGCCATGGCCACCGCTCCAAGACGCGGACGCCGCCCGCCCATCGCATCCTGGATCGGATCACCGCCGTTGTCCTCTTCGCCTTGCTGGTCCTTGGCCCATGGGCTTTTGGCAGCACCGACCCGCTCGTGGTCTGGCTCATGAGCCTGGCTGGCATCGCCTTGGGCGGGATGCTCATCGCCAAGGAGATCATCTGCCGCAAGGCCGGTTTTCAGCCCGCCCGCTGGGGCGACGGCGGCCCCCGCTGGTTCACGTACCTGCTGGCCGCGCTGACGGCTCTCCTGCCCGTGGGGTGCCTCGCGGCGGTTTTGGGCGGGCAGGCGGGATGGACGAGGGTGGTCCAGGGACTCGGGCTGGTGGGGGCCTTTTGGGCCACGCGCGACTGGCTCTTGACGAAGACCCGCGGCGAACGCCACATGCGGGAACACAGCGCTGATGACGAGGAAACCGAGCCGGAGGAAGGCGAGGAGGCGGAAACGGACGTGCCCCGGGGAGCCCGGCGCCTGCCGTTGCGGGCGCGCCGGTTGCTGTGGGTGTTGTGCCTCAACACGGCGGCGCTCGCGCTGGTGAGCATTCTCCAGCGCCTGGATGGCACCGCGGCACTCCTCTGGCTCTGGCAACCCTCACCCGAATCGTCGGCTTACGCCCAGTTTGGGCCGTTTCCCCGCAACGCCGACGCCGCACAGTACCTGAACCTGGTCTGGCCGGTGTGCCTGGGCTTCTGGTGGTGCCTGCGCGCCCGCGCAGCCGCCGCGAGGCGGACCACGGCCCGGGCGGGGGGATCACCCCATGTGCTGCTCCTGCCCTGCGCGGTGACCATGGGCGCGGCAGTGCTGATCTCCGCCAGCCGCAGCGGCGCGGTTACAGTCCTGGCCGGTGGCGGCGTGGCGATGGTGATGCTGGCGGCCAGCCCTGATGGCGAACGCGCCAAACGGCTCGCCAGCACGCTGGTGTTCCTGGTCATAGCCGGGGCGATGTTGGCTTTTGCATGGTCGCAGCTCGGCTCCCAACTGGGGGCCAGCTTTCCGCCCGAAACCCGCGGGGTCACTCCCCTGCGCATCGTTGCCCCCGGCGTGGCGCTCCTTGCAGCCGTGGCGCGGTGGTTCCTGCCCGGGGGCATCGTGGTGCCGCGGATGCTCACCGGGTTCCTCTGGCTGGCGTTGGGTGGCTGTCTGTTGCCGGTGAGCTTCGGTCTGGCGCCGATCAACCACGCCGTCCTGTTCCTCTTCACCTTGCTGGTGTGCCTGGCCTCGTGCATCTCGCGTCCCGAGTAACCGATCTTTCGCCGGTTCGACGCCGCGTCCGGCCGGTGGCCTGCCTCGTGGTCGCGCTCGGCTTGCTGGCGGGTTGCGCCAGCCGGGCTCCCGGGTTCGTTCCGCTGGGCATCTACTCCGGCTCCGAGCTCCAGGATTTGCCCGCCCTGCGCGCCGTTGGCTTCAACACGGTGGTCGGCCCGGCGCGACAGTCCTATCTCGACGCAGCCCGCGGCTCAGGCCTGAGAGTCCTGGCGGAACCCGGCTCGGAAGCCGGCCCCGCCTTCGATCCCGCCGCCGTGCAACGCCGCGTGCGCGCGCTCGATGCCCACCCCGCTCTGTGGGCGTGGCATTTGGCCGACGAGCCGGACCTGAAAGACGTGGCGCCCGCGCAAGTGCGTCGCGCCCGGCAGACCGTCAAGGCCGCCGGGGCGCGCAAGCCCACCGCGGTCGTCCTTTGCCGGGATCACGCCCTGCGTGAGTACGCCGCCGCGGCCGATCTCGTCTGCTTCGATTACTACCCGGTGCCCTGGCTCCCGTTGGCGAGCTTCAGCCGCCGGGCCCAACTCACGCGCCTGGCCGCCGCGCCCAGACAGCCGGTCTACGCTGTCATCCAGGCCTTCGATTGGACCGCTTTTCCCGGCCAGCTCCAAGTGGACGTTCCGTTGCGCGCGCCGACTTATGAGGAGTTGCGCTGCATGTCCTACCTCGCCCTGGCTCACGGGGCGAACGGGGTCTTCTACTATGCCTATGACGCGCTGAATTGGCGTCTCCCCGCCCACCCGGAACTGTGGAGTGACCTCAAGGCGGTCGTCGTCGAAATGGAGAGCCGGCAGGCGCTATTCACTGCCGAGCGGCCTTTTTGGCCGCGCCGGGTGCGCGTGCGCGAGTTTGCGAAACGCTTCAACGCCGCGCTGGAGGGCAGTCTCGTCACCTGCCGTTTGCGTGTCCCACGCGCGGCTGGCGACCTCGCGGCCGGCGACTACCTCCTGGCCATCAACACTACTCCCGGCCCGCTCGACGCCGAAATTGCCCTGCCTCCCGGCCGGACACCCGCACCGGTGCCCGTCCTGGGCGAGGCTCGTTGTCTTGCCACCCCCGGCGGCTGGCTGGCGGACACCTTCGCCCCCTATGCGGTGCGCGTTTACGGGCCGTTGCCCGGTGCGGCTCCGTAGCCTGGCCCCGCCTTCCATTTGCCCCGGCGTGGCCGTCTGCTATCTTGGCCCATGCGGACGAATGTCCTTGGCGGCAACCTGATCCCTTGCTGTGCGACCCCGGTGACCGGCTTCTACCGGGACGGCTACTGCCGCACCGGTCCGGGCGACTACGGTCTCCACGTCGTGGCGGCGGTGATGACGCGCGAATTCCTCGAGTTCACGCTTGCCCGGGGCAACGACCTCGTCACGCCCAATCCCGATTACGACTTTCCCGGCCTCGAACCCGGCGACCGCTGGTGTCTCTGCGTCAACCGCTGGAAGGAAGCCCTCGAGGCCGGCGTGGCGCCGCCCGTCGTGCTCGAGGCCACGCACACCTCGGCCCTCGAATTCGTCGACCTCGAAGACCTGAAAGCCCACGCCTACGACCCCGGCAAGTCCGCCTGAGTACCGGCGGCGGGACTCGACACCTTTCCGCAGCGGCGCTACGGTAGCCCCGTGGCCGCACCTCTGAACAGTCACACTTGCACGCTCACCCCGGCGCAAGCCGACACCCTTGAAGCCTGGCTCCGGGAGCATGGCTACGAGTTTCGCGACGTCCCCTACGCCCGCTTCGGCGCGGGGAAGGACAAGACCACCGTGGTCTTCTACCAGAGCGGCAAGCTGGTGATTCAGGGCAAGGGGACGCGCGAGTTCATTGAGTTCGTCCTCGAGCCCGTGGTGCTCCAGCAGGCCACCCTCGGCTATGAGAACATCCTCGACCCCGACCGCCTCCTGCCCCGCTTCGGCGTGGACGAAAGCGGCAAGGGCGATTTCTTCGGCCCGCTCTGCATCGCCGGCTGCTACGTCAACGGCCCCGTGGCGCAGGCCCTCGAGGAGGCGGGTGTGCGCGATTCCAAGAAGATTTCCAGCGACCGCAAGATCGCCGAACTGGCGGACGTGATCGTCAAGACCCCCGGCTGCGTGGCCACGGTGGTGCCGGTCGGCAACGAGGCCTACAACCGCCTTTACGCCAAGATGGGGAGCGTGAACCGCATCCTGGCGTGGGGCCATGCGCGGGTGATCGAGAACCTGATGCTCCAGCGCCACCGCATGAACCCGCTGCCGGTGCGCGCCATCAGCGACCAGTTCGCCCACGACCGCGCCACCGTGGCCAAGGCGCTCATGAGCCTGGGCCGCGAGATCGAACTTATCCAGCGCCACCGCGCGGAGGCGGATATTGCCGTTGCCGCCGCCTCCATCCTCGCCCGGCATGAGTTTGTCAGCCGTTTGGGGAAACTGGAGAAACAGTTCGACCAGCGCCTGCCCAAGGGCGCCTCCGCCGCCGTGGATGCCGCCGCCAAGGAGTTTCTCGAACGCCGTGGCGCCGAGGCCCTGCCGCATGTGGCCAAGATGCACTTCCGCACGGCCCTGCGCGCCCAAGGGCTGCCCGAGCCGCCCCGCCAGGAATGGCGCAAGCCGTCGAGTTAAGGAGGCCTGGTTCCCATGAAGCGGCGTCCGGTTGTCATCGCCCTCGTTGCGCTGGGGATGATCGTCTTGGCGATGGGCTGGCGGCGGTTCGGTGCGAGCTGGGGCGAGCCTCGTTACCAAGGGCGTCCGCTCAGTTACTGGACGCACCAATACGTGGTGACGAATACCGGGGGGTGGCCGTTCGCATCGCTCACCGACGAGGCCGCGCTGGCGGTTCGCACCATGGGGACCAACACGTTTCCTACCTTGCTCCGCTGGATTCGCTCTCCCTACTCGGAGGGGGATCTGAGACTCAAGGTGGCCGCCTGGCTGGAGCAGCGCCAAGTGCCGTTCTACGAGCGGGTCCTCACCCCGAGATCCTACCAGCCTGACTCCGCCGGCCTTGCGTTTCAGACCCTCGGGACCGCTGCCCAAGAAGCCATCCCGGCGTTGGTGGGCATGCTTCAGGAACCGCGCAACGCCCCTTGGGCAGCCAGGTCGCTGACCGTCATCGGCCCGCCCGGGGTGGAGGCGCTCGGCACGGCAATGCCCGGCATTGCCGACGATACGACGCGCGCCACGGTCCTGGCTTACCTCGAGTACACGATCCGGCCCGAGCAGCGGGAGATGTTCGTACCCATTTTGGTCAAATGCCAAAGGGAAGACTCGAGTCAGACGGTCCAGTTGTGGGCGGCACAATTGCTGGGATGGTGCACCAACCTGCCCTCCGCCGCGGTGCCGTTGGCCGAGGCCATCCGCGAGGGTGATCAGCAGTCGCGTATGGTAGCAGCACAGTCGCTCGCGCGGTTCTCGCCCGAGGCCCTCGCGGCGGCCGCGCCGGTGCTTGAGCAACTGCTCACCAGCACCAACCTGGCCGTCCGGAACGAAGTCGCCAACCTGTTGCCGCGCCTTCCGCGCGGGCAAACCAACGCGGTGACGCGGTGATGCACTGCCCTCGCGGGCAGGCTGGCAACGAGAGCCCGCTCACCGCTGCTGCAACCGGAAGAACTCGTGCTGGTTGGTGGGGTTGACCAGCCACGGGCTGGGCGCGGTCAGGGCCGTCCACGGCCCGGCGAGGTTCGTCGCAGTCTGGAGCTGGTAGCCGGGGTCGCCCCAGCCCAGCACCCACTGGCCGCCAAACGTCCCGGAGTACAGGGTCGGTGCGAGGCTCGCAGGCGGCGTGGTCGTGCCGGTGACCTCAAGGTCGAACGCAATAACCGAGGACGACTTGCCCGATTGGTGGAGCTCCACCGCGAGCAGGTTCGTGCCCTCCACCAGCGGCTGGGGCAACGCGCTCACGGCAAACGTCCGCGACTCGTACACTGTCGCGGTGCCACCAACGTTCGTCTTCGCCACGCTCAAATTGGTGATGACGCCATCGGGCATGTTCTCGCGGTACACCTCCACGCCGTTGAGGTAAACCACCGCGCCATCGTCGCGCAGGAGGTTGAACGTCAGGCTGGCCAGGGCCGGCGCGTTGGTGACCAGGAAGGCGTGGCGGTAGTAATAGGTGAGGTGCTTGGATGACGTCACGCCGCCGTAACTGTTGGTGGTGGCTTCGGCGCCGTCGTTGCCATAACCCAGCAAAGCCGGCCCGGAAGGCCAGGCGGTGTCGATGAAGTTCGTGCCGGTCCATCCGTCAGGCCGGGTGGCCGACCACGGCAAGCCGAGGTTGGTGCCGGTGTCCAGGTACTTCCAGACCGCGCCCAGCGGGATGAGCGTGAACGTTTCCGCCACCGCCAGAGGTTGCGTCTTTACCCAGTAGTACTGGCTGGCGCCAGCCAAGGTCGCGCCGGTGACCCCGCCCAACTGCAGGTGCACCATGGCAAGGTCCGCCACCGGGAGGTCAGGCGCGGTGATCCACGCGAGCGTCTGGCCCGGCTCAAAGCGCACCGTGCCCGGAACGAAGACTCCCTCCGTCGCCTCCCACTGGTAGGTCACGCTCACGGGCAGGGCGGAAGGCACGCTAAGGCCGAGGGGAACGCCTTCGATCAACCGCCCCAGCTCGAATTGGGTGCCGCCGGCCAGGCAACTCACCTGCGGTGGCGCCACCGTGCCTTGGTAGAGCACGTTCGTCTCCCCGGTGAGGATGCCCTGCTGCGGGTTCAGCAGCACGAGCCGCACGGTCGCCTGCGCCGCCAGGTCGAAACCCGCCGGGTAGATGCGCTTGATCGTTTCGCCCGGCACGAAGGTCAGCGTCCCGGTGGCGAGCGTCGCGTTGTCGTTCTCGAAGGCGTAGTCGACGTTAACCGGGTGGGTGGTGAACGAGCTGAGCCCCACCGGCGTGCCTTGGAACAGCGCTCCGAGCGCGTACCGGTTGGTCCACACGGCGAAGCCCATGCCCACCGGAGCGTCCGGGGGCGTGGTCATGAACGGGGCCAGCCGGGCCGCGTCCACGGCAGGGTTCCACACCGCGTTGTCCGGATGCCGCGGGAGCGGCGCGGTCAGGAAGTTGCCTTGGATATCCATCTGGTTGGACCGGTAGAGCCAGCCCTGCGCGTCCTTCTGCCAGTTGAATCCCCACACATCGCGATAGTTGTTCAGCAGGATCGAGTTGGTGACCCGCAGGAAGCCGTTGAAGGTCCAGTCGTAGTTATCCCCGAACCGCGCGCCGGTGGCGTTGCCCAGAATCAGGCAATGGTCCGCGTAGTCGAGCGGGGATCCGGTGGTGCTGCTGTAGCCGCATTCGATCCCCTGGCCGCAATTGAGCGAGACCGTGTTCAGGTTGGTCGTCACCCGCCCGCCGCCGGACCAGGCGAACGCCTCGTGATACGTGGACTCGACCCAGGTGTTGCTCACCGTCACCGTGCCCGCGCCCCCGCTGCCTGAGTCGATGCCATCGTCCCGCGTCCAGCCGATGAGGCTGTCGCGGACCTCGTACTCGCCGGTGGTGAAGTAGATGCCGTCCTCGTCGCCGTTGTAGAACTCCCCGGTGGCGTACGGCACCTCGATCAACGCCGACTGGAGCAATTTAAGCGCGCTGCCGTTCCATTCGCCCCCGGTGATGCAACGCTGAATCAACGTGCGGGTGATCTCCACCTGGATCAGCGGCGAACCGCGGTCCACCCCGTGCCCGAATTGGCCGGCGAGGTAGATCGCGGCGCAATCCGTCAGCGCGAGTCGGGCGTGGTTGTCCATGTAGAACAGGCACTGCTCGTGCCGGTGGCCGCTCACGGCGTTGGGGTCCGCGCCGCTGCCCACAAAGATCGTACCCCTGGCCTCCAAACGCGACGTGCTGGCGGTGAGGAGAAACCCGCCCCATGGTTGCGCGCGCGTCACGGGCGTGAAGACCGTGGGTGCATCCAAGGTGCCATTGATCACCACCGTGCCGAGGTTCGTGATGTTTACTCCCGCGTTCAGCCGCACCACCACCCCGGCCCCGATGGTGAGGGTGGCGCCGGCGGGGATCGTCAGGTGGCCGGTCACCGCGATGCGGGCGTTGTCCGGCCAGATCACCGTGCCGGAGAGTGATCCGCTGACGCTGGTCCAGGCGGTGTTGGTTTCAAGGAGGACCATGCGCTGGACGGGGAGGCCGGCCAGGACCGCGTCATACTGGACGTGGTCGGTGGGTTGCTCGGCCGCGAGAAACCCGGAACCTGCGCCCCGGAAGAGGCGGATGTCGGGATGTCCGTCGGCCTTCAGGTACCCGTTGGCGCGGACCGGTCCGCCGTTGGTGCTGCGCAGCCAGGCCACCACCGGGATTTCCAAACCCGAGGGATAGATGGCTGGCATCACGAGGTCCAACACCGCCCCCGTCACCTCCTCGGGCGCGGAAGGGATCGGCGGATAAGGGGTCCACGGCGGCAGGCCGTTTTCCGTCGCGCCCGACGCGCTGCGCTCGCTGGATTGCACGATGAACCGCACCAAGCGGTTGGTGCCCTCCGCCGTAAAGACATTCGTGCGCCACACCGCGAGTTCGTGGTAATCCACGCGGTTCACCTCCACCCACTGGTCGGTGGGCACGCGGGCGCCGTCCAACTCGGCCCGGTAGGTGTAGCCGCTCACCGTGGGGACGCGGAAGGAGACGCGGTCCTCGTAGAGGTCGTACGCCCGGTCTGTGACTCCCTCGATGGCGATGGGCACGTCCGCATGGACCAGCGATGCAACCCACAGGAGCAGGGCCGTCGCCACGGCCCGTTGAAACCACCCACGTCGGCTGAGGAAGATGTCCGTCAGACTCATCCAACCAACCTAAGCGTTCGCGCGGAGAACGCCAGTGGCTTTCTGGGGAGCGACTGCCTGCCAGCGGAACTCAGGCTGCGGGCGGCGTGGGCGGGGGCGTGTCGGCCGGTTTGGCGGCCACCACGAACCGTTCGACGCCGATGAACCGGATGGTGGCCACGAACTCCTCCACCGCGCGCTCGAATTCGCCGGTGTTGTTCTGGATGATCCGGAGGAGGCAGCCGCTGCGCGCAGAGAAGGCGGCGGCGTAGGCGCGGTTGATGACCTTGTGTTCGAGAATGTCGTCGTTGCCCTCGATGGTCCGCCCGGGCCGCGATTTGTCTAGTTTGCGCCGGCCGCGAATTTCCGCCTCATGGGCGTCCACCAGGACAATGGCGGCCGGGGACATGCGTTCGAGCATGCGGGCCGTGAAACCGGGCAGGTAGCTGCCGGACCCGGTCTTGATGGTGCAGTGGGTGTCGAGCAGGATGTTCTCGGGGCGCTCCGCGATGCGCTTGGTGGTGCGCCATTGCATCTCCTCCTGGATGTCGGCGCTCAGGTTGCGCATCTCGTCGCGGTGCGCCACCAAGCCCGCCTCCTTGCAGAGGTTGAGCATCTCGGTGCCGAACGAGACAATGGTGTACTTGAGTTCGTTTTCGACCCGTTTCCACGCCTCCAACAACACCGTGGATTTGCCGGCTCCGGGTACTCCCGCCACAATGATGATCTTGCCCATAGCGTCTGGTAGGTGCCGCCGAGGCCGCAGGCATAAGGCACGCAGCCCGGCTGGCTTGAACTATCCTGACTATCGTCGAAACCGGGGCCGGGCTCAAGTCGGGAATACCCTCCCGAATCCTGCCGTCCGCTGGAGCGCCGCGCACCGCCGGTCCGACGCCCGGGCAAATCAAAGCGAAGCGGTGACGCGCCTTTGTGACGGGGGTGATGCGGATGTCGTGTGATGCGAGTTTTGCTGCTATTTGCAGCTATTTGCAGGTATCGGGGCGCCGCCGGGGGGAACGGCAGGGG
>CAYYMW010000244.1:0-10511 GCA_964472515.1 uncultured Verrucomicrobiota bacterium | reverse complement strand
ACAATGTGGTGAACCAACGCGTGGCGGTGCGGCAACTCCGGAAGCTGGGGTACGATGCCGATTGTGTGGGCAACGGGCTCGAGGCGCTGGACGCGCTCCGCCGCATTCCGTACGACCTGGTCTTCATGGACTGCCAGATGCCGGAACTGGACGGTTTCGAGGCCACCAAGCATATCCGCGAGCGCGAGGGGTCTGCCGACGTGCGGCGGGTGCGCATTGTGGCCATGACCGCCAACGCGATGCAGGGCGACCGCGAGCGCTGCCTGGAAGCGGGCATGGACGACTACATCGCCAAGCCGGTCAAGCTCGCCGAGCTGAAGGCGGCCATCGAGCGCCACGTGCCGGCCGCCCTGGCGCCGGGCTGAGGACGGGCCGGTCCCGGAGCGCTTCCGTTGGGCCTTCCCTTTTGCGCGGAGTCGCGTAAAGTGAGCGCATGATTGTGCGCTATTCACGGCCGGCCATGCGGGAGATCTGGAGCGAGCAACGCAAGCTCGAGATCTGGCTCAAGATCGAACTGCTGGCCACCGAAGCCCTGGTGAAAGAAGGACTGGTGCCCGCCCGGGATTACGAGTTGATGCGGAAGCGGGCGGGTTTCGACCTGGAGCGCTGCCGCGAGCTGGAGAAGACCCTCAACCACGACGTCATCGCCTTTACCACCTGCGTGGCGGAGCGGATCAACGATCCGGCCAGCCGGTGGTTCCATTTCGGGTTGACCAGCAGCGACGTTTTGGACACCGCTTTCGCGGTGCAAATGGTGCAGTCGGCCGACCTCCTGCTCGAGGATCTGGAGCAACTGCGCAAGGTGATTGCGGCGAAGGCCCGCGAGCACGAGCGGACCCCCTGCATTGGCCGGAGCCACGGCATCCACGCCGAGCCGACCACGTTCGGCTTCAAGATGGGCCTGATGCACGACGAATTCGGCCGGGCCATCGAGCGGGTGCGGGCCGCGCGCAAGACGGTGGCGGTGGGCAAGTTGTCCGGCGCGGTGGGGACCAGCGCCCACCTTCCGCCCCGAGTCGAGGCCTTCGTGTGCCGCGAGTTGGGGCTGCGCCCGGCGCCGATCGCCACCCAGGTGGTGCAACGCGATATCCACGCCGAGTTCCTCACCACGCTGGCGCTCGTCGGCGCCAGCATCGAGCGGTGGGCCACGGAGTTCCGCCACCTGCAACGCACGGAAGTGCTGGAGGCCGAGGAGTTCTTCGCCAAGGGGCAGAAGGGTTCCAGCGCCATGCCGCACAAGCGCAATCCCATCACCGGCGAGCGCCTGACCGGCCTGGCGCGCGTGCTGCGCGGCAACGCGCTGGCCGCGATGGAGAACGTGGCGCTCTGGCACGAGCGCGATATCAGCCACAGCTCGGTCGAACGCGTGATCTTCCCCGATTCCTGCACGCTGCTGGACTACATGCTCGCCACCTTGACCCGTCTGACCGAGGGTTTGATCGTCTATCCCGAGAACATGAAGCGCAACCTGGCGCTCTCGCTCGGGCTCTGGAATTCCCAGACGGTCCTGCTGGCGCTCATTCGGAAGGGGCTGACCCGCGAACAAGCCTACGAAATGGTGCAGCGCAACGCGATGAAAACCTGGCAAGCGAAGCACGCGGGGCTCGCCGACGCCGATTTCCTCCAGCAACTCCAACAGGATCCGGAAGTGGCGGCGCACTTCGCCAAAGGCGAACTCGAGAAGCTCTGCTCGCTCGAGTTCCACTTCAAGCAGATCCGTGCGCGCTTCAAGAAGCTGGGCCTGTAGCCGACGATCCGCCCCGGCTGACGCCGCGGCCTCCAAGATATGCGTCTGATGCCCGCCGCAGGGGTGCTGCTGGCTGCATGGGTGGCAGGAGCCGCCCTCGGCCAGGCACCCGCCGCCGCCCCGGAGACCAACCGTCCACCGGCCCGGGAGATCGTGCGGCGCGCGGTGGTGGCAGCGGAGCGGGAGCAGGAGCGGGAGGCGGAATTCGAGGCGCGCTACACCTACACCAAGGTGACCGTGCTGGAGAAGCGGGACAGCGACGGGGACGTCAAGACGCGGGAGGAAAAGAGCCAGCCCCACGCACCCGGCCTTTCGGCCAAGGCCGCGCCGCGCAAGAAGGGGAGGGAAGTGCGGTTCAACGAGGACTTGAGCGCGCGCTTCGACTACGAATGGGTGGGGACGGAAACCGTGGAGGGCCGGCCGGCCTGGGTCATCGACTTTACCCCGAAGCGGGACGCGGCGCCCGCCAAGACGGTGCGGGACAAGTTCATCAACCAATGTGCCGGGCGCTTGTGGATCGACCAGCAGGAAGACGTGCTCCGGAAGGTGAGTTTGCGGTTGACCGGAGAGGTGACGACGTGGGGCGGGGTGATCGGCAACCTGCGCCGTTTCAGCGCGGTGGTGGAGAAGTCGCGCGTGCCTGAGGGTTATTGGTACCCGCGGCTTACCGAATGGCACCTCGAAGGGCGGCAAGTGCTGGTGAGCCGCAGCGTGGAGTACCGGGAAGAGCGCCGGGAGGTCCGGCCCGCGAGGTGAAGCCGGGGCTCAGTAATGGTATTCCTCGTAGTACTTGGCCAGGAAGAAGGCCAGCACGAGGAAGGCCAGGAGCGACAGCAGACCGCAGGCTTGGAGGATGCGCCGGTAATTCAGCGAAGTGATCCAGAGGAAGAAAGGGGTGGCCCGCTGGGTGCGTTTGCGGCGCTGGTGATAAGAGGAGACCGCCTCGTCCACCCGCTCAGCCAGGAAGAGGCAGGCGACGCCGACCGCGAGCGTTGCGACCGCTGCTATGATATGACCGAGCAGGTTCACCCCGTTGTTCTCCCCGCCGCTGGATGGTTCGTGTCGGTTTTCCGCCGCAAAGATCAAGGGCGCAGCGCCGAAGCCGGCTGCCGCGCCCTTGACGATGCAAAAGGTTGGGTTGCCGGGATTACTGGGCCTTCTTGGTGCCGAGAATCCACTCGAACTTGACGGTCACGTCGTCGCCGGTCTTGATCAGGCCGCCGCTGATGCTCGGCGAGGGGGGGGTGATCTTGAAGTCGGTCATCTTGAGCTTCTTGCTCGAGCTGAACTTGATCATGTCGTTTTCGAGGCGCTCCATGGTGACTTCCATATCGACCTTGTTGGTGACCCCGGAGATGGCGAGTTCGCCGACGGTGTCGAACTTGACGGGGGTGCCGGAGGCGGGGACTTCGCCCTTCACCACCATTTCGGTGCAGCGATAGAGAATCTTGGGATTCTCCTTCATGCGCATGGCCTCCTGCATGATCTCGTCCATTTTGGTGTACTTGCTCTTGAGCGAGCGCACCGGGATGGAGACGTCGACGAGCGGGGCCTTGCCCTTGGTGGTCAGCGAAGCGACGGACTTGAGGGACTTGTCGGTGGCAAACGCGGCATCGACCTCGAAGATGCCGCCGATGATGGCGCCTTCGACCGTCCAGTCATGGATCGTCGAGGTGCCGTCGATGGTCACCTTGGTGCCTTGGCGGTAGCCGTAGCGGAGGGTGTTTTCCGCCGCCTGCAGGAGCACCGCGCAGAGGGCGACGGCGCCGAGGTTGAGCGTCCACTTCACGAAACGTGATTTCATAGTGCGATAGTTACCAGATTAGAGGTTGCAGGGTCGGTTAAAATTCAACGGGGGCTCAACTGATGGCGAACCACTCCTTGGAGAAGGCGATCTTTTGTCCCTTGACGATCGCCTCGTTGGTCTTGATCGCCACAATGGTGGCCTCGTAGCCGTCCTGAACGGTCGGCGCTCCGGTCTTGCTTTCGGCGAGTTGCTTGTCGAGCTTCTGGGAGAGCTCGGCCATGTACTTGCGGAAGTCGTCGGTGTCGCCGGTGTCGGCGCCGGTATCGGCGTAATCCGCCACGGCGGAACTGTAGGCGGCGGAGCGGATCAGGAAGGCCTCCAAGCCATACTGGAGGGCGGACTTCTCGTCCACCGGCTTGTCCTTGCTGTTGTCCATGCGGGAGGTCTGCTTGGTGGCGCCGGCGGCCAGGATGATGCCGCTTTCCTTGTAGAAGTTCTCCTTCATGGCGTAGACCTCCCAGCCGAGCAGCGGGGCGTCGACTTCCTTGAACATCCAGGCGCGGCGTTCGCGCTGCATGATGGCGCAGTCGGTGCCGTAGAACATGTTGATCTCGGCGTCGAAGGAGTTCGCCAAGGTGGCTTCATAGCTGAGCAGAACCCCCTCGGGATACTCCAAGACGGCCTGGATGGAGTCGGCCACGTCGCGGCCGTCCTTCCATTTGACGATGGTGCCGAAGCCGCTGACCGAGACCGGCTGGCCCATGAGGAACCAGGACGCGATGTCCATCTGGTGAATGCCGATCTCGCCGGCCAAGCCGAGGGACACCGCCTTGTTCAGGCGCCAGTTCATCTCGATCTCGCGGTCGGGATTGGGCGAGGTCTGACGCCAGCTCTGCTTCTTGTGGAATTGCGAGCGGGCCTTGACCGTCTTGCCGAGCACGCCGTTGCGAACGAACATGCCCAGGTTGTAGACCTGCTTGTCCGCGCGGCTCTGGAGGCCGGGTTGGAAGTTGAGCTTGAAGCTGGCCTTGGCGGCCTTGGCGATCTCGCGGGCCTCTTCGACCGTGGCGGCGAGGGGGGCTTCGCAGTAGACGTGCTTGCCGGCCTTGAGGGCGGCGAGGACGATCTCCTTGTGCAGGTGGGTGGGGGTGGCGACGATGACGGCCTGGACGTCCTTGTTGGCCAGGAGTTGCTGGTACTCCGCGTATTTCTCGGCCTTGGGGGCGAGGCTCGACGCACGCTTGAGGTAGGGCTCGTACTTGTCGCAAATGGCCACCACCGGCCCGTTCGGGAGCAACGCCAGGGTTTTGAGGATCTCGCGCGCCCACACGCCGCAGCCGATCACGCCAATGTTGACGGGAATGGCTTCGCCCTTGTACGTGGTGGGCGCGTCAGCGGCGGCTTTCGGGGCTTCCTCGGCGGCGTGGATGGGGATGCCGCCCATGAGCACCATGAGGCTGGCCAGCGAACTGTCCCGGAGGAACTCGCGCCGGTTGAAATCGGACTGACTGTCGTTCTTCATGTCTTTCGATTGAGGCGTTGCCCGGTCCCCACCGGGGCGCACCGGCCCCCGTGGGTACAAGCAGCGCATATTTCGGCTGCTTTTCTCAGCATTTGCAACCGTTTTCTTGCCCAAAGAGCATCATTAGCAAACGCTATGCTTACTTTGGCAAAATCTTGACCCGCACGTTCCGGAAGGCGATCGCCCCGTGGTCTCCTTGGAGGAAGAACGGGCCGGGTTCGTTCACCTGGTTGTCCAGCTCGCCGCCGGTGGGTTTGTCGATGGTCACGTTGTCGTGGATTTTCACCCCGTTGAGGATGACGGTGGCTTTGTTGCCGATCAGCGTCACTTCCGCCGTCTGCCATTCACCCGGTTTGCGCGAGGCGTAAGCCGAGGGGGCGATGTTGTTGTAGAAAGAGCCGTTGCTGGTGGTGGTGGCCTTGCCTTCGCCCGAGTCATCCAGGACCTGGACCTCGTGGCGGCCGCGGAGATAGAAACCGCTGTTGCTCTCCTTGGGGACCATGAACTCGTAACGGACGGTGAAGTTCCAGAACTTCTCGTCGGTCACCAAGTCGGTGCCGTGGCCGTCTTTCGGGAGGGTGTTGACGAGCATGCCGTTCTGGGCGCTCCAACTGGCGGGGCCATTCGGATTGCGCAGGTGCCAGCCCGCCAGGTTCTCTCCGTTAAAGAGGGGTTTGAAACCCGCCTTGATCTCCGCCTCGCTCAGTTTGGCCTTGGTGCTCTGCGGTTTGCCGTCGCCTTTCTTCAGACCCAACGCCCATTCGATGCCGCCCAGAATGTGCTTCTGGTACGCCTCGCTGACCGCCGGGGAGTTCTTGCGGTCCTTCATGGTGGGATCCGCGTCCCAGACGT
This sequence comes from uncultured Verrucomicrobiota bacterium, assembly GCA_964472515.1. Lineage (GTDB taxonomy): Bacteria > Verrucomicrobiota > Verrucomicrobiia > Limisphaerales > J093 > CAYYMW01. Next base: position 4,643 of record CAYYMW010000244.1, on the reverse strand, counting down.
CTTCCCGATGGCCCAGGGAGGTGTAGAAGACGCGGCCTTGGCCGTATTCCTTGCACCAAGAGATGGCGTAGTCGCCCGGCAGCTTGGTGTTGGGGTGCTTGTCCAGCGTCAGGAGGCCGTGGACGGTCGAACGGTCAAAGTTCTTGTTGAAGATGTAAATCTCGTCGAAGACTTCGTACGCCCCGCCGAGGTGGGCGTTGGCCGGGTGCTTGGCATCCTGCACCACGCAACTGACATGTTCCTGCGCGCCGTGGGTGAGGAACTCGCCCCCAAGCATTTGCAGGTACGCGGGATAGCCGTGGTAGGTATCGCTGCAGGAGTGCATGCCGATGAAGGCCTTGCCGGACTTGAGCCAGTTCAGGAACGCTTCCTTGTCGGGGATGGCCAGATCACCCGTGGTGTTGGCGAAGATCACGCCGTCGTACTTCTTGAGCGCTTCGGGCGACATCTTCTCCTTCACATCCGTGTCGTCCTTGCCGTCCGCGCCGCCGCGGACATAATCCACATCGAACACGCCGCTGTTCTTGCCGATTTCGGCCAGAATGCGTTCGGCGGTGGGAATGGAGCTGTGACGGAAGCCCTTGGTGGCGGTAACTACCAGCAGGTGTTTGGGTTCCGCAGCGGAAAGGAGCAGGGGCAGACCGGTCAGGACGAGCCCGGCGAGCGGCTTGATCATGGTTCGCATCATAGAGTTTGCTGTTCTTGCGCTGCCCGCGTCACGACCTCAGGCGGCGCCCGGAAGTGGGACGGCATGAGCAGCGGTTGCATTCATTTACCGGAATCGGGCCGGACAGGCAAGGCTGGGTTCTGGCGACCCGGCCGCCTGAAGTGGTGTCAGGACAAGGGCGTGAGGAGTCCGGGTGTGGCCGGTCTACCTGTTACCGGCGGCGGACCGGGGGCATGTCCGGGCCTTGCGCCAGCCTTGCCTCGAGCGATGCACACTTCCGGGTGGGCTTCGCGGGTTCCTCCGCCATGGAGCCGTGAAACAGGCCCTCAAGATAGTTGCGGTGCTGGCTTTGGGACTGAGCCTCGGGGTGGCAGCCGCACGCGGCGACGGGATGGTCGTGTCTGAACCCGCGCAGCCTCTGGTGGAGATCCCGGACCAACGGGCCTTGATCTCCTTCGCCAACGGGGTCGAGCGTCTGGTGATCGAAACCTCCTTTCTCGGCGAGGGCACCAACTTCGCCTGGGTGGTGCCGCTGCCCGCGGCGCCGAAGATCGAAGCCGTTTCCCCCGGTCTTTTTGCCGATCTGGAACTGACCTTCCAACCGCGCTTCGTGTCCCTGGTGCAACCCTATTACCTCGCCGCCCTGTTGCTCTGCGGCGTGGGCTTACTGGGTTGGCGAGCGCTCCAAGACGAGGTGAGCTGGATTCGCGATCTGCCCCTTTGCCTGGCGTTGGCGGTCGGGGCGTGGTTCTGGAGCGGGCACCTCGTCCCCGGCCTGCTCTTGTTGGGAGCAGCCCTGTACCTGCGCGTCTTCACCCGTTCGCCGGCGAGTCTGGCCTTGGGATTGGTGGCCAGTTTGGGGGTGATCGCCTTCACGGGCATCCTTGCGTCCTCAGGGCTGCGCAATTTGGTGACCACGCTGGGCGCCGACGAGTCCGCCTCCGCGAGCGGCGTCAAGGTGCTGGCGGCGCGGCGCGTGGGCTTGTTCGACACCACCACCATCGAGGGCAGGGACCCCCAGGCACTCCTGCGCTGGCTCGAGGGACACGGCTGCGGGCTGCCGGACACCGCGCGACCGGTCATCCGGGAATACCTCGACCGTGGCTGGGTCTTCGTGGCCAGCCGGGTGCATCGATCCGAGTCCGAGTTCGGCCGTGACGCCCTGCATCCGCTGGCCTTCACGTTTGCGACGGCCACGCCCCTCTACCCCACGCGCCTGACGGCTTTGAACGGCCGGGACTGCGCCATGGACCTCTACGTGTTCGGCGCCCGGCGGGCTGCCGCTCCTCATTTTCGCGCGGTGCGCTGCGCGCGGATCGAGGCCCAATCCTCGACCGGCTACCAGGAGGACGCTTCGTCGCTGCTGATCGACGATCCCGAGGCGCGCCGCCTGATCGGTGACGCGGCCATGGGCACCAAGTTGTCCGCCCGGCTCACGCCCCGGCAGATGAGCCGCGACGTTGAATTGCGCTCGCGCTGGAATTGGACCAGCGGGGCCACCGTCTACAGTTACGCCGCCGCGCTGAATCTGGCGCTCAACGCGTCCGTGCCGCTGGCGGCGCTCGGCTGGCTGGCCTTGGGAGCGAGCCGGGGCGGCTGGAACATCGACGGAAGGACCGTGACCCGGTGGCGCTGGAAGTTGGTTGCCATTGCGCTGGGGCTCGGGCTGGTCCTCTTTGTGGTGCTGCCCAAAGTCAGGACCGCCGGTTGAAGCCAGGCAACCCGCGCCGTTGCAAGTTGGCATTGGCTTGCGCGGGGCCGGGCCGTAGGCTGGGGGCTGATGCGGCATCATGCGCGAGATGCGGGCGAGCCGGACCCGGCGACGGTGGCCTCGAAGCGAACGACCTGGGAGGTTGTCCGCCGGGTTTGGGTCTACCTCAAGCCCTACCCCTGGCTGGCACTGGGCACCGTGGCCTGCGCCGTGGTCTCGCTGGCCTTCGCGTTTCTTTACCCCCGGCTTACCCAGTTCGTGATCGACGACGTCATCGGCGGCCGCCGGCAGGACCTCCTGGCGCCGGTCATCCTGGCGCTGGCCGCCGCCTTCCTCCTGCGGGACGGGTTCAACGCCCTGCGCATCCTCATCAACAACAGCTTCGAGCAACGGGTGATCCTGGACATGCGCCGCGAGGTCTACGCCCGGCTGCAACGCCTCCCAGTAAGCTACTTCGACCAACGCGCCTCGGGCGACCTCATGACCCGCGTGGTGGAGGACGTCAACTCGGTGGAGCGCGTGCTGATCGACGGCACCGAGCAGGGGGTGGTCTCCGTCTTGGGCGTGGCGGGCGTAGCCGTCATCCTGTTCTCCACCAACCCAACCTTGGCGGCCATCGCCCTGGTGCCCCTGCCCTTGCTGGCGGGCGGGGCCATGTGGTACACGCTCACGGCGCACCATCGTTACCGCGCCCAACGGGTGGCCTCCAGCGCCCTCAACGCACTGCTGATGGACAACCTCCAAGGGGTGCGCCAGATCAAGGCGTTCGGCCGCGAAGAACATGAGGATGCGCGGTTCGGGGACCGCGCCAACGACCTGCGCCTGGGCACGCTGGGGATCATGCGGGCCTGGGCGGCTTACTCGCCGGCCATGAGCTTCGCCGCCGCCCTGGGCACGGTGCTGGTCCTCTGGGTGGGCGGCCGCCACGTGCTGAGCGGCCAGATGACCCTCGGGCAACTGGTCGGTTTCCTGTTCTACCTGGCGTTGTTTTACGAGCCGATCGGACGGTTGCACGGGCTCAACCAGATGCTCCAGGCCGCCCGGGCCGCCGGGGAACGGGTCTTCGACATCCTGGATGCCGTGCCCGAGGCAGCGGCAAGCGGCGCAGCCAGCCTGCCCGACCGCGCTCGGGGCGAGGTGGTGTATGAGGATGTGGTGTTCGACTACGGCCCCGGCAAGACCGCGGTGCGCGGCATCTCCCTTACCGCCCGGCCGGGCGAGATGATCGCGTTGGTGGGCCCCACCGGCGCGGGCAAGTCCACGCTCGTGAGCCTCCTGCCCGCTTTCTACGTGTTGCAGTCCGGCCGCATCACCGTGGATGGGCATGAGATCCGCCAGGTGCCCCTCGACTGGCTCCGTCGACAGGTAGCGGTAGTCAGCCAGGAACCGTTTCTCTTTAACGGCACCATTCGGGAGAACATCCTTTACGGCAACCTCTCGGCGACCGAGGCGGAACTGATCCAGGCCGCCCGGGCGGCGAACTGCCACGATTTCATCGCCAAGCTGCCGCAGGGCTACGATTCCCGGGTGGGCGAGCGCGGGGTGAAGCTGAGCGTGGGAGAGAAACAGCGGGTGAGCATCGCGCGGGCAATCCTCAAGAACGCGCCGATCCTGATCCTGGACGAGGCGACCGCCAGTGTGGACACCGCCACGGAGCGGCTCATCCAAGAGGCACTGGAACACCTCATGGCCGGGCGCACCTCGTTCGTGATCGCCCATCGCCTGAGCACCATCCGCCGGGCCGATCAGATCCTCGTGCTCTGCGAGGGCCAGGTGGCGGAGCGTGGCGACCACGACCGCCTCATGGCGGCAGGCGGCCTCTACGCCAAACTGGCCACCATCCAACACGTCGCCTCCATCGAGGAAGGCTTTGCGACCCTGGCGGGGAAGTAGGGGCGCCGGCCTGCGCCGCGCGGTCGACGCGGAGAATCGGCCAGCGGGACACAAGGCCGTGATCGGGATAGCCAGACCGCCACCGCGAACCGGCCTCTTTTCCCACTCAGTCCATCCAGTCCATGGACAACTGGTGTCCCGGGACGCCCCACTCCAGGGTGGGCGTCGATGAGCGCTGCCATCAGCGATTCAGGGTCTGGCGGGCCCGGCTATCCTGCGGTGCGCAACACCGCAGGAGCGTCCTACGAATGCCGTCCTGACGCTCTACGCCGCCCCCCCAGCTCCAATACCTGCAAATAGCAGCGAACAGCGGCAAAACTCAGCATGACCACCCTTTTCACATGCAGTCACCCTCGGCAACGAGGCGGCGGC